>DATMAP010000032.1:0-22904 GCA_035559835.1 Gaiellaceae bacterium
CTCGCCGGTCCCCCCGAGCCGCGCGCGCGGGCGCTCGTGCTCGTCGCGGCAGTCGCCCCGCTGGGCGCGCTCGCCATGCTGGGGCTGACCGCCGCGCTCGCCTGAGGTCAGTGGCCGCAGCCGCAGGCGCCGCCGCAGCAGCCGCCCCCGCCGCCTGCCGGGCCGCTGAAGCTCGGCTGCGTGCGCGCGCCGTGCACGGCGAAGGTGGAGAGCTGCCGGAGCACCTTCGCGGCCCCGCACTCCGGGCACGTCACCGCCTGCTCTCCGCTGCGGACGAGCTCCTCGAAGTGCGACTCGCACTCCATGCACGCGTACTCGTAGATCGGCATGGAGCCGAGTGTACTGTCCGCAGGCGGTGGAGCGCTGGACCTGCCCCGTCCTCGAGGGCCGGCTCGTCCGGCTCGAGCCGCTCCGGCCGGAGCACGAGGCCGCTTTGTGGGAGGCGGCCCGCGACCCGCGGACGTGGCGCTGGCTCTCGGTCGTCCAGCCGCGGACTCCCGAGGAGTGGTCGGCGCATCTCGCCCAGGCGCTGGCCGCGGCGGAGGCGGGCACGGAGATCCCCCTTGTGACACTTTGTCACAAGCGCGTCGTCGGCTCGACGCGCTTTCTCGCGCTCCGGCCCGAGCACCGCTCCGTCGAGATCGGCTGGACGTGGCTGCACCCCTCGGTCTGGGGGACGGGCGTGAACGCAGAGGCGAAGCTGCTCCAGCTCCGGCACGCCTTCGAGACGTGGGGTTGTCGCCGGGTCGAGCTCAAGACCGACGCGCGCAACGAGCGGGCGCGGCGGGCGCTCGAGGCCCTCGGCGCCACCTTCGAGGGGATCCATCGCAAGCACATGCTCGTCCGTGGCGGCGAGAGCCGGGACAGCGCCTGGTACAGCGTGCTCGACGACGAGTGGCCGACGGTCCGCGCTCGGCTCCTCGAGCGGCTCGACTCCGCGTAGACTTCTCCCTGCCCGGTATCCCGCACGGGAACTGGAGCCAGCGAATGATCGAGCCCATCAGGATCATCGGCGCGGGCGGCCGCGTCGGCTCGGCGGTGAGCGCACGGCTCGCCGAGCGAGGCCTGCGCCTCGACGACGCGGAGCCCGAGCTCGTCCTCCTCTGCGTCCCCGACCGGGCGATCGCCCAGGTGGCCGCCGAGATCGCACCCGGGCCCTGGGTCGCCCACGTCAGCGGCGCCACCCCGCTCGCGGCGCTCGACCCGCACGTGCGGCGCTTCTCCCTGCACCCGCTGCAGACGTTCACGAAGGCGCGCGGCCCGGAGCAGCTCGACGGTGCCTGGGCGGCGGTCACGGCCGAGACCCCCGAGGCGCGCGCCGCCGGCTTCTGGCTCGCGGAGACGCTCGGGCTACGCCCCTTCGACCTCGCCGACGCCGCCCGCGCCGTCTACCACGCAGGGGCGGCGGTGGCCTCCAACTACCTCGTCACGCTGCGGCATGCGGCCGGGTCGTTGCTCGAGGCCGCCGGCGCTCCCCCCGAGGCCCTCGACCCGCTCATGCGGCGCGTGATCGAGAACGGCTTCGAGCTCACCGGCCCGATCGCGCGCGGCGACTGGGAGACCGTCGAGCGGCACCTGGAGGCGATCCGGGCGGCGCGTCCGGAGCTCGAGGAGCTCTACCTCGTCCTCGCCGCGGCGACGGCGGCCGTCGCGGGGCGCGAGCTGCCAAGTGACAAACTGTCACTTGGCTTCGGAGCGCCTGCGTGAGACCCCGTCCGCGATGAGAGTCGTCAGGACGATCGCCGAGGCTCGCTCCGCGCTCGGGCCTCGCCGCGAGGGGAGCGTCGGCCTCGTGCCGACGATGGGCGCCCTGCACGAGGGGCACCTCTCCTTGCTGCGCGCGGCGCGCGCCGAGTGCGACACGGTCGTGATGAGCCTGTTCGTCAACCCAGCCCAGTTCGGCGATCGAGACGACCTCGCCCGCTACCCCCGCGACGAGGAGCACGACCTCGCGCTCGCCGAAAGCGCAGGCGTCGACCTCGTCTTCGCCCCGGCGACCGAGGAGATGTACCCGCCCGGCTTCCAGACGTGGGTCGAGGTGACGGAGCTCGGCTCCGTCCTCGAGGGCGCGTTCCGCCCGGGGCACTTCCGCGGCGTGGCCACCGTCTGCCTCAAGCTGTTCGAGATCGTCCGCCCCGACCGCGCCTACTTCGGCCAGAAGGACGCCCAGCAGGTGGAGGTGATCCGGCGCCTGATCCGCGACCTCGCGCTCGAGGTCGAGCTGCGCGTCTGCCCCACCGTGCGCGACGCCGACGGGCTCGCGCTCTCGTCGCGGAACGCGCTCCTCTCGGCGGAGGAGCGCGAGCGCGCCCTCGCCCTGCCCCGCGCGCTCGCTACCCGCGACCGCGAGGCGGCGCTCGCGCAGCTCCGCGCCGTGGCCGGTCTCGAGGTGGACTACGTCGAGGTCGCCCCCTTCGACCCTCCCGTGCTGGCTGCCGCCGTCCGCGTCGGCTCGACCCGCCTCATCGACAACGTCGTCCTGGAGGAGGACTCATGAGTATCCGCCCGCAGGCCCCCGCCCCCGCCACCCCCGCGCCGGGCAAGCTCCCGCTCCCCGAGCTCGCGGAGATGAAGGCCCGGCGCCAGCCGATCGTGATGGTGACCGCCTACGACGCCCCGAGCGGTCGCCTCGCCGACGAAGCCGGCGTCGACCTCGTGCTCGTCGGCGACTCGGCGGCGATGACCGTGCTCGGCTACGACTCGACCGTGCCGGCCACGATGGAGGAGATGCTCGTGCTCACGCGCGCCGTCGCGCGCGGCGCTCGCCGGCCGCTCGTGGTCGCCGACCTCCCCTTCGGCTCGTACCAGGTCTCCGACGAGGACGCGCTGCGGAACGCGATCCGCTTCGTCAAGGAGGCGGGCGCCGATGCGGTCAAGCTCGAGGGCGCCGGCCCCACGCTCTCGCGCGTGCGCGCGCTCGTCGGCGCGGGCATCCCGGTCATGGGCCACCTCGGGCTCACCCCGCAGTCGGCCACGATGCTCGGCGGCTTCAAGGCCCAGGGGCGGAGCGCGGAGAAGGCGCTCGCGCTGCTCGAGGACGCGCGCGCCCTGGAAGCGGCCGGCTGCTTCTCGCTCGTGCTCGAGGCCGTCCCTGCCCCGGTGGCCGCCCGGATCAGCGAGCGGCTCGCGATCCCCACGATCGGGATCGGGGCCGGGCCGGGCTGCGACGGCCAGGTGCTCGTGTGGCACGACCTGCTCGGCCTCTACGCCGGCCGGCCGGCCCGCTTCGTCAAGCGCTACGCGGACGTGGGAACGGCGATCCGCGCGGCCCTTCAGGCATATGCCGAAGACGTGCGCGAGCACCGCTTCCCCGAGGAGCAGCACACGTACGCGATGTCCGAGGACGAGCTCGCTGCGTTCGAGCGCGCGCTCTCAGACGAGTGCGAACACGCCCGCGAGCGCGGCTAGCAGCGCGGCGGCGCCGGCGAGCGCGGCGGCCGTCCGCGGCCAGCTCCAGCCGTGCACGACGCGCACGCCGAGCGCGAGCAGCGCGACCGACCAGGCGGCGAAGCCGAGCTGGAGCGCGAGCAGCACCGTCTCCCCCGTCCCCTCGTCGGGGCCGCCCGCGCGGAACGTGTCGCCTCCGTAGAGAGCGAGGCGTACGGGCAGCAGCACGAGCAGCGAGAGCGCGAGCGGGGCGAGCGCGAGCCCGAGCGTCTGCCGCGCCCGCCGGTAGTCGCCCAGGCTGCCTGCGAGCCGGACGCCGAAGAAGAGCACGAAGCCGAAGACGAAGTAGCCGGCGGCGCCGTACAGGCCTCCCGCCACGAACGCCCACACGGCGAGGAGAAGCGCGTCGTACTCCGGCTTGTCGAGCAGGGCGCCCGCCGTCGGGGTGGCGAGCACGGCCGCCGCCCCCGCGAGCCAGACGAGGAGCAGGATCGGCTCCGAGCGCGCGGCCACGTCCTCCTCGTCGTCCTCCCGCAGCGCGAAGAAGACCGAGCGGGGGCCGAGCAGCACCGCCGGCACGCGCAGCCACCAGGCCCGCTCGGGAGAGAGGCCCTGCCCGGTCCCGGCAGCGTCGAGCGCCATGCGGGGAGCGTAGCCGCGCCCGGTTGAGCGAGGACCACCTCGACACTAGAGTTCAGCCGTGGCGGACACGCTCACCTGTGCCGCGTGCGGCGTCGCCAACGAGCCCGGGCGCAAGTTCTGCGGGGAGTGCGGCTCGTCGCTGGCAGCGGCCTGCCCCTCCTGCGGAACGCCGAACCCGCCCGGCGTCAAGTTCTGCGGCGAGTGCGGGGCTCCGCTTGCAGCGCGGCCCCGAGAAGCGGTCTCGGCGCCTGCCGCGCCTCCCCAGGCCGAGCGCAGGCTCGTCTCCGTCCTCTTCGCCGACCTGGTCGGGTTCACGACCCTCTCGGAGAGCCGCGACGCCGAGGACGTCCGCGAGCTCCTCTCCCGGTACTTCGAGACGAGCCGGCGGCTGATCGAGCTCTACGGCGGCACGGTCGAGAAGTTCATCGGCGACGCCGTGATGGCCGTCTGGGGGACGCCGGTCGCGACGGAGGACGACGCGGAGCGCGCCGTCCGTGCGGCCCTCGACCTCGTCGCCGCCGTCTCGGCGCTCGGCGACGAAGTAGGGGCGCCCGAGCTTGGCGCACGCGCCGGCGTCCTCACCGGAGAGGCAGCGGTGACTCTCGGCGCGGAGGGCCAGGGGATGGTCGCGGGCGACCTCGTCAACACGGCCGCCCGGATCCAGTCGGCTGCGACACCGGGGGCCGTCTTCGTCGGCGAGACCACACGCCGCGTGACCGAGCTGGCCGTCGTCTACGAAGACGCCGGGATGCACGAGCTCAAAGGGAAGGAAGGCGCCGAGCACCTCTTCCGGGCACTCCGGGTGACGTCCGGGCGCCGTGGCGCGCTCAAGTCGACCGGCCTCGAGCCGCCGTTCACGGGCCGCGACCGCGAGCTCCGGCTCGTCAAGGAGCTCTTCCACGCCTCCGCCGAGGAGAAGACGGCGCACCTCGTCTCGGCCATGGGCATCGCCGGCATCGGCAAGTCGCGGCTCGCGTGGGAGTTCTACAAGTACTTCGACGGCCTCGTGGACAACGTCTACTGGCACCGCGGCCGCTGCCTCGCCTACGGCGAGGGGGTGACGTACTGGGCGCTCGCGGACATGGTGCGCATGCGCTGCCGCATCTCGGAGGACGACGACGCGACGGCCCGGGCGAAACTTCAGGCCACGCTCACCGAGCACATCCTCGATGCGGAGGAGCGCGCTTTCGTCGAGCCGATGCTCGCGAGCCTGCTCGGGATCTCGCAGGAGCATGCCTCCCACGAGCGCCACGACCTCTTCGCGGCCTGGCGGCTCTTCTTCGAGCGCCTGGCCAACACCTACCCGACGGTGCTGGTCTTCGAGGACATGCAGTGGGCCGACGCGAGCCTGCTCGACTTCGTCGAGTACCTGCTCGAGTGGTCGCGCTCGAGCCCGCTCTTCGTCCTCGTCCTCACGCGCCCGGAGCTCCTCGACAAGCGCCCGAACTGGGGTGCCGGCCATCGCAACTTCACCTCGCTCCACCTCGGCCCGCTCTCGGAGACGGCGATGGGCGAGCTCCTCGACGGCTTCGTCCCGGGCCTTCCGGCGTCGCTGCGCGAGCAGATCCTGGCCCGCGCGGAAGGCGTACCGCTGTACGCGGTCGAGACCGTGCGGATGCTGCTCGACCGGGGGCTGCTCGTGCAGGAGGGCTCGGTCTACCGCCCGACGGACGAGATCCCGTCGCTCGAGGTCCCCGAGACGCTGCACGGGCTCGTCGCATCGCGTCTCGACGGCCTGCCGCCCGAGGAGCGCCGGCTGCTCCAGGACGCAGCGGTCCTTGGGAAGACGTTCACGCGGCAGGCGCTGGCAGCCGTCGGAGGCAGTGCGGAGGCCGAGCTCGACCCGCTCCTCGCCTCGCTCGCTCGAAAGGAGATCCTCGGCGTCCAGGCCGATCCCACCTCGCCCGAGCACGGGCAGTACGGCTTCCTCCAGGACCTCGTCCGCCACGTCGCCTACGAGACGCTCTCGAAGAAGGAGCGACGCTCGCGACACCTCGCCGCCGCCGCGTACCTCGTGGAGACGTTCTCCAACGAGGACGAGATCGCAGAGGTGATCGCCTCCCACTACGTCTCGGCGTACGAGGCGGCACCGGAGGCCGAGGATGCGCCGGAGGTGAAAGCGAAGGCGCGGACGACGCTCGTCCGCGCGGCCGATCGCGCCGAAGCCCTCGGCGCCGCGACCGAGGCACAACGCTATCTCCAGCAGGCGGCCGACCTGGCCGACGGCGACCCGGAGCGGGCGGCGCTGCTCCTGCGGGCCGGATGGCTTGCCGGCTTCTATGCGGGCGACATCGACGCCGCCGAGAACCTGGCCGCCGAGGCGGTGTCGCTCTACGAGTCGACGGGCGATCTGCACGCCGCCGCCCGAGCTTCTGGTCAACTCGCAAGGTTCGAGTGGCTCCAGGGGCGCCGGACGGAGGCCATGGAGCGAGCCGAGCGGGCCTTCGAGATCGTCGGCACGGACGAGCCTGACGCGATCCAGGCCGGCCTCGCCGAGCAGCTGGCGACCGGGTACGCGTACATGGCCGACCTCGACCGGGCAGAGGAGCGCATCGACTACGCCCTCGGCATCGCAGAGGCGCTCGTCCTGCCGGACGTTCTCACGCGGGGATTCGTCATCAAGTCGCAGATCGCCCTCGGCCGGGGGCGTCCGGAGGAGAGCGCCGCGTTTCTCGAGCACGGTCTCGAGCTTGCTCGGGAGCACGAGCAGTGGGAGCAGGCGTCCCGCATCTACTTCCACCTCTCGGACCGCTCGTTCCACCGCGATCGCTACGAGAAGGCACTCGGCTACCTCGCCGAAGCCCTCGACATCACCCGCCGGCGTGGCAGCCGCCCTGGAGAGTGGAGTGTTCTGGCCGAGAGCACCTACCCCCTGTACATGTTGGGACGCTGGAACGAGGCCGTCGCGACGTTCGCGCAACTCCCCGAGGACAAGCTCTTCACGGGAACGACACTCAGCTTGCTCGACTCCGTGCTCCAGATCGCGCTCGCTCGTGGCGACCTCGACGAGGCGCGGCGCATCCTCGGGCTCTTCGCCGAGCTCGAGAGCTCGGCCGACGTCCAGGATCGCTCCGGGTACCTGGGCGCCGCGGCGGCGATCGCCCGCGCCGAGGGTCGCCTCGAGGACGCCGTCGCGCTCGGCTTGGAAGCGATCGAGGTCTCGAGGGACGCATTCGGTGTCGGGAACCAGGGGGTCAAGCAAGGGACCGTTCAGGCGCTCGAGGCGCTCCTCGATCTGGGTGATCGGGCTCGCGCCGAGGAGCTGCTCGAGGGGATCGAAGCGCTGAAGCCCGGCGTGCGTCCTCCGTATCTCGAGGCACAGGCACATCGCTTCCGGGGCCGGCTCGCAGGCGCCGCTGAGGTCGCAGACGAGCGTTTCGCGGCAGCAGCGAGCCGGTTCCGCGAGCTGGGGATCGTCTTCTGGCTCGCGGTCACCCTGCTCGAGCACGGCAAGCGGACCGGCCACTCGGCGCTCCTCGCCGAGGCGCGCGAGATCTTCGAGTCGCTTCGCGCGACGCCGTGGCTCGAGCGCGTCGACTCGGCGAGAGCCCTGGCGAAGGTCGGCGCATGACCTGCGGCTCGTGCGGGCACGTCAACCCCGAGGGTCACAAGTTCTGCGGCGAGTGCGGATCGCCGCTCCAGGCGGTGTGTCCGTCCTGCGGCAACTCGAACGTGCCGGGTCAGAAGTTCTGCGGCGAGTGCGGGACGCCCCTGGCCGGGGCAGGAGCGCCCGTGGCGACACCGGCGAGCTCTCCTCCGGCCCCTGCGGCCGAGCGCCGCCTCGTCTCCGTCCTCTTCGCCGACCTCGTCGGCTTCACCACGCTCGCCGAGGGCCGCGACGCCGAGGAGACGCGCGAGCTCCTCTCCCGCTACTTCGAGCAGGCGCGCGCCATCGTCGAGCGCTACGGGGGGACGGTGGAGAAGTTCATCGGCGACGCGGTCATGGCCGTCTGGGGCACCCCGGTCGCGACCGAGGACGACGCCGAGCGCGCCGTCCGCGCGGCTCTCGACCTCGTCTCCGCGATCCCCGAGCTCCACCCCGACCTGCGCGCGAGGGCAGGCGTCCTCACGGGCGAAGCGGCGGTCACGATCGGCGCCACGAGCGAGGGCATGGTCGCGGGCGACCTCGTGAACACCGCCTCGCGCGTGCAGTCGGCGGCCGAGCCGGGGACGGTGCTCGTGGGCGAGGCCACGCGCACCGCCGCGGACGCTGCCATCGCCTTCGAGGACGCCGGCGAGCACAACCTGAAGGGCAAGGCCGAGCCGATGCGCCTCTGGCGCGCGCTCCGCGTGGTCGCCAACCGCGGCGGCGAGGGCCGCTCGGCCGGCCTCGAGGCGCCGTTCGTCGGCCGTGACCGCGAGCTCCGGCTCGTCAAGGACGTCTTCCAGGCGAGCGCGGAGGCCGGCCACTCGCACCTCGCGCTCGTCAGCGGGCCGGCGGGCATCGGCAAGTCGCGCCTGGCCTGGGAGTTCGAGAAGTACGTGGACGGCCTGACGCTGACCGTCCTCTGGCACAAGGGCCGCTGCCCGTCCTACGGCGAGGGCGTCGCCTACTGGGCGCTCGCCGAGATGGTGCGCGGGCGCGCCGGGATCCTCGAGAACGAGGGCACCGAGACCGCGCAGGAGAAGCTCCGAGTCACCATCGCGGAGCACGTCCCCGAGCTGCGGGACCGCGAGTGGGTGGAGCCCCGGCTCGCCCATCTCCTCGGGCTCGCCGACGCCACCTTCGAGCGGGAGGACCTGTTCGCGGCGTGGCGCCTCTTCTTCGAGTGCCTCGCAGACGAGGCTCCGACGGTCCTCGTCTTCGAAGATCTCCAGTGGGCGGACGCCGGGCTCCTCGACTTCGTCGAGCACCTCGTCGAGTGGGCGCGGGGCAAGCCGGTCTTCGTCCTGGCGCTCGCGAGACCCGAGCTCTTCGAGCGGCACCCGGGCTTCGGCGCCACGACGCGCGGGGGCTTCACCGGGCTCGCGCTCGAGCCGCTCTCCGACGAGGCGATGGACGCGCTGCTGGAGGGCCTCGTGCCCGGCTTGCCCGAGGGGCTCCGCGACTCGATCCGCGCCCGCGCCGAGGGCTTCCCGCTCTACGCCGTCGAGACGGTCCGGATGCTCATGAACCGCGGGCAGGTGGAGCGCGCCGACGGCGCGTACCGGGTGGTCGGGGAGATCGAGGAGCTCGAGGTCCCGGAGACGCTCCACGCGCTCGTCGCGTCGCGGATCGACGGGCTCGAGCCCGAGGAGCGCCGCCTCGTCCAGGACGCCTCCGTGCTCGGAAAGACCTTCGTCCTCGACGCCCTCGCCTCGATCTCGCGCCGCCCGGCCGAGGAGGTCGGGCGGATGCTCGACAGCCTCGTCCGCAAGGAGATCCTCTTCCTCGAGAACGACCCCCGGTCGGCCGAGCGCGGGCAGTACGGCTTCCTCCAGGACCTCGTCCGGCACGTCGCCTACGAGACCCTCGCCCGGCGCGACCGCAAGGTGCGGCACGTCGCGGCCGCGACCTTCTTCGAGACGGGCTGGACGGGACGCGAGCAGGAGGTCGTCGAGGTGATCGCGTCGCACTACGTGACGGCGCTCGAGCTCGACCCCGACGCCGAAGACGCGCCGACCCTGCGCCCGAAGGCACGCGAGACGCTGGCGCGCGCCGGCGAGCGCGCGGCCTCGCTCGGAGCGAGCTCCGAAGCCGCGACGCTCTTCTCCCGCGCCGCCGAGCTCGCGGAGAGCGTCCTCGACGAGGCCCGGCTCGTCGCGAGAGCAGGCAACGCGGCGCGCGCGCACGGCGACAGCGAGCGCGCCGCGGCCTTGCTCCTGCGCGCGATGGAGCTCTTCGAGCAGGCCGGCGACGCGCGCGCGGCAGCCCGCGCGAGCGCCGACCTCGCCGTGGGCGAGTTCGCCACCGGCAGGCTCGCCGACGCGATCGAGCGGCTCGAGCGCGCGTACGCCGTCCTGGAGACCGACGAGCCCGACGAGGACGTCGCCTACGTCCTCTCCCAGCTCGCGCGCTGGCTCTACTTCTCGGGCCAGCTCGAGCTCTGCGGGCAGCGGAACGAGCTCGCTCTCGACGCCGCGGAGCGGCTGGGGCTCCCCGAGGTGCTCTCACACGCGCTGAACACGAAGGGTCTGCTCGAGCTGCGGGCGGGTCACTGGCAGACGGGGCGAGCACTCCTACGCTACGCGCTCGAGATGGCCGTCGAGAACGACCTTCCCGAGGCCGCGATGCGCAGCTACGCGAACCTCAGCGTCGTAGAGGAGCGCCTCGGAAACCTCGCGGAAGCCGAGAGCCTGACCGTGAGGTCACTCGAGGTCGCGCGCAGAGTCGGCGACCGGGAGGGCGAGTGGTTCGCCCTGGGCAACCTCACGGACTTCTACCAGCAGATCGGGAAGTGGGACGAGGTCATGGAGATCGTCGCCGAGCTCCCTCCCGGCTTCGACGCGCAGGCGCTCGGCGTCAACACGAACGCGGCGGAGGTCGCGCGCCATCGAGGAGACGTCGAGACCGCACGGCTCTGTCTCGAGCGCGCGTCGAGGTACGCGGGCTCCGCCTCCTGGCAGGACCGCGCCCAGTACGTGTCGACCCTCGCGGCCGCCCTGTACGCGGAGGGGCGCTACGACGAGGTGATCTCGCAGATCGTGCAGGCACGATCGGAGCTCGGAGACGACGCTGACCCGCTCTGGACCGAGCTCCTGATCGCCGAGGCGGCTCTCGCGCAAGGCGACGCCGACAGGGCCGCCGAGGCGCTCGCGAACGAGGCCTTCGGTCGCGCCGACGTCGGCCCCATCGTGCGGGCGCAGGCCACGCGGTTCCGCGCGCAGGTCGCCGCCGCGAGGGGCGAGCAGGCGCGCGCGGAGGAGAGCTTCAAGATCGCGGCTGCGGCCTTCCGCGCCTATGCGATGCCCTTCGAGCTCGCCCGCACGCAGCTCGAGCACGCCGAGTGGCTGGTCGCGCAGGGGCGAAGCGACGAGGCCGTTCCGCTCGTCACCGAGGCCCGGGAGACCTTCGAGCGCCTCCGTGCCGCGCCGTCGCTCGAGCGCGCCGACGCGCTCGGCGCCGGGATGCCCCAACCCGCCACCGCGTAACCACGCTCAGAGCGTGTTGTAGTATACGACTATGCTCACCGTTCCCGAAGCGGCAAAGCGCGCAAATCGCAATCCCGAGACGATCCGCCGCTGGATCCGCTCCGGGCGGCTTCGCTCGCAGAAGGTCGGGACGCAGCACACGATCGACGAAGCCGACCTCGAAGCGGTGCTCGCTGAGGGCGACGAGATGCTCCCGCTTCCGGAGTGGCTGCAGTTCATGGAGGACGGGACTCCGCAGCCGAACTGGGTTCGCATCATTCGCGAGGACCGCGACTCGCATTGACGCTGGTGATCGATGCGAGCTTCACGGTTCCGGCTTGCACGACACCGGGAGGCTTCGATCGACTCGGGGATGAGCTCGTGGCGCCACCCCTTCTCTGGCCAGAGGCCCGTTCGGTGCTCCACCGCTCGGTATGGCGCGGAGTCATCGCGGCACACGTAGGCGAGCATGCGTTGCAACGTCTCGAGCAGGCACCGGTGCGCTCTCGCAATCCCCGCGGCCTCGGCGCTTCGGTCTGGTCGATCGCGACCGAGCTCGGATGGGCCAAGACCTACGACGCGGAGTACCTTGCCCTCGCACGCCTGCTCGGCGCGCCGCTGCTCAGCCTCGACCGCAGGATGCTGCGCGCCGCAGAGCGGCTAGGCATTACGACCGCCGAGCTCTGATCAGGCGGCCGCGGCCGCCGCCGGCTCCGCCAGCACCGCCCGCAGGTCCAGGTTGTGCTCGATCAGGAGGCCCTGCCGGCGCGCCCGAACGTGGGAGGGCGAGGCGACGCCAGAGCTCCCACGTAAGACCCGCCGCGCCGCCGTCACCAATTGCTCGACGCAACCGAAAGGAGGACACGACATGCCCTGGGGTAGCTGGATCAACGAGCTGCCGACCGAGTTCTTCATGGTCGTGCACATCGCGGCCTTCGCGATCGGCGCCGGCTTCGCCTGGCTCGCCTTCAAGCGCGAGCTCGACCTGCTCGGCGCGGCGTTCTCGCTGTTCGCGGCCGCGGAGGCCGTGTACATGACCTACCACCTCGACTGGACCGTGTTCCTGTTCGCGCACACGATCGCCGAGGTGCTCGACCTGGCCGCGTTCGTGCTCGTGTTCGTCGGCGCGGTCGCGCAGGTCTTCGCCCGCCGGCCGGCGCTGGAGGTGAGCCGCGGATGAGGCTTCGACGCTCTCTCCTCGCTACCGCCCTCGCGCTCGCCGCATCCGTGGCGCTCACCGTCGCGGCGGGCTGCGGCGGCTCCGAGAAGAGCAGCGAGCCGGTCGCGACCACCCAGGTGACCATGGCCAAGAGCTACCGCTTCGACCCGAGGACGATCGAGGTCGAGGCGGGTGCAACCGTCACCTGGACGAACGAGGACAACTTCACGCACACGGTCCGCGTGGACGGACAGGAAGATCACGAGGTCGGGCGCGGGGAGAGCGTCTCGCTCACCTTCGAGAGGCCCGGTACCTACCACTACGTCTGCACCCTGCACCGGCAAGACATGGAGGGCGAGGTGATCGTCAAGTGATCACCGCGGACGTGATCGAGCGGGACGCCCTCATCGTCGCCTGCGCGATCAGCGCGGGCGTGCACGCGGCGCTCGTGCCCGAGCATCTCGGCGAGGGCGCCGGGCCCGGCCTCGGCTTCGCCGCTGCCGCCGTCCTGCTCGCGGGGCTCGCCGTGGGACTCACGCGGTACCCGGCGAGCACGGCCGCGCTGGTCGGCGCCGCGGCCGTCTTCGCCGGCCTGCTCACGAGCTACGCGCTCGCGACGACGACGGGGCTCCCCCTGCTCCACGCCGACCCCGAGCCGATCGACGGCCTCGCCCTGGCGACCAAGACCATCGAGGCCCTCGGCCTGCTAGCGGCCGTGCATCTCCTCCGGCGCCCGGCCGTCCCCCTGACCCCCCTCCAATCGAAAGGAACGCTGGCATGAGCACCCGTACCTACCGACCGATCCCGCTCGCGCTGACGATGCTGATCGCGCTCTTCAGCGCCCTCGCTGCCCTGGCCGTCTCCGGCGGGCACACCGCCGCCGCGCACGGCACGGCTGCGAACGAGACCGCGCACGCATCGGCGGCGATCTCGAGCAAGGAGCTCGCCCTGCGCCAGGACATGCGCAAGCTCTGGGAGGACCACATCACCTGGACGCGGCTCGCGGTCATCAGCCTGACGACGGACGCTGCGGACACCGAGGCCACCGTTGGCCGGCTGCTCCGCAACCAGACGGACCTCGGCAACGCGATCAAGCCGTACTACGGCGCCGCAGCCGGAAAGCAGCTGACTTCCCTCCTGCGCGAGCACATCCTGATCGCCGCCGACCTGATCGCCGCAGCCAGGAAGGGCGACCAGGAAGGCGTGGCCTCGGAGCAGGCGCGCTGGACGGCGAACGCCGACCAGATCGCGACTCTGCTCGCGAACGCCAACCCGCGCTTCTGGAAGCTCGGCGCGATGAAGAAGATGATGCACGACCACCTGCGCCTGACCACCAACGAGGTCGTCGCCCGCCTGCAGGGACACTGGGCGGCCGACGTCCGAGCCTACGACCGGATCCACCTGCAGATCCTGCGCATGGCGGACATGCTCTCGCAGGGCATCGTCAAGCAGTTCCCGGCGCGCTTCCGCTAGCACGCGAGAGGCCCCCTCCCCCCCGCCCCGAGCGGCCACGGCCGCCTCGGGGCGGACGCGTGCGGTGGCGGCCCGTCCCGCGATTCCGAGGACGCTCGAAGGTAAGGAAGCGCCCCACGGGAGCACAAACGAGGCATGGAGACCGAGCTGGGACTGGAGAGCAAGGAGCAGGCGGTCGTCTCCTGGCGGCGCGACCGGCTCGTGCAGGCCGGCTTCGTGCTTCCGCTGGCCGTGCAGCTGGCGGCTGATCCTCGCTACGACCTCCACGCGCTCATCGAGCTCGTCGAGCGCGGCTGCTCGCCGGAGCTCGCGGTGCGCATCCTGGCGCCGCTCGAGGAGGGCAACGCGGCGTGAAGCCGGCTACCCTTCCAGCCGTCGAGCCGGTGGAGCCCCCAACGGACCCTGCGACGGCGACGACCTCTTCGCTGCTTCCTCGCGACGAGGACTCGCGCGCATGGCTGCGCGACCTGCGCTCCGAGGGAGCAGTCAAGGAGCAGGCGGTCGAGCGGCTACATGCGCTGCTCGTCCGCGCCGCTCGCTTCGAGGTCGCCCGGCGCCGGCCGACCCTTCCGCACCTGCGCGGCGACGAGCTCGAGGACATCGCGCTCGAGGCGGCTGGCGACGCGCTCATGAGCGTGCTCAGGCGTCTCGACGACTTTCGCGGCGCGAGCCGCTTCACGACTTGGGCGTACGCCTTCGCGCTCCTCGAGGCGGCGGTGAAGCTGCGCAAGCGCGCCTGGCAACGCAGAGAGGTCCCGCTCGACCCCGAGGGCTGGGCAACCATCCGCGATGGCGCACTCGCCCCCGACGGCGAAGCCGAGCAGAGCGAGGTCGTGGCCGCGGTCAAGCAAGGGATCGAGCAAGCGCTGACGCCGCACCAGCGGAACGTGCTCGTCGCCGTGACCCTCAACGACGTTCCCATCGACGTCCTCGCGGAGCGGCTCGGGACGACCCGAGGAGCGCTCTACAAGACGCTCCACGACGCTCGGCAGAGGCTCCGGCGCCACCTCTCCGACCTCGGCCTCGAGCCCGGTCGCTCCCAGAAGGAGAGGAACTGATGGACGACCTGCTTCGCCGACTGCTCGGGCCGGACAGGCCGGAGCTCACCTGCGAGCAGTGCTTCGCGCACCTCCCGGCCTACGTCGAGCTCCATGTCGTTCCGGACACGCAGTTCGAGCGCTGCCCGACCTGTATGACGCCCGCCGAGTGCGACCGGGAGTCCGACTGCCTCGGCCTGCGGGCGCACCTCGACGGCTGCCCCGCCTGCCGCGAGGAGTACGAGAGCCTGCACGCGCTCGTGAGCGACGAGCAGGCGGCCTCGTAGTGGGTTGCCCGGCCGAGCTCGACGATCTGGTCTCGACCCTCGTGTGCCCAGCGCTGGTGCCGAGAGCTGACCCGCGCGGGGCACGCTCGCTGGAACGGCCGCACGGGGTGGCGAAGTCGCCCGGCGACCGGGTGCCCGACGCGTCAAGACCGCGCGGAGCATGCGGCCCCGCGGCGCTCGCTGCGAATCCATCGACCGGCGCAGCTAGCCTGGGCACGTGCAGCAGCCGCTCTTCCCCGATCACCTCGCCCCGGTGGACGCGGTCGACGAGCATCTTGCCGACGTCGCCGAGCAAGTCGGCCTCAGGGTCGAGGACGTCGTTCCTCTGCGCCTTCGGGGCAACAGCGCTCAGCAGATGGCAGCACACGGCCGCCGTCCGTCCCGCGAGTCTGTCGTCGTCATTCGCAACTGACGGACGAGCCGGGGCACCGGCTCATCAACACGACCAGGGATAGGTGTCACCTTTCCGCCGGTTGTTCTCCCATTGAAGGGGTCGAAGGTTCTTGAGATCGTCGCTTCCACCCTTGGCAACAGGCCTTATGTGCTCGACCTCCCAGCCGTGCTGCGAGGTGGTGTTCCCGTGGTCTGCTCGCTTCATCGTTGCCCCGCACATGTCACGACGCCAGACATTTGGGTCCTGCGCCGGAATCTCTCGACCCTCTTCAGACTGCTGCGATCGTTGAGGCGTCCAAGGGACTGCCATCGACTCGCGTGTTTGGCCTTCTTGGCATGACTTCGCTCCTTTTCTTCAGGGATCAAGCCGCGGCCGCCGCCGCCGGCTCGGCCAGCACCGTCCGCAGGAACTGCCCCGTGTACGAGCCCTCCACGAGCGCGACCTCCTCCGGCGTCCCGGCTGCGATCACCTCGCCCCCCTCGTCGCCGCCCTCCGGGCCGAGGTCGACGATCCAGTCGGCCTGCTTGATCACGTCCAGGTTGTGCTCGATCACGAGCACCGTGTTGCCGGCGTCGACGAGCCGCTGCAGGACCTCGAGCAGCTTCTCGATGTCGGCGAAGTGGAGGCCGGTGGTGGGCTCGTCGAGGATGTAGAGCGTCCTCCCGGTCGCGACCTTGGAGAGCTCGGCGGCGAGCTTGACCCGCTGCGCCTCGCCCCCGGAGAGGGTCGTCGCCGGCTGGCCGAGGCGGATGTAGTCGAGGCCGACGTCGTGCAGCGTCTGCAGGCGGCGGCGGATCTTGGGGATCTTGGCGAAGAAGGCGAGCGCCTCCTCCACGGACATGTCCAACACGTCCGCGATCGAGCGCCCCTTGAAGCGGACCTCGAGCGTCTCGCGGTTGTAGCGGCGCCCGTGGCAGGTCTCGCAGGGCACGTACACGTCGGGCAGGAAGTGCATCTCGATCTTGATCTGCCCGTCCCCCTTGCAGGCCTCGCAGCGCCCGCCGCGGACGTTGAAGGAGAAGCGGCCGGGCTTGTACCCGCGCACCTTCGCCTCCGGGGTGAGCGAGTAGAGCTCGCGCACGTGCGTGAAGAGGTCGGTGTAGGTGGCCGGGTTCGAGCGCGGGGTGCGCCCGATCGGGGACTGGTCGATCTCGATCACCTTGTCGAAGGCCTCGATCCCGACCACCTGCTCGTGCTCGCCCGGCTTCACGCGCAGGCGGTTCAAGCGGTTGGCGAGCGCCTTGTACAGGACCTCGTTCACGAGGGTCGACTTGCCGGAGCCCGAGACGCCGGTGACGCAGACGAACTTGCCGACCGGGAAGTCCACGTCGATCCCCTTCAGGTTGTGCATGGAGGCGCCGCGCACGCCGAACCAGCCGCGCCCGCTCTCCCCCCGCCGCGGCGGCACCGCGATCCGGCGGGCGCCGCTCAGGAACTCGCCGGTGACCGAGCCCGGAGTCGCCGCGATCGCCTCCGCCGGTCCCTCCGCGATCACCTCGCCCCCGTGCTCGCCCGCCCCGGGCCCGAGGTCGACGATCCAGTCGGCCGCGCGCATCATCTGCTCGTCGTGCTCGACCACGAGCACGGTGTTGCCGAGGTCGCGCAGCCGCTCCAGGGTCGCGATCAGCCTCCCGTTGTCGCGCTGGTGGAGCCCGATCGAGGGCTCGTCGAGGATGTAGAGGACTCCCACGAGCTGCGAGCCGATCTGGGTCGCGAGCCGCAGCCGCTGCGCCTCGCCGCCGGAGAGCGTCTTCGCCGCCCGGTCGAGCTGGAGGTAGCCGACGCCGACGTTCTCGAGGAAGGTCAGCCGCTCGCGCACCTCCTTCAGGATGCGCCGCCCGATCAGCTCCTCCGTCTGCGTCAGCTCGAGCCCGTCCACGAACCGGAGCGCGGCCGTCACCGAGAGCTGCGTGAGCTCGTGGATCGACTTGCCGCCCACGGTGACCGCGAGCACCTCCGGCTTCAGGCGCGCGCCCTTGCACTCGGGGCAGGGGCGGAAGCTCATGTACTCCTCGATCCGCTCGCGCTGCTGCGAGGAGTCCGTCTCCCGGTAGCGGCGCTGCAGGCTCGCGACGAGCCCCTCGAAGGCCAGCGTGTACTGCCGCCTCCGCCCCATGCGGTTGCGGTAGGTGACGAAGATCCGCTCGCCGCCCGTCCCGTACAGGAACTTGTCCTGCTGCTCGGGCGTCAGCTCGCGCCAGGGCCGGTCGAGCGGGATCTCGTAGCGCTCGGCGATCGCCTCGATCACGCTCTCGTAGAAGCCCTGGCCGCCGACCGTCCAGGGGACGAGCGCGCCCTCCTCGATCGAGAGCGAGGGGTCGGGGACGAGCAGGTCGGGGTCGATCTCGAGCTGCGATCCGAGCCCGGTGCAGCGCGGGCACGCCCCGTGCGGGGAGTTGAAGGAGAAGACGCGCGGCTCCAGCTCGGGCAGCGAGACGCCGTGGTCGGGGCAGGCGAGGTTCTCGGAGAACGTGAGCGGCTCACCGTCGACGACGTCGATCACGACGAGGCCGGCCGCGAGCGACGTCGCGGTCTCGATCGACTGCGTCAGCCGCTGGCGGAGGTCCGGCTTCAGCACCAGCCGGTCGACGACCACCTCGATCGTGTGCTTGTACTTGCGGTCGAGCTCGATCTCCTCCTCCAGCAGCCGCTGCTCGCCGTCCACCTTCACGCGCGTGAAGCCGTCGCGGCGCAGCTCCTCGAGCACGTCCCGGAACTCACCCTTGCGGTCGCGCACGACCGGGGCGTTCACCGTGAAGCGCGTCCCCTCCGGGAGGCGCAGCACCTGCTCGACGATCTGGTCGAGCGACTGGCCGGCGATCGGGCGACCGCAGACGGGGCAGTGGGGCCGGCCGATGCGCGCGTACAGGAGGCGCAGGTAGTCGTAGATCTCCGTCACCGTGCCGACGGTCGAGCGCGGGTTGCGCGAGGTCGTCTTCTGGTCGATCGAGATCGCCGGGGAGAGGCCCTCGATCGAGTCCACGTCCGGCTTCTCCATCATCTGCAGGAACTGCCGCGCGTAGGCCGACAGCGACTCCACGTAGCGGCGCTGGCCCTCGGCGTAGATCGTGTCGAAGGCGAGCGAGGACTTCCCCGAGCCCGAGAGTCCCGTGATGCAGACGAGCGCGTTCCGCGGGATGCGGACGGTGACGTTCTTCAGGTTGTGCTCGCGGGCGCCGTGGACGACGAGCTCTTCGGCCTGGGCCATGGGCTCGCTATTCTACCGAGACGAACAGCCGTTCGATTGCGGCGGCGGGGCCCCCGTGACATGCTCGCGCGGTCAGCGAGCAGGAGGTGGGAGATGGCGGACGCGGGGCTCTTCATCGGCTGGGGTGAGGTCGTCCGCGGGCGCGAGTCGGAGGCCGTCGAGACGTTCAACGCCACGCTCGAGTACTTCGCCGGCCTGCAGGCCGAGGGCAGGATCGAGGGCGTCGAGCCCGTGTTCCTCGAGCAGCACGGCGGAGATCTCAACGGCTTCTTCCTCGTTCGCGGCGACGCGGGCAAGCTCTCGGCGCTCCGGGTCGACGAGGACTTCGAGGCCGTGATCCTCCGGGCCGGGCTCGTCGTCGAGAACATCGGAGTGGTCGGCGCCGCGATGGGAGCGCGCCTCGAGCGCCAGATGCGCTCGTACCTGGAGGCGATCGCGGCCCTCGCATGAGGTACCAAGGCGGCGTGCGCGCGCCCGTGTACGCCGGCTCGCTCCTCGGCGCCATCTCCCTCGCCCTGACGGGCTGCGGCGGGGACGGCGGCGGGCGCGTCTGGGCCGGCCCCCCGGAGCCCGGCGCGGACGGGGCCGTGGCGGTAGACGGGTTCGCTGCCTTCCAGGACGAGGTGGACGAGCCCTGGGAGCGCTCGGCGGCGATGGCGGCGGCCGAGTTCCTGCGTCTGGACGGGCGGACCGTGCAGCGGACGACGATCGAGAGCACAGCCGCCGCCGAGGGCGCCGGCCCGCAGACGGTCGTGGTCACCCTCGACGGGCTCTTCGACGACTCCGTCCGGGCGGAGCGGTGGACGCTCGCCTTCGAACAGACGGACGATGCGTACCGCCTGACCTCCGCGCGGCGCGACCTCCGCTGCCAGCCCGGACGCGGGCACGACGACTTCTCGCCCGAGCCCTGCGTCTGAGCGGCGTCCGGGGATCCGCTTCCGCGGATCCCCGGCCCTGCGCACGAGCTACGGGTAGACGGGCGGCTCGGGGGTCGTCGGCGGGGGAGTCGTCTCGCCACCCGAGCTGGAGCTCGCCTTCGCCGCCTTGATCTGGCCGCGCAGCTCGCCGGCCTGGTTACGCGCCGTGTGGATGTTCACGTACGCGCCGCCGGCGCGGATCGTCCGGAGCTGGGCGTGCGTGATCGTGGCCGTGCCGCGCTGACCGCTCCGGCAGGGCCCGCACAGGGGCGCGAGCACGCCGCCCGCCTTGCCCGGCTTGCCGGCGTGGATGTGGGCGGCGAGGGCACGCCCGCTCAGCTTCGAGAAGGTCAGCCGCCAGGTGAGCCGTGCCTTGTTCCCGGCCAGCTCCACCGCCTTGCCCGTGAAGAGCCCGGTGGCGCCCGCCGGGACGCCCTTCGGCTTCGGTACCTCCGAACGAGCCGTCAGGTTGGCGGTCAGGGTGAAGGCGTCGCGCTGCGCCGCTGCGGACGCCAGGCCGGCGAGGACGAGCGCCGTCGCGGCCGTGACCAGGATCTTGAGCATCGTCTCTCCTTCGCTCGCTGTCATCCCTCCCTTCGCGGACGAGCCGCGAACGGATTGCCGGCGCGAGCGGCTACCGGCGAGCGGTGCGCCAGCGGCCGAAGATGAGGCCGCCCAAGGTCAAGCCGAGCCCGAAGGTGCCGAGCGCGAAGGCGCCGATCGCGATCAGCTTGCGCCAGAGCGAGAGCCGCTGCCAGCGGCCGATCGCCTCTGCCTCCTCCTCCGAGAGCGGCTCCCCGCGCCGCTGCTTGCGCACCGCTCCCCCCGCCCGGAGGCCGAGGTAGATGTCGTCGAACAGCTCGGGCGCCTCGTTCGCCACGGTGCGAGTGTATAGCCTGCCCCGGCCGTGACCGTGCGAATCCTCCACGTCTCCGACCTGCACGCCGGCCGCCGGGAGTCGCCGGAGACCTTTGCCGCCGTCCAGGAGCTGGCAGCCCGGCTCCGGCCCGAGCTCGTCCTCGCGACCGGCGACCTCGCCCACCGCGGGCGCCGCGCGCAGCTCGAGCGCGCGCAGGAGCTGCTCGCGGGCATGGGCGCCCCCGTCTTGGCCGTGCCCGGGAACCACGACCTCCCCTACACCGTTCCGGCCCGCTTCACCCGCCCTTTCCGGGAGTGGGAGCGCGTCTTCGGGACGGTCGAGCCCGTCTACTCCTCTGAGCGGCTGGTCGTCGCCGGGCTCAGCTCGGCGCGTCCCTGGCGCCAGCAGGGAGGCGCCCTCACCGAGGCAGCGCTCGCCCGGGCGGCGTCGCTGCTCGGGACGGCGCCACCCGGAGCGCTGCGCGTGGTCGCGCTCCACCACCACCTCGCCGCGCCGCCCTGGCGCCCCCGCCGCAAGCGGCCCCTGCGCGGGCGCGACCGCGTGCTCCGGCGCCTGGCCGAGGCAGGCGCCGAGCTCGTCGTCGGCGGCCACGTGCATCAGGCCGCCGTCGCAGCGCGCCGGGAGTTCGAGGCTGTGGACGGGGCGCGCGGCGGCTCGCTCGTCCTCGCTACCGCTCCCGGCCTCGGACGCCCGAGGCCGAGACGGGCCGGCGAGGCCTGCGGCCTCAACGTCTACGAGGCCGGCCCGGACACGCTCGAGGTGACCACCTTCACCTGGCAGGCGGGCGCCTTCCGCGAGGTGGGGAGGCGCACATTTCCGCGCGGGTAGAGTCCGCGTCCATGGACGCGGCGCTCGGCGAGCTGAAGCGGCTGCTCGGCGAGCTGACCGACCTCCGGCGCATCGAGTCCGTGCTCGTCTGGGACATGACCGTCTGGATGCCGCCAAAGGGCCAGGCGCAGCGAGCCGTGCAGCTCGAGACGCTCGAGCGCCTGCTCCACGAGCGGCAGACGGACGACCGGATCGGCGAGCTGCTCGACCGGCTCGAGCCCTACGCCGACTCGCTGCCGCCCGACCACGACGACGCGTGCCTCGTGCGCGTCTGCCGCCGCGACTGGGAGAAGGCGCGGCGCATCCCGGCCGAGCTCGCAGCCGAGCTGGCGCTGACCGGCGCACGGTCGTACGAGGCCTGGGTCGCAGCGCGCGAGCAGTCGGACTTCGCTTCGTTCCGCCCCTGGCTCGAGCGCATGCTCGAGCTCCGGCTCCGGCAGGTCGAGTGCTTCGCCCCCTACGACGACCCCTACGACGTGCTCTTGGACGACTACGAGCCGGGCCTGCGCACGCAGGAGGTCCGGGAGGTCTTCGCCGTCCTCGCGCCGGAGCTGCGCGATCTCGTCGCCGAGCACGCCGACGGCGAGGAGGACGCGTTCCTACGGGGTCGCTTCCCGGTCGCGGCCCAGGAGCGCCTCTCCCGGGAGATCGTCGAGCGCTTCGGCGTCACCTGGGACTCCTTCCGCCTGGACACGACCGTCCACCCCTTCGAGACGACCTTCGGGCTCGGCGATATCCGGCTGACCACGCGCTACTCCGAGGACGATCTCAGCTCGCTCTTCACCGCCATGCACGAGTGCGGACACGGGCTCTACGAGGCCGGCGTGAGCCCGGCGCTCGAGCGGACGCCGCTCTGCTCGGGCGCCTCGATGGCGCTACACGAGTCGCAGAGCCGGCTCTGGGAGAACCTCGTCGGCCGCTCGCTCCCCTTCTGGCGCTGGTTCTATCCCCGCGTGCAGGAGGCATTCCCCGAGCAGCTCGGGCACGTCACGCTCGAGCGCTTCCACGCCGCGGTCAACCGCGCCCGCCGCTCGCTCGTCCGCGTCGACGCCGACGAGACGACGTACGGGCTCCACGTGCTGCTCCGCTTCGAGCTGGAGCAGCAGCTCGTGAGCGGCCGGCTCGCGGTGGGCGACCTGCCCGAGGCCTGGAACGCCCGCTTCGAGGAGCTCATGGGCATCCCCGTCCCGAACGACGCGCTCGGCGTCCTCCAGGACTCGCACTGGTCGGCAGGCTCCTTCGGCTACTTCCCCACCTACCTCCTCGGCTCGGTGCTGGCCGTGCAGATCTTCGAGCGCGCGAAGGAGGCGCTCCCCGACCTCGAGGAGCAGATCGAGCGCGGCGAGCTCTCGGAGCTGCACGCCTGGCTGCGCGAGCACCTGTACGTCTTCGGCCGCAAGCTCACCCCGGCGGAGACGATCGAGCGGGTCGCCGGCGGGCCGATCGACCCGCAGCCCTACCTCCGCTACCTGCGCGACAAGCTCGAGACGCTCGCGGCCGCCGTCTGACGCGTCGCCGCTCGGCGCGCTGGGCCGCCCCTCCTCCTCGCGGCCAGCCCGAGGTCGTGGAGCGTCCGGGCTACCCCTTGCCCTCGAGGCCCGCGAAGCCCTGCCGGAGCGACGAGGCGACGGGCTTCCCCTTG
>DATMAP010000033.1:0-5135 GCA_035559835.1 Gaiellaceae bacterium
TGGATGGAGACCGGCCCCAGCTCGAGCGTGCTCGAGCCCGGGGACGGGATGGAGGCGAGTGCCGCGCTGCCCATCGCCGCGACATTCTGCCGATCCGCCGCCGCCGGGGCGGCCGGAACGCGCAGCAGCGGCCCGGCTAGAGGAGGATCTGGAGGGCGAGATCCACCGAGCAGCCCCGCTCGAGCAGCCCGACCGCCTGGTGCAGGTCGACGTCGTGGCTCGCGGCGAGCACGAACGCGCTCTCCGGGTCGTAGCCGGCCCGCTCGAGCGCCTCCTGGCGCCAGCGCTCGATCCGGTCGAGCTCCGTCTCGTACAGGGTCTCGAGCTCTGCCGCAGACATTCCGCCGCCTCCGCCGTGGGATGGTTCTCACCCGCGTATTCGTCTCCTGAGACGCATCGGACGTCCCCTTTCTGGGGGGATTGGGTTGCGTCTTCGTAAACGTTCGGTGAGGACGGCCTGGGCCGCCGGCGGCGGGGCGTCCCTTCCGTCTTCGCCCGGGCTGGCGGAGAATGGCGTGGTGGCGACCGCTCACGAGGTGTCCGCGGAGCTCGTCTCCTTCGTCCCCCGGCTGACGCTCGAGTGGCTGCGCGACGACCCCGGACGGACGTGGCTGGAGCGCGAGGGGACGCTGGCCTTCGTGGACATCTCGGGCTTCACAGCCATGTCCGAGCGACTCTCGAGCCGCGGCCGGGCGGGCGCCGAGGAGGTCACGGAGGTCATGAACGCGACGTTCGCGGCGCTCCTCGGCGTGGCCTACGCTCAGGGCGGCGGTCTGCTCAAGTTCGGCGGCGACGCGCTCCTGCTCCTCTACGATGGCGAAGACCATGCCCGCCGCGCGGCGCGCGCCGCGTTCGAGATGCGCCGGACGCTGCGCGCCATCGGCCGACCCCGCACCTCCGCGGGCGCGGTGCAGCTGAAGATGCACGCCGGCCTGCACTCCGGCCGCTTCCACTTCTTCCTCGTCGGCGACTCGCACCGCGAGCTACTCGTCACCGGTCCGGCGACGAGCCGGACGGTCGAGCTGGAATCGGCCTCGGAGGCGGGGGAGATCCTCCTGAGCCCGGAGGCCGCGGCGCTCGTCGAGGGCGACGCGCTCGGCGAGCCGAAGGGTCCCGGGTACCTGCTGCAAGCGGCACCGGCAGCGCGCGGCGTCGTGCAGCCGCTGCCGAGCGTCGAGGGCGTCCCGCTCGACGTCGCCGTCCCCGCGCCGCTGCGCGCGCAGCTGCTCGAGGTCGGGCCCTTGGAGGGCGAGCACCGTCATGCCGCGATCGCGTTCGTCCGCTTCACGGGGACGGACGAGGTGATCGCGACCGAAGGCCCCGCGGCGGCGGCCGAGGCGCTGGACGTCCTCGTCCGCTCTTTGCAGGCTGCGGCCGACGAGCACCGCGTCACGTTCCTGGAGAGCGACGTGGACCGCGACGGGGGCCGGCTGGTGCTCGTCTCCGGCGCCCCCCAGACCCATGGCGACGACGAGGAGCGGCTGCTCCGCACCGTTCGCGCGGTGGTGGACGCGGGGGTGCCGCTTCCCGTGCACGTCGGCGTCAGCGAGGGACGTGTCTTCGCCGGCCAGGTCGGGGCGAGCTTCCGGCGCACCTACACCGTCCTCGGCGACACTGCCGCCCTCGCCGCCCGGCTCATGGCCCGCGCCGGCGAGGATGAGATCTGGGTCGCCGCCGACGCGTTCGCGCGTGGCGGAGCGCGGTTCGCGGCCGCAGAGCTCGAGCCGTTCGCGGTCAAAGGCAAGAGCGAGCCGGTCCGGGCCGTCGTCCTTGGTGGGCTCGCCGCCGCCGACGAGCCGCGCGACGAGGGCGCTCCAGCCCAGAAGCTGCCGTTCGTCGACCGTGAGCGCGAGCGCGCCGTCCTGGCCGCCGCCGTGGCTCCCGTCCGTTCGGGGTTCGGGACGCTCGTCGAGCTCGTCGGCGAGCCGGGCATCGGCAAGTCGCGGCTGGCCGAGGAGCTGCGCGAGCACTGCGCCGACATGCGGCAGATCTCGCTGCGCTGCGAGCAGTACGAGGCCTCGAGCGCCTACTCCCCGTTCCGGCCCTTCCTTCGGTCGCTGCTCGACGTCGATCTGAACGGAGGCGGTTCGCACAACTGCGCCGTGCTCGCCGAGCGGCTCCGCGCCATCGACGAGGAGCTCGTGCCGTGGGCGCCGCTGCTCGCCGCCCCGCTCGACGTCGAGATCGAGTCCACGCCCGAGGTGGACGACCTCGACCCTGCCTTCTGGCGCGCCCGCCTGCACGGCGTCATGGGACGGCTGCTCGGCGAGCTGCTGAACACCCCCACGCTGCTCCTCTTCGAGGACGTGCACTGGATGGACGACGCGTCCTCGGAGCTGCTCCGCTACCTCGGCACGCAGCTCGCGAGCCGCCCCTGGCTCGCGTGCACGACGCGGCGGCCGATCCCAGGCGGGTTCGCGGCGGCGGAGGGCACGCCGCCGCTGCCCGCCCTCACCCTGCGCCTGGAGCCGCTCCCGCCCGAGGACGCGCGGGCGCTCGCGCTGGCCGCGGCAGGCGACCGGCGGCTGACCGACGACGAGGTCGCGGCCCTCCTCGAGCGCGCGGCGGGGAACCCGCTCTTCCTCCAGGAGCTGGCGAGCGCCGGCGAGGCCGTCGCCGCCGAGGAGCTCCCGGAGACCGTCGAGGCCCTCGTGGCCACGCGTATCGACCAGCTTGCACCCGGCGATCGCGCCCTCCTGCGCTGGGCGTCCGTGCTCGGAGTGTCGTTCTCCGCGCAACTCGTCGTCGACGTGCTGGAGGACGACCCGCTCGTCTCGGCCGCGTCGGAGGCGTGGGACCGGCTGGGCGAGTTCGTGGAGCGCGATCCCGACGTGCCCGGCGCGTTCCGCTTCCGCCATGCGCTCATCCGCGACGCCGCGTACGAGGGTCTCTCCTTCAAGCGGCGCCGCGAGCTACACGGGCGCGTGGCCGAGGTGATCGAGCGCCGGGCAGGCGACCGTCCCGAGGACGCAGCCGAGCTGCTCTCGCTCCACTACCACCGCGCGGGCCGAGCCGAGAAGGCATGGACGTACTCGGTCGCCGCCGGCCGGCGCGCACAGGCGAAGTGGGCGAACGCCGAGGCCGTGGAGCTGTACCGGCGTGCAGTGGACGTCTCGTCGGAGGTGCCCGGGCTGGAGAAGCTCGAGATCGCGCGCGTCTGGCAGGAGATCGGCAACTGCCTGCACCTCCTGGGCGAACTCGAGGAGGCCGCGCGCGCGTACACCACCGCGCGCGCACTCACCCCAAAGGACGCCCCGGAGCACGTCGAGCTGATGCGCAAGCAGGGCCTGCTCCGCGACGACATGGGCCGCTACAGCGACTCGATCCGCTGGTACACCCGTGGCCTGAAGGCCGCCGAGGCGATCACCGACGAGGCCGAGCGCAAGCGCCTCCAGATCCAGCTCCAGCTCGCGCTCGCGCAGACACGCTATCGGCAGGGTGCCTTCCGGGACTGCATCCGCCGCTTCGAGGAGGTCGTGCGGCAGTCGCTGGCCGCAAACGACAGCGCCAGCCTGGCCCCGGCGTACCTCATCCTGCACCTCGTCCACACCCAGCTCGGTTCGCCCGAGCGAGCCGCCTACCGCGGCCTCGCGCTCGCGCTGTACGAGGAGCTGGGCGACCTGAAGGGACAGGCGGCCGCCCTCAACAACTACGGCATCGACCTGTACTACGAGGGCGAGTGGGATCGCGCGCTCGAGGCGTACGAGCGCAGCCGGAAGCTGTACGAGCGAATCGGCGACGTTCCCAACAGCGTCGTCCTGACGAACAACATCGGCGAGATCCTCTCCGACCAAGGGCGCCTGGAGGACGCCGACCGGCTGTTCGACGAGGTCGTGCGCACGTGCGACGCGATCGGGTACCGCCTGCTGGCCGCGGTCGCGCGCTCCAACCTCGGCCGCTCGGCGACGAGAGCGGGACGGAGCGACGAGGCGCAGCGGTGGCTCGAAGAGGCGGCGGCGCTGCTGCGGGACATCGGCGCCGGCGGCTTCGCCCTCGAGGCGGAGGTGCGCCTCGCGGAGCTCGAGGCGTTCCGGGGCGATCGCCCCGAAGCCGCGCTCGCGCGGCTCGAACAGGTCCTCGAGAACCCCTCGGAGGACGCCGCCTCGATGGCCCCGCTCGTCGCGCTGGCCGAGCGCCTGCGCGGCGCCGCCCTGCTCCAGCTGGACGAGCGGGAGAGAGCGGACGAGTCGCTCGCGGAGAGCGTCCGCGTCGCCCGCGGTGCCGAGGCCCGCTACGAGCTCGCGCTCTCCCTCGATCTGCTCGGTACGCTCGGCGACGAGGACGCGGCGCGCGAGGCGGCGGCGCTTCTCGAGCGACTCAGCGTTGAGCGGGTCGCGCGCCCGCCGCTCGCGTCTAGCGGAAGCCGCTTCCGACGGGGTCGTCGTCGAGCAGGATCGTGATGAGGGCATCGCCGGCGTTGCTCGACGTCTGACTCACGATGCACTTCGGCTGCGGTCGCTTCTTCGCGCACCTCGCGAGCTGCTGCAGCGGAGTGCTCGGGTCGCCGCTCAGGCAGACGACGATGTTCGACACGCCGACGCCCTGCAAGCCACGTTTGTTGATCGTCAGCACGGCCGTGAACGTGCCGGTCGATCCGCTCTCCGGGACGATCACGAACGTCGACCCGAGCGGAGTCAGACCCGAACCACACCTGGCGTTGTTCGTGTCCGCGGGACCGACACCGAGCCCCACGGTCCCGGGGACCGCCTCGATGTCGATCGACGTCGTGCCGTTCCCGACGGCGGGGCAGCCGTTCGAGCAGTCGCCGTAGAAGTCGTAGATGTTGAACTCCTGACTTGTCTTGTCCACGCCTGCGAACGACGCGCTCAGCGTGTACCCGAGACCCGATTCGCTCACTGTGAGGTCGTCGAAGGTCGCCGTGCCCGAGACGACCGGCCGGCTGGAGTCGCCGCCGAGCGTCGCTCCGCTGCCGCCGAACACGGTGTCCGGCCCACCGAGTGCAAGTGTGACGTCCCCGGACGCGTCGGTGGAGACGTTGCCGCACGTGTCGTAGACAGTCACCTTCACGGGCCGCAGGGCGACGCTCACTTGGCCGTTCTGCGGCTGCTCGGTGAACGCCAGGGAGCCCGGACTACCCGACCCGGAGACCGTCGTGACGAGGTTGCTCTCCGAGC
>DATMAP010000034.1:0-8650 GCA_035559835.1 Gaiellaceae bacterium
CGGCCCGATCGCGAAGCCGGCCTCGATCGTCTTCACCCCCGAGCTGCCGAAGACGCGCTCGGGGAAGATCATGCGGAGGCTGCTGCGCGACGTCGCCGAGGAGCGCCCGCTCGGGGACACGACCACGCTCGCCGACCCCGCGATCGTGGCCGAGATCGCCGAGCGCGCGGCCGCTCAGCCGGCGGAGGAGTGAGCCGGGAGGCGGGCGTCTGCGCAGGCGATGACGTCGTCCGCATCGACGACCGTTTCCGCGGTCGCCCCGGGACGACGAGCTCGACGAACGCGGAGGTGCCGAAGTACGCGATCAGCGCCGCTGCTCCGAGACGAGGTCGCTGATGCCGCCCTCGACCTCGGCGGGACGTGGAACGGCTCGCGGGCCGCGGTTCACCGGCGGGGTCACGAGCCCGGCGGCTATCAGGCGGTCGATCGTTCGCTGGCCGCCCTTTGGCGGACGCGACCGGTGCGGAGCACGCCCCGTCCCTGCCCGGCGAGTAAGCTCGTTCGGCCGAAGTGGGCACGACTCTTCACGACGCCACCCGTTCCGCTGTCGCCCTCGCGGAACGTTCACGCTCCTGGCGAATAACCGAGATCCCGAACGGTTCGGGCACGCATGGTTGAACGAGTGACGAGCACGCTCATACACCGCGGATCCGTGCTCGAGGGCGCGGTCCTGCCGGAGCCTGTTCGGGTGGTGTACGTCGAGGAGGTCGGCGAGCGTGTCCGCGTCGAGGGGCCGGGGCTGCGCACCGGCCAGTACCGGCAGCTCCTGCTCGACCGTGACCAGCTCGCGCAGATCCGAGTCATCCCGGCGGAAGGGCTCTTCGACGGGAGCCCGCTTCGCTTCCGGCTCGGCGTCGAGGCGCAGCGGCTCGCGCTGGCCTACGAGTACGACCCCTTCTTCTCGCTCTCGATCTCCAAGGTCGATCCGCTGCCCCACCAGGTGGAAGCGGTCTACGACTTCATGCTGCCGCTGCCGCGAATCCGCTTCCTGCTCGCCGACGACGCCGGCGCCGGAAAGACGATCATGGCCGGCTTGCTCCTGCGCGAGCTCAAGCTGCGCGGCCTGGTGGAGCGGACGCTGATCGTCGCGCCGGCCAACCTCGCCTTCCAGTGGCAGCGGGAGCTGGCGGATCGCTTCCGGGAGCGGTTCGAGATCGTGCGCGGCGTCGATCTGCGCAACGCGTACGGGACGAACCCCTGGCAGGACCGCCCGCAGGTGATCACCTCGATCGACTGGGCGAAGCGCGACGAGGTCGAGGAGAGCCTCGCGCGCGCCCATTGGGAGCTCGTGATCGTGGACGAGGCGCACCGCATGAGCGCCCGCGACCCCGAGCACAAGACCGAGCGCTACCGGCTGGGCGAGCTCCTCTCCGAGCGCACAGATCACTTCCTCCTGCTCACCGCCACCCCGCACAAGGGTGACCCCGACAACTTTTCGCTCTTCCTCCAGCTCCTCGACCGGGACGTCTACGGGCATGTGCGCAGCCTCGAGGAGGCGATGCGCCGCCAGTCGGCGCCCTTCTACCTGCGGCGCACGAAGGAGGCGCTCGTCACCTTCCCCGACCCTGAGACGGGCGTCGTGCGCAAGCTCTTCACCGAGCGGGACGCACGCACGGCCGCGTTCCGGCTCGATGCCGACGAGCTCGCCTTCTACGAGGCGCTCACCCGCTACGTCCAGGACCAGTCGATCCGCGCCGCCGCCGACGAGTCCGCTCGGGGCCGTGCGGTCGGCTTCACGATGGCCATGTACCAGCGCCGCTTCGCCTCGAGCCTGTACGCGGCCCGGCGCAGCCTGGAGCGGCGGCTCCAGAAGATCGAGCGCAACCTCGCCGAGCGCGAGGAGCGGCGGGCGCCGCAGCAGCCGAGCTTCGACGAGCGTCGCCTCGAGGATCTCGAGGAGCTGACCGACGAGGAGGTCGCGAGGCTCGAGGAGGAGATCGAGGAGGCCTCCCTCGTCGACGACCGCGAGCAGCTCGAGCGCGAGCGACTGGACCTGATCCCCCTGATCGCGCGTGCGAAGGAGCTCGAGGAGCGCGGTGTCTCCTCGAAGCTCGACAAGCTGCGGAGCGTCCTCACCGACGAGAACGTCTTCGGCGACCCGGAGACGAAGCTGCTCGTCTTCAGCGAGCACAAGGACACGGTCGACTTCCTCGTCCGGACGCTGGCTGCCTGGGGTCTCACGGTCACGCAGATCCACGGCGGGATGAAGGTCGGCGACCGCGACACGCCGGGGACGCGCCTGCACGCCGAGCGCGCGTTCAAGGAGGAGGCGCAGGTGCTGGTCGCGACCGAGGCCGCGGGCGAGGGGATCAACCTCCAGTTCTGCTGGCTGATGGTCAACTACGACATCCCCTGGAACCCGATGCGGCTCGAGCAGCGGATCGGCCGCATCCACCGCTACGGGCAGGAGCGTGACGTCCTCGTCTTCAACTTCGTCGCCGAGAACACGCGCGAGGGGCAGGTCCTCCACAAGCTCCTCGACCGGCTCGACGAGATCCGGCGCGGCCTCGGCTCCGACCAGGTCTTCGACGTCGTCGGCGAGGTCGTCCCCGCCAACTTCGTCGAGCGCCTGCTGCGCGACCACTATGCGGGGCGGATCAGCCGCGACCAGATGCTCGAGCGGATCGTCGAGGAGGTCGACCGGGAGAAGTTCGAGCGGATCACCGCCTCGGCGCTGGAGGGCCTCGCGCGCCGCGAGCTCAACCTCGCCCGGCTGGTGGGCAAGCGCGCCGAGGCGAAGGAGCGCCGCCTCGTCCCCGAGGTGATCGAGGAGTTCTTCCTCGAGGGCGGGCCGATCGCCGGGATCAATCCGAGGTCCGAGCGGCCCTTCGTGGCCCGTGTCGGCCGGCTGCCGCGCCCGCTCCTCGAGATCGGGCGAGCGCTCGAGCCCCGCTTCGGCCGCCTCGGACGCGAGTACCGGCGGGTCGCCTTCGACCGCGAGGTGCTCGAGCACGAGCCGACGCTCGAGTGGGTAACGCCGGGCCACCCGCTGTTCGAGGCGGTGCGCGAGGAGGTGTCGCGGCGCGCCCAGGACGATCTGCGCCGCGGCGCGGTCTTCTTCGACCTCCACCGCGAGGAGCCGGCTCGGCTCGACGTGTACGACTGCCAGGTCAAGGACGGCACCGGGCAGACACTCCATCGCCGCCTCTTCGTCGTCGAGGCGACGACGCACGGCTTCGCGCTCCGGCAGCCGACGGTCTTCCTCGACCTGAGCCCCGGTGAGGGCGAACTCCCGTCCGTCGCTGTCGGCTCTCGAGAGGAGTCCGAGCGCTTCCTCGTCGAGCAGGCGCTCGAGGACTTCCTCGACGAGGTTCGGGGGGAGCGGGAGGAGGAGGTCGAGACGATCTCACGCCACGTCGAGGTCTCGCTCAACACTCTGATCGACCGCCTCCAGCTTCAGGTGCACGAGCTGATGGAGCAGGCCGCTCGCGGCGACGAGGGCGCGGCCGGCCGGCTCGCCCAAGCGGAGGACCGGCTCGACGAGCTGAACGCCCGCCTCGAGCGCCGCCGCGACGAGCTGACCAAGCAGTGGCAGCTCGCGCTCGCCGACCTCCACCACCTGGGCAGCGCCTGGGTGCTTCCGCACCCGGAGCGGATGGGCGCCTTCGCGCCCATGGTCAGGGACCCCGCAATCGAGGCGATCGCGATGCGGGAGGCGATGGCCTACGAGCAGGCCCACGGCTGGGAGCCCGAGGACGTCTCCGCCGAGAACCGCGGCTTCGACGTCCTCTCCCGCCAGCGCGGCGGCCCCGCCGTCCGCTTCATCGAGGTGAAGGGACGCGCGGCCGTCGGGCCCATCGCCTTGACAGCGAACGAGTACCGCACGGCGAAGCGGCTCGGTGAGGACTTCTGGCTCTACGCCGTCTTCGACTGTGCTTCGAATCCGCGCCTCGTGCGGGTACAGGACCCGGCGCGGCTCGGCTGGGAGCCGGTCGTCACGGTCGAGCACTACACCGCCCCGCCGCAGGTCCTCGAGGAGGCCCGCGCGGGTGAGTAGCCGAGGCCATCACCTGCGCGCCCAGCCGGCGGGTGGGCTCGGCCCGGCGTTCCTTGCCTCCTTTAGCTCCCTTCTCGTCTCTGACCGGGATCTCGCCGAGAACCTGCGCGGCGCGGCCCACGGGCGGATTCTTCGGCCGTGGACCGAGCTCCTGACCACGGCGGTTGCGCGCGCCTGCGTCAGCCTCGGTTGGCAGGTGGCCGCGAAGGGAGTTGGACGCTCGCCCTTCCCTTTCCGCGTTTCGAGTGCCTTGGCCTCGATCTCACGGCGTTCGAGTCCGGAACCGGCTGGCGTCCAGTGCTGGCAGCCTTCGAGCTCGAGAACGCCAACAGCTTCGAGAAGGTCGCGTACGCGCTCTGGAAGGTCACGAGCGTGCAGGCCGGCCTCGCCGGGCTCTTCTGCTTCCGGCGGGATCCGGACGGGATCGGGGGCTTCGTCGCCCGTCTCGGGGAGGAGGTGATGCAGCACGTTCCAAACCCGGCCGGAGAACTCCTCGTCGTTGCCGGTACACGCGCTGCGGCGGAGACGTTCCCGGACGGCTACTTCCGCCCCTTCCGCTGGCAGCCGGACGCGCGGCGCTTCGCTCGCTGCTGAGAGGGCTCTGGCGCCGTCGCGCCCTCGCCCTACGATCGGCGAATGACGCCACAGGAGCAGGTCGACGCGCTCCTCGTCTTCCAAGGCGGCCATGCGGACGAGGACGAGCTGATTGCCGCCGGCGTCGTCGAAGTGCGCGCCTACCGGGGGGCGGCCGACCACATCAGTGACGTCTACGAGGTCGAGCTCGAGAGCGGACGGTGCGCCTACTTCAAGCCGACGAACGGTCCCTACGCTCAGCGAACGCCGGCGTTGCGGGCGATGGCGAGCTACGGGCACACGCTGATGTCGATGACGATCTCCGAGTGTGCCGCCTGGCAACTCGCGCGCCGCCTCGGCCCGCCCTGGGAAGCGCTTATCGCCCCCACCGTCCTCCGCTTCCTCGCTCTACCGGGCAGAGGGCGGGAGGTCGGCTCGCTCAGCCTGGCACAGCAGGGCAGGGATCGGCAGCGCGGCTTCTTCCAGGCCGTTCCCGAGCAGGTGTCGAGCGGCGCCTTCTTCGACATGCTCGTCGGCCAGCAGGACCGGAACCTCGGCAACATCCTCTGGGACGAGAGAGCTCGTTGTATTCACCTCATCGACCACGCGTTTACCTTCGGTCTGCCCGGCCGACCCACCGGAGAGCTGGCGCTCTCCGTCTGGCGCTGGCAGCACGGCTCGCGCGATCTGGCGGAGGCCGAGGCGAGAGCGCTCCGGGATCTCGTGGTGGACGACCTCCACGGGCTCGGGAGCTTCGTCGAGCCCGAGCGAGCAGCGGCGCTGAAGCGGCGAGCCGAGACGATGATCGAGACGCGACGAGCGCTCCGGCCGGGGATCCTGTGAAAGCCACGACCTTGTTGACGTTACTCAAGAAGTAACGTAGAGTGCCGATACAGAGACCGCACCCCACGAAGGAGAGAGCCGTGGTCGTTGTCGAGTTCCGCCGGCCCGAACGAGACGAGCAAGGCCGCGCGATCGGATTTCGCGCCGTGACCCGCCTGACCGTGCGGGACGGCGACGTTCAGGTGGAGGGCGAGGAGCCCGAGGTCGATCTCGGGCAGCGTGTCGTGAGCCTCCGCACCGGCCGCACGATCACGTTTCGCGACGACCCTGAGGAGTGGGCGCGGAGCCTCGCCGCCTCCTACCGCACGCCGTACCTCTGGGCGGAAGTGGTCGAGGACACGAACCCGCTGCCGGAGGTCGAGGTCGAGCCCGTGCACGTGCGGGAGCCGGTCGTTCGCTGATGCCCCGGACGGCCGCGTCCGACCTCGCGGCGAAGCTCGTCGGCCGCGAGGTCCGCAGTTCGCGCAGGGCCGTCGGGCTGACCCAGGCGGAGCTGGCGCGGAGGCTGGGCACGTCTCCCTCCTACGTGACGAACGTCGAGGCCGGCCGCCTCAACCTCACCGTCGGTCAGCTCGCCCGCATCGCTGATGCGCTGGGCGCCGACCTTCACATCTCGTTCCCGCTCATCGCGCTGGAGCCCGTCGCGGTACGGGAGTCTGCGTCCGGAGCTAGCGTCCCGGGCGAATGAGCGTTATGAACGGGATATGTCTGCACATACCTCGACCGTGACAGGGCCGCGGCGGCTGATCGAGGTCGACCTGCCGATCAAGGCGATCTCGGCCCACGCGCGCCGGGAGAAGTCGATCCGGCACGGGCACATCTCGACGCTGCACATCTGGTGGGCGCGCCGGCCGCTCGCCGCCTGCCGGGCGGTCGTCCTGGCCACGCTCCTTCCCGACCCGGCCGATCCCGCCTGCCCTGCCGAGTTTCGGGCGAAGGCGGCCGAGGCGCTCCGCTTCCGCTACGGCGGGCGCGACCTCGACGACCCGCTCGTCCTGCGCCGATCCCTCCTCGACTTCATCGCCGAGCTCGCCAACTGGGACCGCTCCACCGACCGGGACTACCTCGCCTGCGCCCGTACCCTCGTCGCCGCCGCCCACCCGGAGGGGCCGCCGCTCGTCGTCGACCCCTTCGCCGGAGGCGGCGCGATCCCCCTGGAGGCGCTGCGCCTCGGCGCCGAAGCCTGGGCCTGCGACGTCAACCCGGTGTCGGCCCTTCTGCTGAAGGTGGTGCTCGAGGACATCCCTCGCTACGGCGAGAGGCTCGCCGACGCGGTGCGCGAGTGGGGCGAGAAGGTGAAGGAGCGGGTCGCGGCCGAGATCGGCCGCTTCTACCCGCCCGACCCGGACGGCGCGGTGCCCATCGCCTACCTGTGGGCGCGGACTGTTACCTGCGAGGGCCCCGGCTGCGGGGCGGAGATCCCGCTCCTTCGCCAGCTCTGGCTCGCGCGCAAGGGGAAGAGGCAGGTGGCGCTCCGCCTCCGCGTCGAGCGGGAGCGCAAGGCGGTCGACTTCGAGGTGGTCGAGAGCCCCGACCCCGTCCAGCCGGGGACCGTGCGGAACGGCTCAGCCGTCTGTCCCGTCTGCGGGTTCGTCACGCCTCGCTCGAGCATCGAGCGGCAGCTCCGTCCTCGCAGGGGCGGGTCTCGCGATGCCAGGCTCGTGGCTGTGGTCCTCCACTCCCCTGCCGTCCGCGGCCGCCGTTATCGCACAGCGACGCCGGACGACGCGGCGACCGCTCTCGACGCCGCAATGGAGCTGACCCGTCGCCAGTCTCACACGCCTCACTTGCGGCTGGTGCCCGACGGGCGGTTGAGCCCCACCCGGCCCTCTCCGGCGGCACGGGGCGTGTCTGCGGTCACGCGCTACGGGATGGAGACGTGGGGCGACCTCTTCCTGCCCCGGCAGGCGCTCGCGCTCAGCGCCTTCTGCGCCGCCGTGCGCGGGGCGCACGCGGAGATCGCGCGCGAGACCGGCGACGCCGCCTTCGCGCGCGCGGTGGCGACGTGTCTGGCGATTGCGGTCGATCGGCAGGCTGATTACAACTCAGCGCTCCAGAGCTGGCATGCAACTCGCGAGATGCCCGGCCACACCTTCACGCGACAGGCTCTCGGGATGGTTTGGGATTGCGTCGAGGTCAACCCCTTCTCCGGCGCAACTGGTGACTGGGACGGAGCAGTCGGGTGGGTCGAGAAGGTCGCCCGCCACGGAGGCGCCTCTGCGCTCCAGCCTGGCCAGGCCACCCGAGGCGACGCGCGGGCGCTGCCGCTCCCCGACGCCTCGGTCGCCTACGTCGTCAGCGACCCTCCGTACTACGACCAGATCCCCTACAGCGACCTGTCGGACTTCTTCGCCGAGTGGCTCCACCGGACGGTCGGACGGTTATATCCCGAGCTTCTCGCTCGGCCCGCCGTGGAGAAGGCCGGCGACTTGATCGTGAATGCCGGCCACCGAGTCGATGGTCGGGCAAAGGGCAAGGCATTCTTCCGAGATGAGATGAGTCGTGCTCTCGCCGAGGCGCGGCGAGTGTTGGCGCCCGGTGGAACAGCCGTCTTCGTCTTCGCCCACAAGGAGACGGAGGGCTGGGAGGCTTTGCTCGGAGCCCTGGTCAAAGCGGGATGGACGGTCACGGGCTCGTGGCCCATCGAGACGGAGATGGCGACGCGCGTCCGAGCGCGTAATGCGGCATCGCTTCAGTCCTCCGTCCACATCGTCTGCCGGCCGCGGCCCGAGCGGGCGGGCGTCGGCTCCTGGCGCGAGGTGCGCCCCGAGGTCGAGCGCAGGATCGCCGAGTGGCTTCCGCGCCTGGCCGAGGAGGGGATCGAGGGCGCGGACGCCATCTTCGCCTGCCTCGGTCCTGCTCTCGAGGCCTACTCCCGCTACGAGCGCGTGGAGACGGCGGCGGGAGAGCCGGTGCCGCTTTCTGCGCCGCCCGAGGACCCCGACGCGCCCGCCCTCCTTCCCACGGTCTGGGCGGCCGTCGCCCGCACCGCCCTCGCCATGCTCTTCGAGGGGGCGGAAGCCGAGGGCTTCGAGGAGGATGCCCGCCTGACCGCGCTCTGGCTGTGGACGCTGAAAGCCGGGGCGAACGGAGCTTCGCCCGCGCCCGAGGAGGAGCTCGCCGAGGACGAGGAGGCGCCCGCGTCGCGGCAGGCGCCGAAGGGTCTCGCTCTCGACTACGACACCGCCCGCAAGCTCGCCCAGGCCCTGGGGGCGCACCTCGAGGCCCTCGACCACC
>DATMAP010000035.1:0-4173 GCA_035559835.1 Gaiellaceae bacterium
CCTACCGCCTCGCTCGCCTACGGGGCGATCTCGAACTCGCGCAACACCTCGTTGAGCGAGGTCTTGAGGTCGGTGGAGGCGCTCCGCTGCCCGACGATGAGGGCGCAGGGGAGGTCGAAGCGCCCGGCCGGGAACTCCTTCGGCCGCGTCCCCGGGAGGACGACCGAGCGTGGCGGCACGTAACCACGGTGCTCGACCGGCTCGGGGCCGGTGACGTCGATCACCGGCACGGAGGCCGAGAGCACGACGTTGGGGGCGATGACGGCCCCCTCGCCCACGATCACGCCCTCGACCACGACCGCCCGCGAGCCGAGGAAGGCGCCGTCCTCGATGATCACCGGACGCGCCTGCGGGGGCTCGAGCACGCCCCCGATGCCGACCCCGCCCGAGAGGTGGACGTCGGCTCCGATCTGGGCGCACGAGCCCACGGTGGCCCAGGTGTCCACCATCGTGCGCGGCCCCACCCAGGCCCCAATGTTGACGAAGCCGGGCATGAGCACGACCCCTGCCGAGAGGAAGGAGCCGTAGCGCGCGATCCCGGGCGGGACGACCCGGACGCCGCGCTCGGCGTAGTCCTGCTTGACCGGGATCTTGTCCAGGAAGCGGAGTCCGCCGGCCTCCATCGGCTCCACCTTGCGCAGGCGGAAGTAGAGCAGGATCGCCTTCTTCGCCCACTCGTTGACGACCCACTCACCGCCGGCCCGCTCGGCGACACGCAGCTCGCCGCGGTCGAGGAGCGCGATCGTCTCCTCGATCGGGTCCGGAGCCAGCTCGCCGCTCTCCCAGAGCTGCTCGATCTGCTGCCGCAGGCCCTCCATCACGCGTCATCCTCGCCGATCTCGCCGAGGAGGAAGCGGCGCAGCGTCTCGTACGCGTGGACGAGGCCGGCGATCTCGACCAGCTCGTCCCGGCGGTGGGCGTAGCGCGGGTGCCCGGGGCCGAAGTTGACGGCGTCGATCCCGCGGGACGTGAAGTCGGCCACGTTCGTCCAGGCCAGCTTCGGCTCGAGCCCGCGCGCCCCGGCGGCGAGCAGGCGCTCGACCAAGGGGGAGTCGGCGACGACGCGGGCGGGCGGCGAGTTGCCGACCACCTCGAGGGTCGCGTCGGCGGGCAGGAGCGAGCGCAGGTACTCCTCGGCCTCGGCCGGGGTGCGGTCCGGCGGGTAGCGGAGGCCGATCGTCGCGGTCGCGCGGTCGGGTACGACGTTGTCGGCGATCCCCGCTTCGAGCCGCGTGACCGAGACCGTCTCGAAGAAGCTGAGCCCCGCGACCACAGCCTCCCGCGGCTCCCGGGCGGCGAGCGGAGCCAGCCCGAGGATGGCCTTGGAGAGAGCGTTGTCGGCCTCCCAAGGGCGTCCCGAGTGCCCGCTGCGGCCGTGGAAGACGGCTCGCACGACCAGGTGGCCGAGGCAGCCCGCCTCGACGCGGCCGTCGGTGGGCTCGAGGAGGATCGCGAGCGCGGCCTCGTGGATCGCGCGGGAGCCGGCGAAGAGCGCGGGCAAGGGGTTGTCCTCGGCCGGGAGCTCCTCCCGGCCGAACAGGAGCAGGCCGGCGTCGTAGAGGCCGGGCGCGGAAGCGCCGAGGTCGCGGACGAGCTCGAGCGCGACCGCCAACCCGCCCTTCATGTCGCTCGCCCCGAGCCCGTGCACGGCGCCGGCCTCGATCCGCCCGGGCAGGTTGCCCTGAGCGGGGACGGTGTCGTAGTGACCGGCGAGGACGACCAGGGGGACGCCTGGCCGGCGGGCGGGGAGGAAGAGGAAGGCCTCGTCGGCGGCGTGCTCGAGGGCGAGTCGCTCGGGTACGAGCGAGAGCAGCCGCTCGCGGATCGCCTCTTCGTGACGGCTCTCCGAGGGAATGTCCACCAGCTCGAGCGTCCGCGCGGCAAGGCGGTCGGCGAGCCCGGTCACGCGCGCAGCCTAGCCGACTGCCCGCGGGCATAATCCGGCCGTGACGATGCGCCAGCCCGATCCCGCACCCGGGGCGGAGCCTGAGCGCGCGTTCGTGGTCGGCGTCTTCCCCAGGGGAGCAAACGGCGAGGAGGAGCTCACGGAGCTGCGCGAGCTGGCTCGGACGGCGGGGGTGGTTCCCGTCGGGGAGCTCGTCCAGCAGCGCGAGCACCCCGACCCCCGCACGTTCGTCGGCAAGGGCAAGCTCGCCGAGCTGAAGCGCGCCTTCGCGGAGACCGGGGCCGAGGTGCTCCTCGTCGATGCCGAGCTGACGCCGACGCAGCAGCGTGCGCTCGAGGACGCTTTGGAGGCGCGCGTCGTCGACCGCACGCAGCTGATCCTCGACATCTTCGCCCAGCATGCCCGGAGCGCCGAGGGGAAGCTCCAGGTCGAGCTGGCGCAGCTCGAGTACAACCTCCCGCGCATGCGTGGCCTCTGGCGCCACCTCGAGCGCCTGGGCGGCGGCGTCGGTACGCGGGGGCCCGGCGAGACGCAGCTCGAGACCGACCGCCGGCTGGCGCGGACACGGATCTCGCTGCTCCAGCGCCGGCTGCGCGAGCTGGGGGCGCAGCGCGCGACGCGGCGCAAGCGGCGCCGGCGGGCGGCCGTGCCCACGATCGCCCTCGCCGGGTACACGAACGTGGGGAAGTCGACGCTCCTGAACGCGCTCACCGGGGCGGAGGCGGCCGTGGACGACCGTCTCTTCGCGACCCTCGACCCGACGACGCGCGCCTTCGAGCACGAGGGCCGGCGCTACCTCGTGACCGACACGGTCGGATTCATCCGCCGCCTGCCCACCCAGCTCGTCGAGGGCTTCGCCTCGACCCTCGAGGAGACGCTCGTCGCCGACCTCGTCCTCCACGTCGTCGACGGCTCGCTGCCCGAGGACCGCGTGCGGGAGACGATCGGCGCCGTCCAAGCCGTGCTCGCCGAGATCGGCGCGGACGACGTCCCCGTCGAGCTCGTCCTGAACAAGGCCGACCTCCTCGACCCCCTCGCGCGCCGCCGGCTCGCCCACGCCTTTCCGCGCGCGCTCCAGGTCTCGGCGGCGACCGGGGAGGGGATCGACCGGCTGCGGGCGCGGATCGCGGAGCTGTTCTCCGACCGCTTCGAGGACGTCCGCTTGCTCGTTCCCTTCCAGGAAGGGAGGGCGCTCGCCGAGCTGTACGATCTCGGCGCTCCCATCGCCGAGCGCCGCGACACCGCCGAGGGCGTCCGCCTGCGCGCCCGTCTCCCGCGGCGGGAGATCCCGCGCTTCGCCCGCTACCTCGTCGCGGGTGAGCCGGAGGCCGAGGTCTCGGCTCGGTGATCGAGGTCCGCGTCCGCCGGCTGCGCGAGGACGCCATCCTCCCCAGCCAGGCCTACGAAGGAGACGCCGGCCTCGACCTGGCCGCCTGCGAGCGCGTCTCCCTCGCCCCGGGCGAGCGGGCGGTCGTGCCGACCGGGATCGCGGTCGAGATCCCGGCCGGGTACGCGGGCTTCGTCCAGCCCCGCTCCGGGCTCGCCGCCCGCCACGGGATCGGGCTCGTCAACTCGCCGGGCCTGATCGACTCGGGCTACCGGGGCGAGATCCGCGTCGTCCTCCTCAACACCGACCGGCGGGAGCGGTTCACGGTCGAGCCCGGGATGCGCATCGCGCAGCTCGTGCTCGCTCCGGTGGCCAGCGTACGCCTGGTCGAGGCGAGAGAGCTGGCGGCGAGCGAGCGTGGTCAGCGGGGGTTCGGCTCGTCCGCATGATGGACGTCCCGCGGGTGCGCGTCTCGGCCATCCTCCGCTGGCGGGGGCGGGTGCTGCTCCTGCGGCACGAGAAGAACGGAGAGGAGGTCTGGCTGCTCCCGGGCGGCGGGGTCCAGGGCGGCGAGAGCCTCGTGCGCGCGCTGCGCCGCGAGCTGGAGGAGGAGACCGGGCTCTTCCCTCCGGGGACGGAGCTGCCGCTCGAGGGGCCGGTGGCGCTGGTCGACTCGATCGCCCCGGACGACAGCCCGCGGCGCAAGCACGTCGTCCACGTCATCTTCGCCGCGGACGTGTCCGGGTCGCTGGACGAGGTCTCCTCCCGCGACGACGCCGTTCGCGGCCACCGCGCCTTCCGGCTGGACGAGCTGGATGGGATCCGGCTGCACCCGCCCATCCAGCGTTTCCTGCAGCGTTGGCGGCCCGGCGACCCCGCCGTCTACCTGGGCGAGATGTGGGCGCCGTAGGCGGCCGGGCGGGTGGCCTCTTCAGCGCCG
>DATMAP010000036.1:0-12944 GCA_035559835.1 Gaiellaceae bacterium
CGGGTCGCTGCCTCGCCCGGCTCGGGGAGCGCCTCGCGCCCCTGCCGGAGCAGCCGCTCCAGCTCAGGGGACACGGTTCTCTTCCAGCACCGCGCGCAGCTCGTCTCTCGCCCGCGCGAGCCGCGAGGCGACCGTCCCCACCGGGAGCCCGAGCACGCCTGCGATCTCCTCGAGCGGCAGGTCGAGCCAGTAGTGGAGGACGACCACGACCCGCTTCGCGGTCCCGAGGGCGGCGACGGCGTCGGCGATCGCCCACAGGCGGAGGTCGTCCTCGGCCGAGTCGCCCACCGCCCACGGGTGGAACGTGGTCTCCTCCTCGGCGTGCAGCTCGATCCGCCGTCCGCGACGGAGGTGGTCGATCGCGCGGTTGACGGCGATGCGCTTGAGCCAGGGGCCGAACGGCCTCGTCTCGTCGAAGCGGTCGAGCGCCCCGAACGCGCGCTCGAACGCCTCCTGGGCGGCGTCGTCGGCGAGGCTCCGGTCGGCGCAGACGGCGTAGGCCGCCTTCCAGGCGTGAGGCCAATAGCGATCGAAGAGCGCCTCGGCGGCCGCCGTCGAGCCCTCGCGGGTGAGGGCGATCAGCTCGGTGTCCGGGCGGCGCCGCACTCGCTTCTCCTACGTGCGGCGCCCGCCCCGAGTATCCATCGGCCCTACGCCAGGCGCTTGTACAGGCGGTCGATGAGCTCGGGCATCTGCTCGAGCTTCTCGGTGATGACGCGGATGCGGTACTCCCGGAAGTGCTCGGGTTCCACGCCGAGCGCCTTGGCGATGCGCGCGAGGACCTCGTTCGAGGGCACGGGCCGGTTGCCGTGGACGATGTGGTTCAGGTACCCGGCGGAGAGCCCCGCCCTCTCGGCGAGCCCGCGGTACGTCGTCCCCGTCTCGGCCATGAGCCGCTCGATCGTCGGGCCCAAGCGGTCGACGCTGTATGTCCGGCGCTTCGCCATCAGCGGTTCAGGGCCCATTTCACCACGTCCGCGGCCGGGATGCGCTCGTCTCGGGGCTCGCGGCGCTCGCGGACGTCCACCGCTCCGTCGTCGAGCGTCTTGCGGCCGACCGTCACCCGCAGCGGGCAGCCGACGAGATCGGCGTCCGCGAACTTCTCTCCGGGCCGCTCGTCGCGGTCGTCCAGGAGGACCTCGAGCCCTGCGGCGGAGAGCTCCTTCGCGACCCTGCCGGCGGCCTCGAGCACCGCCTCGGCGCCGGCGTGGAGGGCGAGGACGTGGACGTCGTAGGGCGCGAGCGCCCGCGGCCAGACGATCCCGCGCTCGTCGTGGCCCTGCTCGACCGCCGCCGCGAGGACACGGCCCGGCCCGATCCCGTAGCTCCCTCCGATCAAGGGCTTCTCGCGGCCGTCCTCGTCCAGGAAGGTCGCCTGCAACGGCTCGGAGTAGCGCGAGCCGAACTTGAAGATGTGCCCCACCTCGATCGCGACCTGGAAGCGGAGGGCGCCGCCGCAGGCCGGACAGGCGTCTCCCTCCCGCGCCTCGCGGATGTCGGCGAAACGCGGCTCGTAGTCGCGTCCGGCCTCCACGCCGCGCAGGTGCCAGCCGTCGCGGTTCGCGCCGGCGACGAACTGGCCCTCGCGCAGCGTCTCGTCGGCCACGATCTCGACGGCGACGCCGACCGGCCCCAGCGAGCCGCCGCCGGCGCCGAACGCCGCCCGGATCTCGTCCTCGGTCGCGGGGCGGAAGTCGCTGCCGAGCACGCCCAGGAGCTTGGGCTCGGACAGGCGGTCGTCCCCGCGCACGAGCGCGAGCACGAGCGTCCCGTCGCGCATGACGACGGGCATCGCCTTGGACGTGGCCGCGGGATCGACGCCGAGGAAGCTCGCGAGCGCCTCGATCGTCGTCACTCCCGGCGTCGCCACCTCCTGCGGCGCGGCGAGGCGCTCGGGGAAGTCGGGTGCGCGCGGCACGCCGCGCGCGATCTCGAGATCGGCGGCATAGTCTCCTGCCTCGCAGGTGACGAGGGTGTTCTCCCCCGCTCCCGCCGGCGCCAGGAAGTCGACCGACTCCTTGCCGCCCATGATCCCCGACTCGGCCTGGACGGCCGCGTACTCGAGCCCGCAGCGGCGGAAGATCCGGTGGTAGGCCTCCTCGTGCTTGCGGAAGGAGACCTCGAGGCCGGCCTCGTCGCGGTCGAACGAGTACGAGTCCTTCATGATGAACTCGCGGACGCGCAGCAGGCCGCCGCGGGGGCGCGGCTCGTCGCGGTCCTTGACCGAGAAGTGGTAGAGGATCTGCGGGAGCCGGCGGTAGCTCTGCAGCTCGCGCGCGTGGAAGGTGACGGTCTCCTCGTGCGTCATCGGGAGGACGAAGCGCCGTCCGCTGCGATCCTCGAGGTGGAACACCTCGGGGATGGAGGCCCGCCCCGTCGCCTCCCACAGCTCCTCCGGCGTCAGCACGGGCATCAGCATCTCCTGTCCGCCGATCGCGTCCATCTCCTCCCGGATGATCTGCACGACCTTCTGGTGCACCCGCCAGCCGAGCGGCAGGTACGTCCAGACCCCCGCGCTCACCTGGCGGATGTAGCCGCCGCGGACGAGGAGCTTGTGCGAGACCGCCTCGGCGTCGGCCGGCGGCTCGCGCAGGGTCGGTATGAAGAGCCGGGACTGCCTGGCGACCATAGTGGCCGCGTAGGCTAGCTTGCTGGACGCAGCGGGGCCGGGAGCTCAGGCCCCCGACCCCGCGTCGCCAGCGCAGGACTGGCGCGTTCGTTGCTTCAGGCGTCCTGCGCCGATCCTCTCAGGCTCGTGGCTCGGGCGCGGTGCACTTCGTGGGCCGCTCGACGGCGGAGTTGCCCTGGTCGGCCGCGAAGCGGGCGCCGTACTGGTCGCCCCGGCCCGGCTGGAGGTCGAGTTGCCCCGTCTCCGCGTTCCTGTTCGGGTTCTGCTCCGGGACGAGCGGCGCCTCCTTGTTCGACCCGACGAACACCCACTTGCCGTTCCCGGTCTGGACGCAGCCCGCGTTGTGGGCGCCCGCCGGCGACGCGGCGAGCAGCGCGAGCGCCGCGGCTGCGCCGGCCAGCATAGTCCTGCGCATGGACGTCTCCTTTCGTAGTCGCTTCCTGCGAGAGCGACCGCCGGCGGCCAGCCCGGATGGTACGGGTGGTCGAGCCCAACTCCAACATACGTTGCGAAGACTCGCTATAACTCTCGCTCATGCATCTGGAGGCACGTCTGCGCGCGTTCGCCGCGGTCGCGCGAGCCGGCTCGTTCACCCGTGCGGCGGAAGAGCTGTACGTCAGCCAGCCGGCCGTGTCGAAGCACGTGGCGACGCTCGAGGCGGAGCTCGGCGTGCAGCTCGTCCAGCGCGACCGTCGAGGCGCCGTGCTCACCCACGCAGGGCGAGTGCTCGCCGACTACGTCCTGCGCGCAGAGGCACTGCTTGCGAACGGCCGGCGGGCGGTGCGGGCGGCCGCCGGCCAGGAGGCGGGCACCCTGGCGGTCGCCGCCTCCGGCATCCCGGGGACGTACCTCGTCCCCGAGGTCGTCGCCCGCTTCACGCAGCAGCATCCGGGCGTCGAGGTCGCGCTCCAAGTCTCCACCTCCGCCGGCGCCCTCGAGCTCGTGCGCGCCCACGAGGTCGAGCTGGCCGTCGTCGGTGGGATGACCGTGCCACCCGAGCTCCAGGCGGAGCGGTTGCTCGACGACGAGGTGGTGCTCGTCGGCGCGCCAGCACTCGCCTCGGCCCGACTGCGCCCACGCGATCTCGAGGTCCTCACCTGGATCTCGCGTGAGGAAGGCTCAGCGACACGAGCGGCCGTCGAGACGATGAGGTGGCAGGTCGGACTTCATCCTGTTCGCACGATCGAGCTGCCGTCCTGGGAGGCGGTCAAGCGCGCGGTCGCGGCGGGAGCCGGGATCGCCGCGATCAGCCGCTACGCGATCGAGCAGGAGCTCGCGCTGGGCACGCTGGTCGTGCTCGACGTTCCGCGCTGGCGCCTGCCCCGCACCATCGCGGCCGTCACCGCGCGGGACGTGCCCTTGACTCCACCCGCGCAGCGGTTCGTAGAGCTGCTCCACGAGCAGCTGCCCAAGCGAGCCCTCGCCTGATCAGGCTTCGAGCGGGATCAGGCTCGCCTCGGCCATGGCGAGCGCAGCGGGCTTCGCCATCTTCAGGCGCTTGGGCCGCTTCATGCCGGCCGCGATCCAGGCGTCGATCTCGGCGAAGAGCTCGTCGACGAGGATCTCCGCGGGAACCTTCTTCAGCACCCGCCCGTGCGCGTAGATGAAGCCGACGTCGCGGCCGCCGGCGATCCCGAAGTCGGCGTCCCCCGCCTCCCCCGGGCCGTTGACCGCGCAGCCCATGACCGCGACCTCGAACGCCTGCGGGTAGTCGCGCAGCCGCTCCTCGACCAGGCGAGCGAGGTTCTCGACCCCGACGTTGTCGCGCCCGCAGGAGGGGCAGGCGATCATCACCGGCCCTCGCTCGCGCAGCCCGAGCGCCTTCAGGATCTCCCACGCCACCTCCACCTCCTTCACCGGGTCGGCGGTGAGCGAGACGCGCAGGGTGTCGCCGATCCCGTCCGCCAAGAGCGCGCCGATCCCGATCGCGCTCTTGATCGCGCCCGCGAACTCGGTCCCGGCCTCGGTCACGCCCAGGTGCAGCGGGTAGGGCACCTTCGCGGCCAGCATCCGGTAGGCGCGGATCATCGTCGGCACATGCGTCGCCTTGACGGAGATCTTGAAGGTCCGGTAGTCGAGCCTCTCCAGCAGCTCGACCTCCTCCAGGGCGGCGGCGACGAGCGCCTCGGCCTGGTCGCGCCGGGCCAGCTCCTGCAGGTGCTTGGGCAGCGAGCCCGAGTTGGCGCCGATGCGCATGGGGATCCCGGCCCGCTTCGCCGCCTGCACGACCTGCGCCACCTTCTCCGGCCCGCCGATGTTCCCCGGGTTGATGCGGACGGCGGCGACTCCGGCCTCGATCGCCTTCAACGCCAGCGAGGCGTTGAAGTGGATGTCGGCGATGACGGGGATCGGCGACAGCCGGACGATCCGCGGGAGCGCCTCGGCGTCCTCCGTCTTGGGCACCGCGACGCGGACGAGCTCGCACCCGGCCGAGGCGAGCGCGGCGATCTGCGCCGTCGTCGCGGCCACGTCGTGCGTCTTCGTCAGCGTCATCGACTGGACGGCGACCGGCGCTCCGCCGCCGATCGCGACCGTCCCCACCCGGATCTGCACCGCGCTCGCCATGGGGGCCAGTGTAGAGGCCAGCGCGGTGCGCTACAGGCGGCCGATGTCGTTCGAGAGCCCGACCACGAAGAGCACGAGCACGAGGGCGATCCCGATCGCCGAGACCCGCTCGTACACCTCACGGCGCAGCACGCGCCCGCGGGCGCCCTCGATCAGGGTGAAGAGGATGTGGCCGCCGTCGAGGGGCAGGAGCGGAAGCAGGTTGAGGAGGGCCAGGGATAGGGAGATGAGGGCGAGCACCCAGAGGTAGCTCTCGACCCCCTCCTCGACGGCGTCCGAGGAGATCTGGGTGATCCCGATCGGGCTGGCGACGTCCTCCCGTCCCTGTCCGCCCGCGAGCCGGCCCAGCGAGAGCACGATCTCCTTGCTGACGATGCCGGTCACCTCGACCGCGCGCCCGGCCGCCGCCGGGGGTGGAAGCCCGAGCGCCTCACGCACGATCCCGATCCGGTAGCCGCCCTCCGTCCGGGCGGGAGTGACCGTGACCGTCAGCTCCCGGCCCTCGCGGAGGACGGTCAGCTGGAGCGGCCGCCCCCCCGATGCGAGGATGCGCTCGCCGAGCTCCCGGCCGGAGACCGGCTGTCCGTCCACGGCCACCACCCGGTCGCCGGCGCGCAGTCCGGCACGCTCCGCGGGCGACCCGGCGGTGACGGAGGCGATCGTCTGGCTCGGATCTCCGCCCACTCGCGTGAAGAGGAGCGTGAGGACGGCGAGGGTGAGGACGATGTTGGCTGCAGGCCCTGCCGCGATCGCGACCAGCCGCTTCCAGGTCGGCGCCTTCCAGTAGGCCTGGGGTCCGAGGGCATCCCGGAGCTCCGTCAGCCCCTTCGCCGCTGCAGCGGCCGCCGCGGGCGAGAGGCGACGCTCGGCGAGGGCCTGCTCGAGCTCGTCGAGGGCCGCGAGCGCACGCTCCGGCTCGTCGCCGGCGAGCGCCCTGGCGACGCGCTCGGCGGGCCCGGCGAGCGCGGGTGCTTCCTCCACCGCCCGCGCGAAGCGCCGCTCCGAGTCGTGCGGGATCGGCCGGTGCATGCCCGGGATGGAGACGAAGCCGCCGAGCGGGATCGCCCCGATCCCGTACTCGATGCCCCGCCTGCGCACGCGGACGACCGCCGGCGGGAAGCCGATGTAGAAGCGCCGCGGCCGCAACCCCACGACGAGCGAGGCGGCGAAGTGGCCGGCTTCGTGGACGAGGATGAGGAGGCCGAGCCCGAGGATGGCGATGGCGACGCTCACGCTGCGGCCAGCCTCCCGGCCGCGAGCCGCCGTGCCTCCGCGTCGGCCTCGACCAGCTCCGCGAGATCGCGCGCCGGCGCCCCGGCGACGTGGGCGAGCGCATCCTCCACGAGCGCCGCGATCTCGGGGAAGCGGATCTTCCCCTCCAGGAAGGCGGCCACGGCGACCTCGTTGGCGGCGTTGAACGCGCACGGGTACGTCCCCCCACGCTCACCTGCCTCCCGCGCCAAGCGCAGGAGCGGGAAGCGTTCGAGGTCGGGCGCCTCGAACTCGAGCGTGAGCCCGGAGGCGAAGTCGAGCCCGGGCACGGCAGTTGCTCGCCGCTCCGGATAGGTGAGCGCGAACGAGATGGGGACGCGCATGTCCGGGTAGCCGAGGTGCGCGATCACCGCCCCGTCCCGGAAGCGGACGAGCGCGTGCACGAGGGAGCTGGGCTGCAGGACGACCTCGATCCGCTCGTACGGGAGCCCGAACAGGTAGTGCGCCTCGATCAGCTCCAAGCCCTTGTTGGCGAGCGTGGCCGAGTCCACGGTGATCTTCGGCCCCATCGACCAGGTCGGGTGCGCGAGCGCCTCCTCCACGGTGGCGGAAGCGAGCGCCGCCGCCGGCCACGTCCGGAACGGTCCGCCGGAGGCGGTCAGCACGACCGACTCGACCGTCTCCGGCGCGCGTCCCTCGAGGCACTGGAAGACCGCCGAGTGCTCGCTGTCCACCGGCAGCAGCCGCCCTCCCCCGCGCCGCCAGGCCTCGACCGCCAGCTCGCCGGCGGCGACGAGGCTCTCCTTGTTCGCGAGCGCCAGGGTGACGCCGCGCTCCAGCGCCCAGAGCGTCGCTCCGACCCCGGCGAACCCGACCACCGCGTTGAGGACGAGGTCGGGCTGGGCTCGCTCGAGCAGCTCGGCCGGCTCGCCGCCCACCTGCACGTGCTCGGCGCCAAAGCGGGCGGCGAGGTCGTCGAGCGGGCTCGAAGCGGAGGCGAGCGCGCACACCGCGAGCCCGGGGTCGGAGGCGATCACCTCGAGCGCCTGGCGCCCGATCGAGCCCGTGGCTCCGAGCAGCGCGACACGTTTCACCTGCGAGGACGGCACCAGCGAAGGCTAGCCGCTGGCGTGCACCCTCCAGCAGCGGCGGGCCTACCCGGCGCCGAAGGCGAGGACGACGAAGTACGCGGCGGGGCCTGCCCAGAGCAGGGAGTCGATCCGGTCGAGCATCCCGCCGTGGCCACCCAGGAGCCGGCCGGAGTCCTTCACCTGGAGGTCGCGCTTGACCGCGGACTCGAAGAGGTCGCCGAGGACGGAGGCGAAGGCGATCGCCGCCCCGAGCGCGAGGAGCTCGGGCACGCTCAGGAAGCGGTCGCGGTCCTGGTAGAGGATGACGAGCGCCGTCCCCATCGCGGCCAGGAACCCGGCCACGAGCCCCTCCCAGGTCTTGCCCGGGGAGATCACGGGGGCGAGCCGGTGGCGTCCGAACGCCCGCCCCGCGACGAAGGCGGCCGTGTCCGCGGCGAAGACCGTGAACAGGGTCGCGATCAGGGCCCAGAAGCCGTTCTCGGGGAGGTCGCGGACGAGCAGCAGCGCGCCCAGCCCCCCGCCGACCCAGACCACCCCGAGCAGCGTGACGCCGAAGGCCGCCGTCGCCGAGGGCCTGACGTCCGAGAGGCCGAAGACGACGAAGGAGCAGGCCAGGGTGACGAGCAGGCCCCCCGCGAGCCAGGGTGCCCCGCCCAGCTCGGCCCCGAGCAGCGAAGCGGCGAAGCCGAGGTAGCCGGCGAGGACGAGCGGTCGCAGCTCGCGGGCGAGGAGGTAGAGCTCGTGCAGGGCGAGCAGCCCGCCCACGAGCGCGAGACCGAAGAGCCACCAGCCGCCGAGGTAGACGAGGCCGACCACGAGCGGCAGGAGGGCTGCCGTGACCAGGACGCGGGAGGCGAGGCCGCTCACCGCGCTCCGAAGCGCCGGGCGCGGCTCGCGTACTCCTCGAGCGCGGCGCGCAGGTCGTCCGGGCCGAAGTCCGGCCACAGGGTCTCCGTGAAGACGAGCTCGGCGTACGCCGACTGCCAGAGGAGGAAGTTCGAGAGGCGCTGCTCGCCGGAGGTGCGGACGACGAGGTCGGGCTCCGGCAGCTCGGGGGCGTACAGACGCTCGGCCAGGGCCTGCTCGGAGACGTCCTCGGGCCGCAGTCCGTCGGCGACGAGCCGGCGGGCGGCCTCGACCAGCTCGGCCCGGCTTCCGTAGTCGAAGGCGATCCAGAGCAGGAGCCGGTCGTTGCCCGCCGTCTCGCGCTCGAGCTCCTCCATCTTCCGCCGCAGCCTGGCCGGGATCCGGTCGCGCCGCCCGACGAAGCGCGTGCGGACACCCTGTCGGGAGAGGTCGGGCAGCTCGCGCTCGATCGTCTCGTCGAGGAGCGCGAGGATGAACTCGACCTCGTCGGGTGGACGGGCCCAGTTCTCGGTCGAGAAGGCGTAGACGGCGAGCGAGCGCACTCCCAGCTCGAGCGCCGCCTCCACCGTCCGCCGCAGGGCACGCGCGCCCTCGCGGTGCCCTTCCCCGACGGGAAGCCCGCGCGCGGCAGCCCAGCGCGCGTTCCCGTCCATGATGATGGCCACGCTTCGCGCCGTGCCCGCCTCGGGGCTGCGGTCGGGGGTCATCCGCTCTAGAGGTCCGCTCCGGGCAGCGGATCAGACCTCCATGATCTCCGCCTCCTTGGCCTTCAGGAGGTCGTCGATCCGCTTCGTGTGCTCGTCGGTCAGCTTCTGCACGGCCTGCTCGGCCCGCCGCTCCTCGTCGTCGCCGACCTCCCCGTTCACGACCAGCTCCCGCAGGTGGTGGAGGACGTCCCGGCGCACGTTCCGGATCGCGACCTTCCCGTCTTCTGCGACGCGCCGGACGACCTTGACCAGCTCCTTCCGCCGCTCCTCGGTCAGGGGCGGGATGGGCAGGCGGACGACCTTGCCGTCGTTGGAGGGGGTCAGCCCCAGGTCGGACTCCTGGATGGCGCGCTCGATCGCCTTCAGCGAGCTCGGATCGAACGGCTGCACCGTCAGCAGGCGCGGCTCCGGGGCGGCGATCGAGGCCAGGCTCTTGAGCGGCGTCGGCGTGCCGTAGTAGTCGATCGAGATCCGGTCGAGCAGCGCCGGTGAGGCGCGGCCCGTGCGGATCGCGTTCAGCTCTTGGTGCGTCGCCTCGATCGACCTGTCCATGCGCCGCCTGGCGTCCGCGAGGAAGTCGTCGATCGCGCTCATCCTGCCTCCTCAGGGGTCGAGATGATCGTGCCCACGTGCTCGCGGGCGGCGGCGCGGCGGATGTTCCCCTCCGCCAGCTCGAACACGTGAATGGGGAGCTTGTTGTCCATGCACAGCGAGAGGGCGGTCGTGTCCATCACCTTCAGGCCTCGCTCGATCGCCTCCAGGTGGGTCAGCTCGGGCAGGAAGCGGGCCTTCGGGTCCTCGCGGGGGTCGCCGTCGTACACGCCCCGCACGGCGTTCTTGGCCATCAGGATCGCCTCTGCCCCGATCTCGAGCGCGCGCAGCGCGGCCGCCGTGTCGGTGGTGAAGAACGGGTTGCCGGTCCCGGCGGCGAAGATGACCACGCGGCCCTTCTCCAGGTGGCGGATCGCGCGGCGCCGGATGTACGGCTCCGCCACCTCCGAGACGGTGATCGCGGAGAGGACGCGGGTGTGGACGGAGAGCCGCTCGAGCGCGTCCTGGAGCGCGAGGGCGTTCAGCAGCGTGGCCAGCATGCCGGCGTAGTCGGCGGTGGCGCGGTCCATGCCCTCGGCCGCGGCCGCGACGCCGCGGTAGATGTTCCCCGCGCCGACGACGATCGCGACCTCGGTGCCGGCCTGCTGCACGGCGAGCACCTCCTGGCTGATCGCGCGCACCGTGCCGGGGTCGATCCCGTACTCCCGGCCGCCCATCAGCGCTTCGCCGGAGAGCTTGAGCAGGATGCGGCGGAAGGGCCCCGGGGCCGCCGCGGCCGCGGGGGCCTCGAGCTGCGCTTCGTGCGGCTCGACCCTCACCCCGTGACCGAGACCCGCGCGAACCGGACGATCGCCGCCCCCGCCTCCTCGAGCGCCTGCGCGACGGTCTTGGCCGGGTCGTGGATCCAGGCCTGATCGGCCAGGACGCCGCCGGGCGTGGCGGCGAAGAAGCGCTTCGCGAGCATGCCGTCGACGATCTTCTCACGCGCCGCCTCCGGTCTCGCCTGGACCTCGTCCGAGTTGAGGAAGATGCGGCGCTCGGCCTCGACGGCCTCGGCGGGGACCTCCGCACGCGTCGCCCACGCGGGCGCGGCGAAGGAGACGTGCATGGCCACCAGCCGGGCCAGCTCGGGCGTCCCTCCGGCTAGCTCGACGAGGACGCCGATCTTGTGCGCGGGGGGATGCGTGTACCCGGCCAAGACGTGGCCGTCCGCGGCCTCGAAGCGCTCGGCGCCGGCGATCACGACGTTCTCGCCGAGGCGACCGATCAGCTCCAGCCGCTCCTGCTCGAGGTGCTGGAGCGCCTCGGGGCCGCGCGCGTGCACGGCGCGGAGCGCGCGCTCGGCGAAGGACCGAAGCTCCTCGCTCTTCGCCACCGGCTCGGTCTCGCAGCCCACGCCGACGATCGCGCCCACCTGTCCCTCGATCGCGATCGTAACGAGGCCCTCGCTCGTCGCCCGGCCCGCGCGCTTGCCCGCGGAGGCGAGGCCGCGCTCGCGGAGCAGGACGCGTGCCGCCTCCAGATCGCCTCCCGTCTCCTCGAGAGCGCGCTTGCAGTCCATCATCCCCGCCCCGGTGCGCTCGCGGAGCTCCTTCACGAGGCTGGCGCTGATCACCGTGCTCACGCCTCCTCCCCTCCCTCGGCGGCGACCGCCGCGGGCTCGGGCGGCGCTTCGGCCTCCGGAGCAGCCTCGTCGGCGGCCTCGGCCTGCAGCTCGGCGGGAGTGACCTTCGCCTGCCCAGCCGCGATCCCGTCTGCGATCACCCGCGTCACGAGCTTGCAGGAGCGGATCGCGTCGTCGTTGCCCGGGATCACCAGATCCACCTCGTCGGGGTCGGCGTTCGTATCCACGAGCCCGACGAGCGGGATGCCGAGCCGGCGCGCCTCGCGCACCGCGAGCTGCTCCTTCTTCAGGTCGATGACGAAGACGGCGTCCGGCTGCCGCTTCATGTCGGCGACCCCGCCCAGGCTCGCCTCCAGCTTCCCCAGCTCGGCCTCCATCGCGATCCGCTCTTTCGGCGGGAGGAGATCGAGCTGCCCCTCGGCCTTCAGCCGGCGCAGGTCGTGCAGGTAGGCGATCCGGTCGGAGATCGTCCGCCAGTTGGTGAGCAGGCCTCCCAGCCAGCGGTGGTTGACGTAGGGCATGCCCACGCGCCTCGCCTCCTCGGCGACGGCGTCCTGCGCCTGCTTCTTCGTGCCGACGAAGAGCATCGTGCCCCCGCGCTCGGCGAGGTTCCGGGCGAAGGCGTACGCCTCCTCCAGGAGCTCCATCGTCTTGGTCAGGTCGATGATGTAGATGCCGGAGCGCTCGCCGAAGATGTAGCGGCGCATCTTGGGGTTCCAGCGGCGCGTCTGGTGGCCGAAGTGCACGCCGGCCTCCAGCAGCTCTCGCATGGTGACGACTGACACGCGTCGAGGTCCTTTCTGGAGTGGGTTGACGTCGTACGCCGACGGGCCGGGGCGGAACCGCGCTCACGACTGCGGCACCCCCGCTCCGGCTGGTCGCCGGGTGGAAGGGACAGAGTCGGGCCGAAGTCTAGCGGCCGCCGCCGTAGCCAAGTGACACTTTGTCACTTGGCCGGGGTCGCGCGGCGGTCGCGAGGGCCAAGTGACACTTTGTCACTTGGCTGGGGTCGCGCGGTGGCCGCCGCGGGGTCGCTCGCCCGGCGTCGTGGGGTCGCTGGCTGCTCGCGCACAGCCACCGAGGGTGCCGGCCCTCCGGGGCCAAGTGACACTTTGTCACTTGGCTACGGGGTCGCGCGGCGGCCGCCGCGGGGTCGCTCGTCCGCCCCGCGCCTGCTCGAGAGCGGCCGCCAGGTCGGGCGGCAGCGGTGACTCGAAGGCGAGCTGCTCCCCCGTCACGGGGTGACGGAAGCGGAGCCGGTGGGCGTGCAGGAACTGGCGGGCGAGGCCGAGATCGCCGGGCACGCCGTACTGCGGATCCCCGGCCACCGGGAGGCCGATGGCCGCGAGATGCACCCGGATCTGGTGCGTACGCCCCGTCTCCAGGCGCACCTCGAGCAGCGCGTGCTCGCCGGCCGTCTCGAGCAGCTCGAAGTGCGTGACCGCCTCGCGGGGCTCGTCGGTGTCCAGCGAGCGGCGCGTCCGCACCCGCCGGTCGCGACCGAGCGGGGCGTCGATCCGCCCCTTCCGCGAGAGAGGGTGCCCGCGGACGAGCGCGAGGTAGCGCCGTTCCACCTCGCGCCGGCGGATCGCCTGCGAGAGAGCCGCGTACGCGCGCTCGGAGCGCGCCACCACGAGCAGCCCCGAGGTGTCCCGGTCGAGGCGGTGGACGACGCCCGGCCGCTGCGGATCGGGCCC
>DATMAP010000037.1:0-37713 GCA_035559835.1 Gaiellaceae bacterium
CTCGCGGGATGGCACAGGGACTTGTTCTCCGACACGAGCGACGCGGCGACGTACTGGGGGATCATGAAGCCGCTGTTCAGCCCGCCCTCGAGCGTGAGGAACGGGGGCAGGCCCTCCGAGAGCGACGGGTTGACCAGGCGCTCGACGCGGCGCTCGGAGATGCTCGCCAGCTCGGCCACGGCCAAGGCGAGCGCGTCGAGGGCGAACGCGAGCGGCTGGCCGTGGAAGTTCCCGGCGGAGACGATCTCGCCCTCCTCGAGCAGGACGAGGGGGTTGTCCGTGGCCGCGTTCAGCTCGACCGAGACGGTGGCCTCGACGTAGTCGAGGAGGTCGCGGCAGGCCCCGTGCACCTGGGGCGCGCAGCGGAGGGCGTAGGCGTCCTGCACCTTGTCGCACCACCGGTGCGACTCGATGATCGCCGAGCCCTCGAGCAGACGCCAGACGTTCGCCGCCGCGTCGCCTTGGCCCTTGAGAGGCCGCGTCCGGTGCACGGCCGGGGAGAAGCTCGTGCGCGACCCCTGCAGCGCCTCGAGCGAGAGCGCGCAGGCGAGATCGGCGGTCCGCGCCAGCCGTCTGGCCCGGACGAGCCCGAGGGCGGCCATTGCGGCCATGAACTGGGTCCCGTTGACGAGCGAGAGGCCCTCCTTGCTCGCGAGCCGGATCGGCTCCAGGCCGACCCGGCGGAGCGCCTCCGCGCCGCCGAGCCGCTCCCCCTCCACGACCGCCTCGCCCTCGCCCACGAGCGGGAGCGCGAGGTGCGCGAGCGGCGCGAGGTCGCCGCTCGCCCCGACCGAGCCGCGAGCGGGCACGACCGGGAGCACGCCCCGGTTGAGGCAGGCGACGAGCAGCTCCACCGTCTCCACGCGCGCCCCCGAGTAGCCCTTCGCGAGCGCGTTCGCGCGCAGGAGCATCGCCGCCCGCACGACCTGGTCGGGGTAGGGCTCGCCGACGCCGCAGGCGTGGCTGCGCAGGAGCCGCAGCTGCAGCTCCTCCGCCTGCTCGGCGGGGATGTGCGCGGACACGAAGCGCCCGAAGCCGGTGTTCACGCCGTAGGTGTGCTCGGAGACGGACGACTCGAGGAGCGCGCGCGCAGCGCGCATGCGGGCGCGCGCGGAGTCCGCGAGCGCGGCCGGGACGCGCTCGACGGCCGCCCGCCAGACGTCGTCGAGCGTCAGGTCCTCGCCCGTGAGGACGATCTCCCGCACGGCCCGAGTCTACTTTCGCCGCTGCTCGACTCCGGACGCTCCCCCGATCCCGGGAGAGTCGCTCTAGTGCTGGGTCGAGAACAGCTCGGCCCTGGGAAACGTCTCGTGCACGCGGTCCTCGTCGACCGCGACCCCGGCGACGTCGAATGCCGTCAGCAGCGCGCCCGCCACCGGCTCGAGGCGTGTCGTCCGCGGCTCCGCTCCGGGCAGGCGTGCGAGGATCTCCGGGACCAGGAGCTCCGTGCCCACACCGCGAAGCACCCCGCCGAGCAGGACGACCGGGTAGGCGGAGCCCGTCAGGCCGACGAGACGGGCGGCGGCGGCGGCGACATCCCCCAGCTTCGCTCCGTGCTCGACGACGATCGAGTGCGCGACTCCGTCGCCCGCGAGCGCCTCCTCCAGCACAGCCGGCGCGAGCTTCGAGGACTCGAAGGCGCCCCGTCCACCGCGCCGGGTGAACTGATGCAGCACCTCCTCGACCGACGCGGCGGAGAAGACCTCGAGGGCGCGCTGGGTGAGCGATGTCTGCGGCCCGATGCCGAGCTCCGCGCGGTAGACGGCGTCGAGCGCGTCGGCGCCGATCGCCCAGCCGCCGGTGTGCAGGGCCCACCAGCTCGAGTGCCACTCGCGCCCGTCTCGCCCTCGCGCTCCGACACAGCCACCCGTGCCGCAGACGACGGAGAGACCGACTCCGTCTTCGGTTCCCGCCCGGAGGGCGCCGATCGCGTCGTTGACGACGAGGACGGCCCGCGCGCTCGGCACGAGGGGCGCGAGCGCGGCTCGGAGGTCGGCCTTGTCCTCGGGCCAGTCGGCGCCCGCGAGGCTGAAGACCGCAGAGGCGACGTCGGCAGGGGTCGCAGCCGCCGCTGCCAGCGCGCGCTCTACCGCTGCGGCGATCTCTGCGACGGCGGCCTCGAACGAGACGGCGCCGTAGATGTCGGAGCAGCCCGCCCGCCCGGCGCCGGCGATCGACCCGTCGGCGGCTGCGACGAGCGCGACGGTCTTCGTGTTGCCGCCGTCGACGCCGAGGAAGAGGCCGTCCACTAGCGGAGCAGCCGCTCGGGAAGGTACGCGGCGTGCGCGTGTGCGAGGTCGTCGTAGACGGCCTCGGCCTTGTCGACGGACAGGACGAGCGGGTTCGCGGCCAGCGCGCGGATCGCATCGCGGCGCGTCCCGCCCCAGGCCGCCTCGGCCGCGAGCGCCTGGTACTCGGCGAGCATCTCGACGAGACCCCGCACGTGCCGTGGCAGCGGCGGCTGCGGGAGCGGCTCGATCCACCGCGCGCTCACGCGACCCGTCACCTCCACGACGAGGTCGTCGGGGAAGCCCGGCAGCGCTCCGCGGTTGGGCACGTTCACCGGCAGCTCCTCGCCTGTGTCGTTGAAGACCGCGTGCATGGCGTCGATCGCGAGCTCCAGCTCGTGAATGCCTCCGCGCGAGCGCGCGGGATCGAGGACGGGGTCGTCGCTCTCTGCCTGCTCTTCGTAGTGCTGCCAGTAGCCCGAGACCCACGAGAGGATGTCCTCCGCGCGCGTCGTCGGCGCCGCGAGCTGCTCGGCGAGGATCTCGTCGCGGAAGTAGTAGTAGAGGAAGTAGCTGGCCGGGATGGCGTCCATCGCCGTGGCGAGTCGGAGCAGGCGGCGATCGCGGATCGGGACCGACTCGTCGTTCCGGCGGCGCTCCCACGCCGCGTGCACGTGGGGCATCAGGTCGTCGCCGTCGTAGCGGTGCTCGACGCTCCAGCAGGCGTGGTTGAGCCCGACCATGCGGGCCGAGATGCGTTCGGCGTCGAGCCCCGCCGCCTGGGCCAGCTCCCGCACGAAGTAGGTCGGACCTTCGCACAGGGACACCAGCGGGAGGTCCGTGTGGTGCGTCCACGCCTCGGCGACGATGTTGACCGGGTTCGTGTAGTTGAAGACACGTGCGCCCGGCGCGACGGCCGCGATGTCCTGCGCGATCTCCTTCATCACGTGCACCGCGCGCAGCGCCATGAAGAAGCCTCCGGGCCCCTGCGTCTCCTGGCCGATCAGGCCGTGCGCGTTCGAGATCCGCTCGTCGAGCGCGCGCGCCTCGAATCCACCGGGGCGGAAGCTCGTCAGCACCGCGTCGCAGGAGTCGAGCGCGGCCCGCCGGTCGGTCGTCGCAGTGATGGAGATGTCGAGGCCGCGCGCCCGAGCCATCCGCTCGGCAAGGCGCCGGACGAGGTCGAGACGCTCCGGCACGAGGTCGACGAGGACGACCTCCGACCCGTCGAAGTCCGCGCCCCGGTGATGGATGAACGAGGCCATCGTGCCCGGCGCCCGCGTCGAGCCGCCGCCGATGTACACGAGCTTGATCCGCGCCACCCGACTCACAGCCTCCCGAGGGCGGCGCCGGTGTCCGGGTGGAAGACGTGCAGTCGCCCGGGAATGAATCCGAAGCGTACGTGCTCCCCGATCCGGATGCGGTAGGCCCCATCCGCCTCGAGCACGAACCGGGCGCCCCCGGGAGCCGCGACGCCGATGAACGTCTCGCGACCGAGGGCCTCGACGTACTCGACCTGACCGTCGACCGGACCCACCAAGCCGGCGTCGTCCGACCACAGGCGCGCATGCTCGGGCCGGACCCCCAGCATCGCGCGGGCCGGGAGGTCGCAGGCGGCACGAGCGACGACGAGTCGGAGGCGATCGCGCACGAGCGTCACCTGCCCGTCCCCCGTGACCACGTCGACGGCGTTCAGCGCCATCGCCGGGCTGCCGACGAATGCCGCCACGAACGTGTTCGCCGGCTGGTGGTACACGGTGTCGGGATCGCCGACCTGCTCGAGCCGACCCTCGTTCATGACGGCGATGCGGTCCCCCATGGTCATCGCCTCGACCTGGTCGTGCGTCACGTACACCGTCGTCGTCCCGATCTCGGCGTGCAGGCGCTTGATCTCCCCGCGCGTCTGCACGCGCAGCTTGGCGTCGAGGTTCGACAGCGGCTCGTCCATGAGGAACGCCTGCGGCTGGCGCACGAGGGCGCGCCCGAGGGCGACCCGCTGGCGCTGGCCACCGGAAAGCTGTCTCGGCTTGCGGCGCAGCAGGTCGCCCAGCCCGAGCACCTCGGCGGCCACGTCGACACGGCGGCGGATCTCGTCGCGGGGCACCTTGGCCACGCGGAGACCGAACGCGAGGTTGTCGTACACCGTCATCTGCGGGTAGAGCGCGTAGTCCTGGAAGACCATCGCGATGTCGCGCCGCTTGGGGGGCAGGCGGTCGACGCAGCGCGCGCCGATGTGGATATGCCCGCCCGAGAGCGCCTCCAGCCCCGCGACGAGGCGCAGCGCAGTCGTCTTGCCGGACCCGGAAGGCCCGACGAGCACCATGAACTCGCCATCGGCGATGTCGAGGGTGAGCTCATGGATGGCGACCACGTCGCCGAACCGCTTGTGGACGCGCTCGAACCGAACGGGCGCCATCAGAGCTTCACCGACCCCGAGACGACGCCCCGGATGAACTGCCGCTGCAGGACGAGGTAGACGGCCAGCACGGGCGCGGCCACGATGATCGCCCCGGCCGCCACGAGCTGGATGTGCGTCTCGCGGCTCGCCTGGAAGAACGCGAGCGAGAGCGGTGCGGTGAGGATGTTCTGACCGGAGAGCATCACGAGCGAGAGCAGGAAGTCGTTCCAGGTCCACATGAAGACGAGGAGGACCATCGTCAGCACCGCCGGGCGCCCGAACGGCAGCAGGATCCGCAGGAGGACGGTGAGGCTCGAGGCTCCGTCGATCCGAGCCGCCTCGACGAGCGATCGCGGCGCGGAGAGGAAGAAAGCGCGCATCCAGAACGTCCCGAAGGCGATCGAGAGCCCTGTGCTCGGCAGGATGACCGCCCAGTACGTATCCGTGAGCCCCAACCCGCGGAAGTCGTAGTAGAGCGGGATGATGGTCGCCTCGAACGGCATCAGCAGACCGAACAGGAACACGTAGAAGAGCGCCGTCGCCCCCCGGAAGCGCATCGTCGCGAAGGCGTACCCGGCGAGGATGGCGAGGACGGAGGAGGCAAGCACGGTCGTCCCGGCGATGATGGCGCTCGACTGCAGCGAGTGGCCGAACCCCCCTTCGCGCCAGGCCAGGCGGAAGGAGCTGAGGTCGAGCCCGTCCGGGAGAGCGAGCCCGGAGATGGGCGCGTCGGGAGGATGCAGGGCGACGAGCACCACGCCGGCGATGGGGCCGAGCGCCATGAGGGCGAAGAACGCCAGGAGCGCGTGGTTCAGCACCCGGTCGATCGCTCCCGTCACGCCGCCCTCCGCTCTCCGATGCGGGTGATGGCGAACGCGAGGGCGAAGATCACGATCGCGAGGGTGATGCCGATCGCGGCCCCGAGCCCTGCTTGGCCCGTCTGAAAGGCGGCCGTGTACAGGCGGTACGACGGCACCTCGGTCGTCGTGCCGGGCCCGCCCTGCGTCATCACGTAGACGAGGTCGAAGCTCCGCAGCGCGGTCGTCGTCGTCAGCACGAGGACGACCACGACCTCGTTCCGCACCCAGGGCAGCGTGACCGCGAAGAACTCCCGCACGGGACCCGCGCCGTCCACACGAGCGGCGTCGTACAGGCTGGCGGGGATCTTCTGCACGCCCGCGACGAGCAGCACCATCGCCAGGCCGTACATCACCCACGTGCCGACCAGCCCGATCGACGGCAGCGCCCAGCCGAAGTCGCCCAGCCACGGCCGTGCCGCGGACTCGAGCCCGAGACCCCGCAGGGCCTGGTTCAGCGACCCTTCCGGCCCGAGGATCCACTTCCAGATGATCCCCACGGCCACCAGCGAGACGACCTGCGGCAAGAAGAGGACGGCGCGGAAGAACGTCAGTCCGCGCACACGCATGCGCGACAGCGACGCTGCGAGGACGAGGCCGAGCACGAGCGGCAGCAGCGAGTAGAAGACGATGAGGACGAGCGCGTGCCCGAAGGTCGCACGCACGTGGGGGTCGGTCAGGACCGACCGGTAGTTCTCGAGGCCCGCCCAGGTCGGTGAGGTGACCCCATCCCACTCGTGCAGCGAGAGCCAGGCCGTATGGGCGAACGGCACGAGCACGAACGCGCCGTAGACGAGCAGGGCCGGGAGGATGTAGAGGTAGCCGATGCGGCGCGGCTCTCCCGGCGGCGCTTCCGTCCGCCGGGAGAGTCGAACCCACGTCGACGAGCGACCGCTTGCGAGCGGAGCATCTGCCGAGGCGGTCGCTTGCGTCACTGCCGGTGGTACTTCAAGAAGTCTACGTCGAGCTTCTTGACGAAGCCCTCGGGCGTCACCTTGCCCGCGAGCACCTCCTGAAGGGCCGCGGTCAGGGTGTCGTAGAAGGTGGGCGTCGCCCAGTCCATGTAGCCGACCATCGAGCCCGTCTTGTTGAGCTGCGCCCAAGCGGCGAGCGCGTCGCCGCGGACGCCGGCCGGCAGCTTGCCACGGAGCACGTAGGCGGGAACGTCGCCGGCGGCCTGGATCACCCGCGCCGCCCGCTCGCTCGTCACGAAGTCGATGTACTGAGCGGCGAGCTCCTTGTTCTTCGCCTTCGCCGGAATCGCCCACGCCAAGCCACCGGACGCGATTGCCGCGGCGGGGCGGCCGCGGACGGCGCTCGGCATGAGGAACAGGCCCGCCTTCGCGCCGAGCGCCTTGGCAACGTCGCCCGTCCGCCACGTGCCCGTGATCGTGAAGACCCCCTCACCCTTGAGGAAGCGGTTGATCGCATCGTCGATGCCCAGGCCCGCGAACCCGTCCGTGAAGTAGCCCTTGTCCGCCCACTCCTTCAGCTTGCGAGCCGCCTGCAGGGCCGCCGGCGTCGTCCAGCGCGTGCCCTCGAGGCCGAACACCGTTCGTGCGACCTGCCCCCGCGGTGCGAGCGCGAGCAGGATGGTCTCGTACTCGTGAATGGCGGGCCACTTGTCGAGGTTGCCGAACATGATCGGCGTCTCCCCAGCGGCCTGCGCCTTGGCGAGGGCTTGCTCGAACTGCGCGAACGTCTTCGGCACGCCGAGGCCGAGCTTCGCGAGCTTCGCCTTGTTGTAGAAGACGCCGACGAGATCGCCGGTCGAGGAGATCCCGTACAGGGCCCCGCGGCCGATCTTGCCCTCCCGCGTCACGCGGCCATCGAGCGCGAGCAGGGCAGCCGACTGCCGTGCGCCCCAGTTCCACCGCTTGGCGTAGCCGTCGAGGGGGGTGAGCAGGCCCGCCTTGACGAGCTGCCCCATGTCCGGGAGCCCCTGGTTGACGTGGCTCACGTCGGGCGGGTTCGCACCCGAGAGCTGGAGGGCGTCGGTCTTGATCAGGTCGCCGAACGACTTCGAGATCCGGCGAACGGTCACGCCCGGGTGCGCCTTCTCGAACAGGCGGTCGAGCTGCTTGAAGGCCGCGATGCGGGCGTCGTTGCCCGCCTCGCCATCCTGGACGACGAGCGTCGTCTGCTGCGGCGCGGCGCCAGCGAGGGCCGCTAGCGTGCCGACGGCGGCGAGGCTCGCCAGGGCCAGTGCCGCGGCGATGCGCGCACGTGCCGTACGCGGAACGTTCATCGTGGTGCTCCTCCTCTCCGTTGGGGACTCCGAACGAGCGTGGCGCGGAACCGGTAGCGGTCACCGCGATACGCGGTTTCGCCGTACTCGACCACCCGGTCATCACCCGCGTAGGCGGTGGTCGTCGTGTACAGCAGCGGGAAGCCCGGGGTCACCTCGAGCTGCTCCGCCTGGTAGGGGTCGGCGGCGCGCGCCTCCGTGGTGTACGCGGCCCGGACGAGACCGCAGCCGGCACGCTCGAGGGCTTCGTAGAGCGACGCCGTCGTGAAGTCGAGGTGGACGAGCTCTGGGGCGACCGCCACGGGCACGAGGGCGCGGTCGAGCGCGACCGAGATCCCGTCGAGGAGCCGAACCCGCTCGAGCTCGAACACGTCCGCGCCGGGCGCGACGCCGAAGAGCTCCGCCTCCTCGAGCGTCGCCGGCCGCACCCCTTGTCGCAGCACGCGCGCCGACGCGGTCAGGCCGCGCGCCGCCCCGAGCTCCGTGAAGCTCATCAGCGCATTCGGGGGCTCGGCCAGCGGGCCCCCTCGCACGACGCGGCCGCGACCGCTCGCAGGCTCGATCAGCCCTTCCTCACGGAGGCGCTCCAGTGCCCGGCGTACGGTCGCCCTGCTCACGCCGAACAGCTCGCACAACCGCCGCTCCGCCGGAAGGCGGGCGCCCGGCGCGAGCCGGCCGGCCGCGATGTCGCCCGCCAGCCGACGATAGACCCGATCGTGGCGGGGCTCCGGCATTGCGAGGACGACGGGCCTCATGGCTTGGGGAGTATCCGAGACCATGAGGTACCAAGTCAAGCTTTCTGGTCTGTCTTTGGTCGTTGACGGACTGTGATGGTATGGTCGAGCCCGCGTGACGGGGCTCTGGGCCGACACCCGCGAGATTCCGCAGGCGCTCGAGCGCACCCTCGGGGCTGCCGACGGGTTCTCCGCTGTCGCCGAGCTCCTCGGCCGACCGGGGGTGCGGAGGGTGGTGGCCGCGGGCAACGGCGCCTCGTACTACGTCGCGCAGGCGCTGTGGCTCGCGTCGCTCTCGGGCCGGGACGGGCCAGAGGTCGTGCCGGTGCCCGCGGGCCTTCTCGCCGGCGCGGCGTTTCGCTGGCGCGAAGGCGACGTGCTGCTCGCCTTCTCGTCCTCCGGAGAGCTTCGCGACCTCCTCGAGGCCGTCGACGGCGGGGCGCCGTCGCCGTTCGCGCTCGTCACCGCCTCCCCGGAGTCGAGCCTCGCCGGGCTGGCGAGCGCGCGCGCGCTCGTGGCGATCGAGGGCCAGCGGGCGGTCACACACACGCAGGCTTTCTGCGGAGGCGTCGCGGCGGCGCTCGCGATCTGGGCGGAGGTGACCCGAGACGAGTCGCTTCGCACCGCCGTCGCCTCGCTTCCCGAGGTGGTCGAGGGTCTCCTCGCTCCTGCGGCGCACGCCGCCGCCGGCCTGACGCCCGACCTCGTGCGCGTCCCCGCCGCCGTCGCCTTCGGGTCGGGGCCAGCGTGGGCGGGCGCGCTGGAGGCGGCGCTCCTTCTGAAGGAGGTGGCCGGCGTGCCCGCTGAGGGAGTGGAGACCAGAGAGGGAGCGACCTCCGCCATGTTCGGCCTCTCCCCGGGTCACCTCGTGCTCAGCCTCGCCGCCGACGACGACCGGCTCGGCAGGGAGGCGGAGGTCACCTGCCGCGCGCGAGGCGCCTTTGTGCTGCGGGTGGGCGGGGTGGACGCTGCCGACGTCCGAGCGGCTGCGATCACGACCTTCCCCGGCATCGTGGCGGTGGCAGAGCGGATCGGCCTCGACCGCGGCCTGGACGTCGACTCGCCGGACTGGGCCGAGTCCTACCTCCGCGTCGCACGGAGCACGGCGTGAGCGTGCGCTTGGGGGTCATCGGCCTCGGCAGCGTCTTCGCGGGCCCGTACGCGAGCATGATCGAACGGCTTCGGGCGCGAGGACGCCTCACGGTGACCTCGGTCTACGACCCGGACGACCGGAAGCGCCGGGGCGCGGCAGCCCGCTACGGCGTCGATCCCGAGCTGCGCGGCCCGCACGACGTGATCGACTCGGACGACGTCGACGCCGTCTTGATCCTCACGAGCATGAACGAGCACGGGCCGCTCACGCGCGCGGCGCTGCTCGCCGGCAAGCACGTGCTCGTGGAGAAGCCGATGGCGACGACCCTCGACGAGGCGCGCGAGCTGGTCGAGCTCGCGCGCCGTTCCCCCGGTCACCTCGTCTGCGCCCCCCACATCCTGCTCAGCCCGACCTTCCAGGCCATGTTCCGCGCGGTGCGCGAGGGAGCCGTCGGCCGCGTCGTCACCGCGCGGGCCCGCTACGGCTGGGCCGGCCCCTGGTGGGGCGAGTGGTTCTACCGGCCAGGCGGCGGGGCGCTCTTCGACCTCGGCGTCTACAACGTGACCAGCCTGTGCGCGCTGATCGGCCCCGCCAGGCGCGTGACCGCGATGACCGGCGTGGCCATCCCGGAACGGCTCGTCGACGGACGCCGAATCGCGGTCGAGGCCGAGGACAATGCACACGTGCTCATCGACTTCGGGGACGCCCGGCTCGGCGTCGTCACCACGGGCTTCACGATGCAGCGCTACCGCTCGCCCGCGATCGAGCTCTACGGAACCGAAGGAACCATGCAGATGCTCGGCGACGACTGGGCGCCCGAGGGCTGGGAGCTGTGGCGCAACGAGGAAGGGTGCTGGCGCGTCTTCCCCGAGACCGACCCACACTGGCAGTGGACGGACGGGCTGCGCCACCTCGTCGACTGCATCGAGACCGGCGAGCCGCCGATCGTCCGCCCCGAGCACGCCTACCACGCGCTCGAGATCATGCTCGCGGCGAAGGCCGCAGGCGCGGACGGCGTCGCGCGGACGATCGAGAGCGACTTCCCCGAGCCCGTCTATACGGAGACGGCGCTCGCCGCCGCGGAGGAGCACCGCAGCCACGACCGGCGGAGCCACAGTGGGCTATAGGGCCTCCCCGCGCCCGACCTTCGACGCCCCGACGCTCATCCGCCGCTCCGGCGCGGTCCGCCACATCTGGGGCGACGACGAGTCGGGCTTCGTCGAGGACTGGATCTACGTCTCGAGCGGGCTCATCCACGCGCTCGTCTTCAGCCTGCCCCCCGGCGGAGGGTTCCGGCACTCCCCGGCGTACCGGACGGTGTTCGCCGCCGACGAGGTCCTCCACGTGTTGCAGGGCACGTTCGTAGCGGCGAATCCCGAGATCGGCGAGGTCCACCGCGTCGAGCCGGGCGAGAGCCTCTTCTTCCGGCGCGACACCTGGCACCACGGCTTCGCCCGCGGCGAAGACGAGGTGCGCGTGCTCGAGCTCTTCGCTCCGCCGCCCTCGAGAGGTACCTCGGGTGCGTACGCCAGGACCCGGCCATACCTCGAGCAGAGCCGCTACGCCGACGACTCGCTCTTGGGCGCTCTCCCGGCCGAACGCCCGCCCAAGCGGACGATGAAGGTCCTGCGCCCCACGGACAGCGTCTGGCGACTGGAGGGTGACGCGCTCGTCGGGCTGCTGGTGAGCACCGAGCATCTCACGGTTGGCACGCTCCGGCTGCTGCCCGGCGGGTCGAGCGGACGGACGAGCCACGGCGGCGACGAAGTGCTCTTCGTCACCAGCGGCCGGCTGACGGTGCGGGCGGCGTGGGATGGCAGCGAGCAGACGTTCACCCTGTCGGAGGAGGACGCGGTGTACCTGCCACGCGGAGCGGAGCACGAGGTCGTCGGCGCCGGCGACGGTCCGGCCGATGCGATCTTCGGCGTCGCCCCCTCCTACCTGCCGTCGTAGGACGCTCGTCCCGCGGCGCGGAGGTCGCGGGCGCGATGCTAGGAGCGCTCGCCGAGCCCGAGCAAGCGCTCGAGGACGCGCGACTCGTCCACCCCCGGCACCGGCGCCCCGGCCGCCGCGGCCTCCTCCAGGACGCGGGCCGGGACGAGCCCGACCAGCTCGTACCCCTCGATCCGTGCGCCCCGGAGCGCGGCCTCCCGCTCGACCCGGCGTACCACCTCGTGCAGAGGAGCGCGGTCGAGGTCGACGATGTTCATGCTCACCTGGACGCGCCCCGAGCGAGGCAGGCGCAGCCCGATCGCCTGCACGCCCGGCATGCCTCCGCTCGACTCCCGCACGGCGGCGGCGATCTCGCGCGCGACCGCCACGCCCGCCTCCGCCAGCTCGACGTTGTAGGCGATCAAGGGCTTCCGCGCCCCCACCAGCGCGACCCCGACCCGCGGATCGACGTGCCGCGGCCCCGCGTCGGGGACGAGCTCGCCGGCCTCGATCCGCCGCCGGAGCTCGTCGAGCCCACCCCGGCGGAAGAAGGCAGGCCTCCGCCCCGCGCCGACCTCGCCGTACAGGAAGACGGGCAACCCCAGCTCCTCCCCGAGCCTCGCTGCCACCCTCCGGGCGGCACGCTTCGCGGCCTCGAGCTCTCCGGCGCGCAGAGGGACGAGGGGCACCACGTCGACCGCTCCCACGCGCGGATGCACGCCCTCGTGCACGCGCAGGTCGATCAGCTCGAGCGCCCGGGCGGCCCCGGCCAGGAGCGACTCCTCGAGAGCCTCCGCGTCCCCGGCGAGCGTGAAGACGGAGCGATGGTGGTCCGGGTCGGAGTGCACGTCGAGCAGGCGCGCGAAGCGGGCGAAGGCGCTTCCGATCGCCGCGATCGCGGCGGCATCCCGCCCCTCCGACACGTTCGGCACGGCCTCGAGCACGATCCGTACCCTACGAGCAGGTGACAGGTGAGGAGGAGGTGACGGACGCACGACGTCCCCGGCGGGGGACGTTCCTGCGCCTGCTCTCCTTCCTCCGCCCCTATCGAGCCTCCCTGGCCTTCTCCTCCCTGCTCGCCATCGCCTCGCAGGGCGCCGCCATCCTCGTCCCGGTCCTGACCGGCGTCGTCATCGACGAGCTCTCGCACGGACGCGACCCCACGCGGCTCGGTCTCGAGATCGGCGGCATCGTCGCGCTCGGGCTCGTCCGCGGAGGCCTCATGCTCGGGCGCCGGCTGCTCTCCGGGCGCCAGGCGCTCGGCGTCGAGTACGACCTGCGGGACGAGCTGTACGCCCACCTGCTGCGACTCTCCTTCGGCTTCTACGACCGCAGCCAGACCGGCCAGCTCATGTCGCGGGCGACGATCGACCTGCAGTCCGTCCGCTTCTTCCTCGGCTACGGGCTCATCTTCTTCGCGCAGCACGTCGTCACCGTGGTCGCGGTCACGGCCGTCCTCTTCGTCTACGAGTGGCGGCTGGCGCTCGTCGCGCTCGCGATCACGCCCGTGATCGTGCTCGTCGCCTACCGCTACAGCCGAGTCTCGCACCCGGTGCTGCGCGACGTCCAGCAGCGGCTCGCCGACGTGGCCACCGTGGCCGAGGAGAGCATCGTCGGCGTGCACGTGGTCAAGTCCTTCGCCCAGGAGCCGGCGCGCCAGCGCCGCTTCGCGCGGGCGGCGGACGCCGTCTTCGAGCGGACGCTCGACGCGAACCGCCAGCGTGCCCTGTACGTCCCGCTGCTCACCTTCCTCCCGCTCGTCGCCCAGGCCGCCGTCCTGCTCGCCGCCGGGCGGATGGTCGTCTCCGGATCGCTGACCGTCGGCGGCTTCTTCGCCTTCAACCTCCTGCTCGCGATGCTGGTCATGCCGCTGCGCATGCTCGGGATGTGGATCGGCCAGGCGCAGCGCGCGGTCGCCGCGGGCGAGCGGCTGTTCGAGATCCTCGACGAGCCCGAGGAGATCGCCGACCGGCCGGGGGCGAGGCCGCTCCCGCCCGGGCCGGGGCGGATCCGCTTCGAAGGCGTCGACTTCGCGTACGAGCCCGGACGGCCGGTTCTGCAGGGGATCGAACTCGAGCTCGAGCCCGGGCGCACGGTCGCGCTGATCGGGCGCACGGGCGCGGGCAAGACGACGCTGGCCTCGCTGGTGCCGCGCTTCTACGATGCGACCGCGGGCCGCGTGCTGGTCGACGGCATCGACGTCCGCGACCTCGAGCGGCGCTCGCTCCGTCGGGAGATCGGGGTCATCTCCCAGGACCCCTTCCTCTTCTCGGCCTCCGTGCGGGACAACATCGCCTTCGGGCTGCCGAACGCCCCTCAGGAGGCGGTGGAGGCGGCCGCGCGCGCCGCGCAGGCGCACGACTTCATCCTCGAGCTGCCGCACGGCTACGACACGGTCATCGGCGAGCGCGGCATCACCCTCTCGGGCGGCCAGCGCCAGCGGATCGCGATCGCGCGGGCGCTGCTCGTCGACCCGCGCATCCTGATCCTGGACGACGCCACCGCCTCGGTGGACGCGACCACCGAGGCGCGGATCCGCGACGGGCTGCGCGAAGCCATGCGCGGGCGGACGACGATCATCATCGCGCACCGCCTGTCCACGATCGCGCTCGCGGACGAGATCGTGGTGCTCGAGCAGGGCCGCATCGCGGCCCGCGGGACGCAGGCCGAGCTGCTCGAGGAGAGCCCGCTCTTCCGGGAGCTGCACGAGCACGGGCTCCTCCAGCAGGTGGTGGCGGGATGAAGGTCTGGCAAGCCGGCAGCCACCTGAGCGAGCAGCGCGGCGCGCGGGTCGAGGACTGGTCGTGGCGGCAGACCCGCCGGCGTCTGGCCATGCTCTTCCGCTTGGCGCGGCCCTACCCGCTGCGCTCGGTGCTCGCGCTCGTCACGCTCGTCGGCTACACCCTCGCCGCGCTCGCGCCCCCCTACCTGGCCAAGCTCGCCGTCGACGAGGGCATCGTCGCCCGCGACCTCGGCCGGCTGAGCGCGATCGTCGTCGCCTTCCTCGCCGCGGGCGCGGCGGCGTTCGCGCTCTCGGCCACGCAGACGTACCTCACCGGCTGGGTCGGCGAGCGGGCGCTCGCCGACCTGCGGGCGCGCCTCTTCGGCCACCTGCAGCGACTCTCGCTCGGCTACTACGAGCGCAACCGGACCGGCGCCGTCGTCAGCCGCATCACGAACGACGTGGAAGCGCTCGACCAGCTCGTCACCGACGGCGTCTCGAGCCTCGTCCAGAACACGCTCGTGCTCGCAGGGACGGCGGTCGTCCTCTTCCTGCTCGACTGGCGCCTCGCGCTCGCCACCCTCGCCGTCCTGCCCCTGATGGCCGGCGCAACGGCGTGGTTCCGCCTGCGCTCCAACCGCGCCTACCGCCGCGTGCGGGAGCGGCTCGGACTGGTCACGGCCACGCTCGCGGAGGACATCTCGGGCATGCGAGTCGTGCAGTCGTTCACCCGCGAGCCGGCCAGCCAGGCGACCTTCCGCGGCGTCAACGAGCGCTACCGGGCCGCCAACTACGAGACGGTCGTCCTGAACGGGATCTACTTCCCCGCGGTCGACGTGCTCGCCTCGGTCGCCACCGCCGTCGTGCTCGGCGTCGGCGGCGCGCTCGTCGTGGACGGCAGCCTGACGGTCGGCACCCTGCTCGCCTTCACGCTCTACCTGGGGAACTTCTTCGACCCCGTCCAGCAGCTCTCGCAGCTCTACAACACGTTCCTCTCGGCGACCGCCGCGCTCGACCGCATCCTCGACGTGCTGGACGAGGAGCCCGAGGTGCTGGACGCCCCGGGCGCCCGCGAGCTGCCGCGCATCCGCGGCCACGTCCGCTTCGAGCACGTGCGCTTCGGGTACGGCGACCTGCCGGACGTCCTCCACGACTTCGACCTCGACGTCCCCGCCGGGACGACGGTCGCCCTCGTCGGCCACACCGGCGCGGGCAAGTCGACGATCGCGAAGCTCCTCGTCCGTTTCTACGACGTCCGTTCGGGCCGGATCACGATCGACGGCCACGACCTGCGGGAGGTGACGCAGGCCTCGCTCCGCAGCCAGCTCGGGATCGTCCCCCAGGAGGGCTTCCTCTTCGCAGGGACGGTCAGCGAGAACATCGCCTTCGGCCGGCCGGGCGCGACCCGGGCCGAGATCGAGAAAGCGGCGCGAGCCGTGGGGGCCGACGAGTTCGTGGCCGAGCTGCCGCAGGGCTACGACACGCAGCTCGGGGAGCGCGGGTTCCGGCTCTCCCTCGGCCAGCGCCAGCTCGTCGCGTTCGCCCGCGCGCTCCTCGCCGACCCCCGGATCCTCGTCCTGGACGAGGCCACCTCGTCCGTGGACATCGCCACCGAGCGGCGCCTCGAGCGGGGGCTCCGGCACCTGCTCGCAGGACGGACCGCGTTCGTGATCGCACACCGGCTCTCCACGATCCGTGGCGCCGACCTGATCGTCGTCCTCGACCACGGGCGCATCGTCGAGCGCGGCACGCACGAGGAGCTGCTCGCCGCAGGCGGCCCCTACACGCGCTTGTACGGGGACTGGGCCCAGAGCGTCGCCTGACCGGCGCGTCTAGGCTTCGCGGCGAGGAAGGAGGCGGGCCGTGGCGGCCGACGACGAGACGCTCGCGGAAGCGAGCGAGCAGGTGATCGAGGAGGCGCTCGCAGCGCAGAGCGGGGAGGCGGGCACGCTGACGCCGGCTCAGGCGGTGGCCGTGATGCACCTGCGCGTCCCCGCCCGCGGGAACCGCAAGCTGCGCCGGGTGCTGGAGAAGGTCGAGCGTGACGACCAGATCAAGGCGTGGTGGCACGTGGCGAACGTCAACGCGGTCACGCGGCTCGAGATCAACGACCACTCGTGGGTGCACATCCACATCGTCGCCAACATCGCGCTCAAGCTCCTGCGCCAGCTCACCAAGCACGGCGTCGAGCTCTCGCTCGTGCGCGACTACCGGCTGGCGCCGGACGACTCCGAGGTCGTCGTCGTGCTCGCCGCCCTGCTGCACGACGTCGGCATGTCCGTCCACCGCCGCGACCACGAGGACTGGAGCCTCTTCCTCGCGGAGCCGAAGCTGCGCGAGCTGCTCGCCGACGTCTACGAGGAGCCCGAGCGAACGGTGCTCGTCTCGGAGATCCTCCAGGCGATCACGAGCCACCGCGCAGACGGCGAGCCGCTCTCGCTCGAGGCGGGCATCCTCCGCGTCGCCGACGCCCTCGACATGGCCAAGGGCCGGTCGCGCATACCGTTCGAGCGCGGGTCCGTCTCCATCCACGCGCTCTCGGCGGCGGCGATCGACGAGGTGCGCATCGCGGACGGGCAGGATCGGCCGGTCATGGTCGAGATCGTCATGAACAACTCGTCGGGCATCTACCAGGTGGACAGCCTGCTCAAGGCGAAGCTGCGCGGCTCCGGCCTCGAGCCGTACGTGGAGGTGGTCGCGCGCATCGACACGGAGGCCGAGAAGCGCCTCGTCCCCGTGTACCGGCTCGAGATCGGGGAGGGGCCGAAGGCCTGAGCCGCTAGACTCCGTCCGCCCGCTGCGGGGTCGTCTAACGGTAGGACGCCTGGCTCTGGACCAGGAAGTTGGGGTTCGAATCCCTGCCCCGCAGCCATCGACGACCGGGCTCGCCTACACGCCGATGTCCTCGTTCCAGAGCTCGGGGAACTCGGCGATGAAGTCCTCCATCAGCCGCCGGCACTCCTCCGAGTGCAGATGGACGAGCTCGACGCCGGCCTCGAGCAGCCGTTCCTCGGGCCCGCGGAAGGTGGTGTCGTCGCCGATGACGACCCGCGGGATGCCGTAGAGCAGGATCGCGCCCGTGCACATGTCGCAGGGCGAGAGCGTCGTGACCATGGTCGCGCGCCGGTAGACGGCGGCGGGAAGGCGGCCGGCGTTCTCGAGCGCGTCCGTCTCCCCGTGCCTGATCGCGCTCCCCATCTGCACCCGCCGGTTCCGGCCGACGGCGAGTACCTCTCCGTCGACGACCAGCGCCGCGCCGACCGGCACCCCGCCCTCGGCGCGGCCGATGCGAGCCTGCTCGAGCGCGACCTCGAGGAAGTCCTCGTCGTTCATCTCTCTCCTTTCACGCCCGGCGATAGGGCTTCAGGTAGGCACCCGGGTACGACACGTTCCGGCCGGAGACGGCCAAGGCGACGATCACGACCACGTAGGGGAGCGCGAGGAGCAGCTCGAAGGGCACGTCGCTCAGCGCGGGCAGCAGCCGCAGGCGTAGCTGCAGAGCGTAGACCCCCGCGAAGAGCAGCGCCCCCAGGACGCCGCGCCCGATGCGCCAGCGGCCGAAGATGACGAGGGCGATGCACACCCAGCCCCTCCCGGCGATGATGCCGAGCGTGAAGCTGCCGAGGGCGGCGAGGGTGAAGAACGCTCCCCCCAGCCCCATCAGCGCGCCCCCGATGATCAGGGCCAGATAGCGCGTCCGGGCGACGCTGACGCCGGCCGCGTCCGCGGCCTCCGGGTTCTCACCGACCGCGCGGATGTTCAGGCCCAGCGTCGTCCGCATGAGCACCCACCATGCGAGCGGGACGACGACGAGGAACGCGACGTAGGTCAGCGCGTACTGCGAGAGAGCCTCGATCCCGAACACGTCGATCGTTCCGAACGGGTCGATCGTCGCCTGCTCCTGGCTTCCCCGGTACTGGAGGCGGTTGACGAACTCGGCCGCCCCGATCAGGAACAGCGTCGTGCCGAGCCCGGCGACGTGCTGGTTCGTCCCGAAGCTGACGGTGAGGACGCCCATGAGCGCCCCTGCACCGACCCCGACCGCGATCGCGGCGACGAGGCCGAGCAGCAGCGAGCCGGTCGTCTCCGCCACGAGGAAGCCGTAGAAGGCGCCTGCGTACATCGTCCCCTCGATCCCGAGGTTGAGGATCCCGGCGCGCTCGCAGTACGTCTCGCCGACCGTCCCGTAGACGAGCGGCGTCGCGTTGCGAAAGGTCGCGGCGATGACGTCCGAGAGGAAGCTCACGACCGACCTCTCCCCTGCGCGCGGCGCAGCGACACGCGGTAGTGGCGGAAGACGAGCAGCGCGATCAAGACGAGGAGGAGGACACCCTTGACGATGTCCGCGAGCTGGGACGGCACGCCGAGCTCGAAGCCGGCCGAGTCGGCGCCGACGACGAGGTCGCCGAGGAAGAGGGCCGCGATGACAACGCCGGGCATGGTCAACCCCCCGAGCGTCGCGACCACGATGCCCGTGTAGCCGAACCCGGAGGAGATGCCGTCGGTGAGCTGGTAGCTGATGCCCGCCACCTCGCTGGCGCCGGCGACACCCGCGATCGCACCGCTCACGAGCGCCGCCTGCAGGAGCAGACGCTCGACGCCGATTCCCGCGAACCGTGCACCCTCGGGGCTGAGGCCGATCGCGCGGAGACGAAGCCCGGTCGCCGTGCGGGCGAGCACGAACCACGCGGCGACGATGATCGCGAGTGCGATCACGAACCCGAGGTGGACGCGCGAGTCGGAGAGGATCTGCGGAAACTCCGCGTTCGCCGAGATGCGCTCCGACTCGGGGAAGTGCGTCTCCGGGTTCCGCCACGGCCCGTTCAAGAGGCCGGTCACGATCAGCAGCGCAACCGGGTTGAGCAGCAGCGTGGTGACGACCTCGTCGACTCCCAGGTACACGCGCATCAGCGCGGGGCCGAGCGCCCAGACCGCTCCGCCGAGCGCACCGAGCCCGGCCATGGTCGCGATCGCCAGGACTCGGGGGAGGTCCTCGACGACAGTCCCGGCCCAGGCCGCGGCGATCGCCCCGACGAGCAGCTGTCCCTCCGCGCCGATGTTCCAGTAGCCGGCGCGGAAGGCGATCGCGACCGCCGCCCCGGTGAAGAGGAGCGGCGTCGCCGCCACGAGCACCTCGAGCCCCGTGTAGCGCGAGGTGAGGGGCTCGACGATGAAGGTGTCGTAGGCCTCGAGCGGGCTGGCACCGGCGGCGAGGACGAACCCCATCGTGAGCACGAAGGTGACGGCGATCGCGATCGGTGCAACCGCGAGGTTGAACCAGCGTGCGGGCGCAGCCCGGGCCTCGAGGCGAACGCCGATCACGCCGCCATGCCCTCCGCGAGCCCGGCCATCAGCAGGCCGAGTCGCTCCGGATCCGCCTCCGCTGCCGGCATCTCGCCCACGATCCGTCCCTCGTAGAGGACGACCAACCGGTCCGCAAGCGCAAGCAGCTCGTCCAGGTCCTCGCTCACGAGCAGCACGCCCGCGCCCCGCTCGCGCTGGGCGAGCAGCTCCCCGTGCACGTACTCGGTCGCCGCGACGTCGAGACCGCGTGTCGGCTGGGAGACGACGATCACCTTCGGCTCGCGCGACAGGACCCGGGCGAGGACGAGCTTCTGCAGGTTGCCGCCCGAAAGCGTCCTCGCCGCGTCGTCGGGCCCCGCCTTGATGGTGAACCGCGAGATCAGCTCCTCCGCGTGCCGCCGAAGGCGGCGGTCGTCGAGCTGGAGGGCGCGCCGAAATCCGTCCAGGTGCTCGAGCGCGAGGTTCTGCGCGACGGTGAGGTCGCTCACCACGGCCGCGTGCCGGTCCTCGGGGATACGGCCGACGCCCGCCGCGACGACCTCGGCCGGGCTCGAGCCGGTGACGTCCACACCGTCGACCTCGATCCGGCCGGCGGCCGGTCGGAGCATGCCGCAGAGGACGTCCACGAGCTCGGTCTGACCGTTGCCGGACACGCCGGCGACGCCGAGGATCTCCCCGCGACGCACCGCGAAGGACACGTTTCGCAACGCCTCCAGCCCGCCGCGGCTGCCCACCGAGAGACCGTCCACCCGCAGCACGACCTCGCCTGCGCTCCCGGACTCTGTACGCCGAACCGCGAGGGTCGGCCGCCCGACCATGAGCGAGGCGAGCTCGCGGTCGTCGGCATCCGCGATCCGCCGCGTGCCGACGACGGCGCCGCGCCGGAGCACGGTGACGCGCGTCGAGATCTCGCGCACCTCGTACAGCTTGTGGCTGATGAAGACGATGGCGATGCCGTCGTCCCGGAGCCGGCGGAGCGCCGCGAACAGGGCCTCGACCTCCTGCGGCACGAGCACCGCGGTCGGCTCGTCGAGGATGAGCACACGACAGTTGCGGTAGAGCGCCTTCAGGATCTCCACCCGCTGCTGCTCGCCGACCGAGAGGTCGGCGACGCGGGCGTACGGGTCGGCTCGGATCCCGAACCGTTCCGCCGCCTCGGCGACCTTGCGGGCGGCGTCGTCGAGCTTCACGCGCACCCCGCCCGTCGCCCCCAGGATCACGTTCTCCGCCACCGTCATCGGCTTCACGAGCGCGAAGTGCTGCGTGACCATGCCGATACCGGCGGCAATCGCGTCCTTCGGCGAGTGGATGGCGACCGGCCGGCCGTCGATGACGATCCGGCCGGCGTCGGGCCGGGTCAGCCCGTACAGGATGCGCATGAGCGTCGTCTTGCCGGCGCCGTTCTCGCCGAGCAGCGCGTGTACCTCGCCGCGCTCCACCACGAGGTCCACGCCGTCGTTCGCGACGACGGCGCCGAACCGCTTCGTGATGCCGCAGAGCTGGACGGCGGGCGGGGTCGCCCCGCCCGCCGTCATCGCTCCACCTTCGGCGACGGTGCCCCCGTCGACCAGCTCACTTCTTCACGGACACCGACCCCGCCGGCTGCGCCTCGTCGATGTCCACCCGGAACGCACCCGACTTGATCTTGGCCTGGAGGGCCTTCACCTTGGCGACGAGCTTCCGCGGGACGCCGCCCTTCACCTTGGTGTTGATCGGAGCGAGGCTCGCGCCTCCCTTGCCCATCATCGAGAAGTCCTTCAGGTCGAGGGCGGTGTACGTCCCCGCGCTGACCTGCTTGAGCACGAACTGGACGGTGGGCGTCATGTTCCAGACCGCGCTCGAGACCACGTTCTTCGGGCCGAGAGCGCGCTGATCCGACATGTTCCCGAACGCGAGAATGTTCTTCTGCACCGCCGCCTCGATCACGCCCGCTCGCTCGGCGTAGATCGCGTCGACGCGCGCACCGATCTGCGCCAGCGCCGCCTCCTTCGCCGTCGCCGGATCGAACCAGCTGTTGATGAAGGTGACCTTGACGACCGCCTTCTTGTTCACCGAGTGCGCCCCGGCGATGAAGGCGTTGGCCAGGCGGTTGACCTCCGGCACGGGGAAGCCGGCCACGATGCCGAGCCGGTTCGTCTTCGTCAGCGACCCGGCGAGCACCCCGAGCAGGTACGCCGGCTCGTGGATCCAGTTGTCGAAGACGGAGAAGTTCGAGCCCGATGGCCCTCCACCGGAGCCGAAGACGAACGCGATCTTCGGGAACGCCTTCGCCACCCGGCGCACGGCCTCCTCGTTGCCGAACGCGTCGCCGAAGATGATGTCCGGCTTGTTCTTCCCGGCGACTTGGCGCAGGACGCGCTCCATGTTGCCCGAGTACCCGATGTCGTCGGTGAACGTGTACTCGATCTGGCCCGCCTTCTCTGCCTTGGTGAGGGCTGTGTGGATGACGCCGTCCCACGGCTCCTCGATCGGCGTCGCGAAAGCTCCGAACACCTTGAGCTTCGCCTGCGGGGCCGCAGCCGCGCTGCTCAGGAGCAGTCCCGCCGCGACCGCGGCGACGGTCGCGATCCCTCCACCCACGAGCGCCGAGCGCAGGCGTGAGCGCCGGCCGGTGATCCTCGTTTCTCTCGACATACGGGGTCCTCCGTTTCGGCCACTGTCTACGACCGCGCAAGCATCCAGCGCCGGCGCGGTCGTGTCAACCGGCCATCGGCGTCGCCTCTGCCCCCGCGCCGGAGCGACCTCGCACAGCGCCGCTGCTCGTGACAGATGTCGCGCAGTGGCGCGGCACCTGCAGCGCGGCGTCGTGATCTTCGTGTAGGGTGCCGCGATCGCGCGACACGAGCGGCTCCCGTGGGCGAGCCGCGCCCCTGTCCCCGACCAGGAGGTTCCGTTCTGAGAGCCCTACTCGTTGGCCTGTGTGCGCTTCTGCTCGCGACACAGGCCTTTGCGGCAACGAACGGGGAACGCAGCTCGCAGGCACGACCGAAGGATCCACCTCCCCGCACGCTCGAGGACCGCCTCGAGCGCGCCCTCGACCTCGCCCGCCGCTACCGCGGCGCCGTGCGTTTCTTCGAGACCCGGCGCCGGCTGCTCGAGTCGGGTGCCCAGGCCCACGACGCCCGCGCGGCGCTCCGGCGAGCGCGCCTGCTCCTCGCGCGGACGCGGGCGGACGTCACCCGGCTGCGGCAGGCGCTCCGCCGGCACGAGGCCAGGCGGCTCGCCTCGCTCCCGCCCAAGAGGGCGATCTGCGACGTCTTCGGCCGTTACTGCGACCAGGCCGTCGAGGTCGCCTGGTGCGAGTCCCGCCTGCAGCCGGACGCCCGCAACGGGCAGTACCTCGGCCTCTTCCAGATGGGCGCGCGGGAGCGGCAGCTCTTCGGTCATGGAGCGACCTCCTACGAGCAGGCGCTGGCGGCACACCGCTACTTCGTGCGCTCGGGCCGCGACTGGAGCCCGTGGAGCTGCAAGCCGTGGCGCGGGGAGTAGCGCGGCCGGAAGGAGCAGCGGCGGGAGAGGTTTTGACCGCAAAGTGCGGACCGCACGAGCGCCGAGAGGTTCCCTTTCGCCCGTCCGTCTGATAGGTGTCCGGATACGTGTGGGGACGGCGGAAGCGTGACCGCCTGCGGCCCCTCGACGAGGCCGCGGCGTACGCGCGCTGCCACGGCGAGCGCGACGAGAACGTGCGGATCGTGAAGCTCCCTCCTCGGCGGGCCCGCTACCCGCAGGTGCTCTCGAGCGGAGAGGCGATCCGCCGCGAGTTCGAGGAGCGCCTCGACACGCGCGAGCCCGAGACCGCCGCGTAGCGCCGGTGCGACGGCGTTCCCTGCGCGGAGGTACCCCAGCCGTGCGCTACCCTTCCGCTCCCGGCCCATTCGTCTAGTGGTCTAGGACACCGCCCTCTCACGGCGGCGGCACGGGTTCGAATCCCGTATGGGCCTTGAACCGGTACGAGCTGGAACGCTTGCAAAGCCCCGCCCCGGCGGGGTTTCGCGCTCAGTGAAGCCGAATGCGAGCGTTTTCGGGGATGTGCCCGGACGTGCCGCGGACAGAGTCAGGGCGGCGACGCGCCCCGCGCCAGTCGCGGCTGGAGACGCTCGGCTGAAGACTGCGCTTGGCTCGAGTGAGATCCTCTCCGCGATGCCGAACCACATCGAACTTGGCCGCCGCGCTCAGCGGGACCTTCGCATGCTCCCCGACCGTGACCGGAGTCGCATCGTTCGAGCCCTTCGAGAGGACTTGGCCACCGACCCGTTGCCGCCGAACCTCGACCTCGTCGCGCTGCGGGGTCGAGCACCATGGCTGCGGCTGCGCTCCGGCGACTGGCGGGTGCTTCTCCGCCCGCTGAACGCAGCCGAGCTCGCCGACGTCGCACGCACCGCCGAACGAGGCTTCCTGGTGGCGAGAATCGTCAACCGCCGCGAGCTCGAGCGCGCGGTCGCAAACCTGCCAGGAATCGACTAACGGGCCGAGTCCGCCGCAAGCAGCTCGTCGAGCGAGACAGTGCGGCCGGCCGCAAGGTCTTCATCTGCCTCACGCAAGCTCGTGACGAGCTCGGGCGCGTTGGCGAGAACGTAATCCTCGAGGGCGTCCGCGTCGATCGGGTAGAGAACGCCCACGGCGCGACCCCGATCGGTCACGATCGCCGGCTCGCCCGTCTCGCGAACGCTGCGCACGATCGCGCTCGCCCGGCGGGCAAGCTCACGAATGCCGACGGTCGTCATGGCCTCCATCGTAGCCGATGTACGCACAAATGTATGTACCTGATTCCCGCGAGATCCGATCCCCTTCGGCGAGCCCCGCGTGGCCGAGACGTGCTGGGCTCGACCCTGGGATCGTTCGTCCGCTCGCCGTTCGAGCCCCCACGGATCCTCGGAGCCCCCTTGCGGCGTATAGTCGCCACGATCCCGAGCGAAGGAGGTCGGACGATGGGGACGTGGGCGGTGCTGACGGGACGGCGGCTGAAGCCGGGCGCGTACGACGGCTGGCGCGGGGCGTGGCTGCCGGAGGGCATGCAGGTACCGGCAGGGATGACGGCGTACATCCTGCGCAAGACGGGCGACCCCGACGAGGTGATCGCGTTCGGCCTCTTCGAGGGGACTGCCGACGAGCTCGAGGCGCTCAGGCCGGACCCGGCCGAGGAGAAGGCGCGCGTGGCAGGCATGGCGCCCTTCGTCGAGAGCGTCTTCGCCGACGGGCTGTACGAGGTGGTCGAGACCGTCCGCGGCTAGCCGCGTTGGCGGTGGGGCCGGCCGCCCGGGCCCGCCAGCTCGGCCCGGGCGCGCTCCACCTCCGGGGCGAGCCGGGAGGCGAGGGCCGCCGGGCGCAGCCAGTCGAGGACGAGGTCGCTGCGGATCGCGGGCACGCCGCGGCGCCGCAGCTCCTCGCAAGCCGGCCCCGCTCGCCGGGGATCGCCGAGGACGAGGACGAGCTGCCAGGCGCGGCGCTTCGCCTCGCGCGCCGTCTCGGCGGCGACCGAGCGCGCGAAGCGGGCGCGGTGACGCTCGAGGCGGCGCTCCCAGAGGTCGCGCTGCGCGCTCGAGCGGTTGGCGACCGCCTTCTCCCCCGAGCCGCGCGGGTGAGAGTAGGAGGGCCCGAGCAGCTCGTGCTCGGCCGCGTCCGTGAGGGTCAGCTCGCGCCGGCGCACCTCCTCCACCTTCCGCGGATGCCACGCCGCGATCGTCGCCTCGCCGGCCGAGAGGAGCAGGAGGCCGACCGTCTCGCCGGCCGAAACCACGTTCTTCATCGTCACCTCCCCGGTCACCCGCAGTATGGCGCGGCGCAGCCCGCGCGCGCCCTACGCGCGGACGTCGATGACGAGCGCCCGCCGAGACACGACGCCCAGCGCGTCCCGGGCCTCGACCACGACCCGGTAACGGCCGGCCTTGCGCGGAGCGCCCTCGAGGACGCCGAGCGCCCGCTCGAGGCGAACGCCCCGCGGGAGCGTTCCGGTCACGATCCTCCAGCGAAGCGGGGCAACCCCGCCGCGGGCGCGAAGCTTGACGCGATACGGGCGCCCGACCTTGGCGGTGCGCAGCGGCCCCGGGAGGACCTGCAGCCGCTCGGCGACGACGAGCTGCCCGTTGAAGGCCGCGCTGCGCTCCTGGGAGTCCTCGACCGTGGCCGTGAACGGGAACGTGCCGGCCACACGCGGAGTGCCAGCGATCGTGCCGTCGGCGGCGAGCACGACGCCTTGCGGCAAGGAGCCGGCGCTCAGCGACCAGGTGTAGGTGCCCGGACCCGTGCCACCGCTCGCTGCGAGCGCGAGCCGGAGCGGGACGCCGACCTCCGAGCGGGGCAGCGTCCTCGCGGCGATCGTCACGGCCGTGCGCACGTCGATCTTGACCAGCTGCGTGTCGTTGCGACCGTCGATCAGCGCCGCCTTGACGACCACCTGGTAGGAGCCCTCCGTGGTCGGAGTCCCCGTGATGACGCCGGTCGGCTGGAGCGCCAGCCCCGGGGGCAGCGAGCCGCTGTCGATCGACCAGGTCAAGGGGCTCTGCGGCGGCGACGTCGCCTCCGGGCCGGACTTCATGACGGCCGTGAGCGTCAGCGAGTACGGGGCTCCAACCGTCGCCGGCGGTGCCGGCCCGACGGTCACCAGCACGCGCGGAACAACCGTGATCGAGAACTCGCGCTGCGCGCAGGAGTTGCCTCCGCCGGAGAAGCACCCCTCGCCGTTCTCCCAGCCCTTGTCGCGAAGCTCGACCCAGAATCTCCACTGGCCGGCCCGCGTCGGTTTCCCGCTGACGAGGCCATCCGAACGGACCGTGATGCCGGGAGGCGGAGCGCCGCTGATGAGGACGTACGTGTAGGGCGGGCCGGCTCCACCCCCGGTCTTCGCCTCGAGCTTGATCGAGTAGTCCTTGTCCACCATGGCGTCGGGACAGGTCAGCCAGTCCGCGGAGGACGGGTAGCAGGGCTCGTCGGCGAAGGCGAGCGCGCCGGCAGCAGAGGTGACGACCCCGGCGAGGAGCGCCGCGAGGGTGAGGACACCGGCGAGGCGAAGGTACATCCGACGACGGCGCATGCGGCTCGCCACCCTAGCAGACCTGGCCGCGCGCGCCAGGGAGTGTTAGGACACTGTCAAGACGACCAGCTCGGCGACGCAGACCGGCTTCGCCTCCCGGTCGCACTCGACCACGGCCTCGATCGTCGCCCGCTCACCGAGAGGCGCCTCCTCGACGGAGAGCACGCGGAAGCGGCCGCGGACGCGGCTGCCCGCAGGAACGGGAGCAGGGAAGCGCACGCGGTTCACGCCGTAGTTCACGACCAGGCGCCCCGAGGGCGGCAGGAGCTCGTACAGCATCGGGACGCAGAGCGAGAGCGTGAGGAAGCCGTGCGCGATCGTCGTCCCGAAGGGGCCTTCGGCGGCCCGCGCCGGGTCGGTGTGGATCCACTGCGGGTCGCCGGTGGCGGAGGCGAAGGCGTCGATCCGCTCCTGCGTCACCTCGAGCCAGGACGTCGGGCCCAGCTCGCGGCCGGCGAGGTCTGCGAGCGCGCTCACGCTGCCGGCCCCCAGCGCAGCGCCGTCGCCGCCCACGTGTAGCCGGTGCCCGCGGCGAGCAGGAGGACGAGGTCGCCGTCCGCGATCGCGCCCGCACGGACGGCGCGGTCGAGACCGAACAGCGGGTCGACGCCGCTCATGTGCCCAGTATCGTCGAGGTAGGAGACCCGGGCGGGGTCGATGCCGAGCGCCGCGATGATGGCGTCGTGCATCGAGCGCTTCATGTGGATCCCGCACAGGTAGGAGATGTCCTCGAGGCGGGCGCCCGAGCGCTCGACCGCGCCCCGCGCCGCGGCCACGAAGTTCGCCAGCGAGACACGGTCGAGCCCGTCCTTCATCGTCGCCGGGTCGGCGACGTCGAGGAAGTGGCGGCGCCCATCGACGGTCTCGTGGGAGGCAGGCTCGACCGATCCCCCCGCCGGCACCTTGACCTGCAGCGCGAAGGAGCCGTCCGTGAGCGCGTGCGATCCGAGCACGAGGTTGCGGTCGGCGCCGGCGACGAGCAGGCCCGCGACCGCGCCGTCGCCGAAGTTGAACATGAAGCGCGAGCGTTCGTTCGTATAGTCGAGGAGGTACGACTCCCGGCAGGCGGCGACGAGGAGCACGGTGCGCCACTCGGGCTCGGCGACCAGCAGGGCACGGGCCGCACGCAGCGCGACCGGCGTCCCCATGGAGACGTTGTCGTACTCGACCGCGTAGGCGCGGTCGCAGCCGAGGCGGTGCGCGATCCAGGGGGCCGCTTGCCAGACGGCGTAGTCCTTCCAGGTCGAGCCGTAGTAGCAGACGACGTCGATCGAGCCCGGATCGACGCCGTGCTCGTCCAGCAGCCGCTCGGCGGCACGGACGGCGAGGTCGCTGACGTGCTCGTCGGGCGCCGCGATGTGCTTGCCGCGGAGGCCGAACTTCTCCACCAGCACGTGTTCCGGGATCCCGCTCGCCGCCGCCACCTCGGCCGCGGTCATCCACCGTTCGGGGAGGTAGGCCGCCGTCGCGGCCAGCCCGACCGGCCTCACGGGCGCCCGTCCCCGGGCGCGCCGATCGCCCGCCGGATGATCGCCGCCAGCTCGTCGAAGACCTCGGGGGGAAGCTCGTCGCGCTCGGCCCAGAGGATCCAGCGCATGCCGACGAGCTCCCCGATCCCCATCAGCGCCCAGGCCAGCACCTCGGGGTCGCCCTGCGCGATCTCGCCCTGCTCCATCGCCTGCCGCAGGCCGGCGACGTAGCCTGCGGTCAGGCGGTCGTAGTGGCGGTGGAGCATCTCCGGGGAGACGAACTCGGCCTGGCGGATGATCCGGTACAGGGCCGGGTGCTCGGCGGTGAAGCGGAAGAACGCGGCGAAGCCGAGGAGCTCGCGCTCGGCCCGGGTCTCGCCGCGCGAGGCCGCCTCCGTCATCGCCTGGCGGACGCGATGGTTGAGGTCGAGCACGAGCTCGTCGAAGATCTCCTTCTTCCCGGAGAAGTAGAGGTAGAACGTGCCCTGCCCCACCCCCGCGGCCTCGGTGATCTTGACGATCGAGGCATCGTGGTAGCCGAGCTCGGCGAACACGACCTCCGCCGCCTCGAGCAGACGCCGGCGCGTGCGCGCGCCGCGGCTGGAGAGAGGCCGCCCGCCGACCCCGGTCGGCTGCGTCTCGGTCACCGTCGAGCCTCCGCACCGACGAGCAGCGCGCGCAGATCGTCCTTCAGTACCTTGCCTATCCCGGAGCGCGGCAGCGCGTCCAGCACGCGGATCTCCCGCGGCACCTTGAACCGCGCCAGCCGGCCGCGGCACCAGCGAAGCAGCGCCTCCTCGTCGGCGGCCGCCCTGGGCCTGAGGACGACGAAGGCGACGCACACCTCGCCCCAGCGCTCGTCCGGCACGCCCACGACCGCCGCCTCGGCGACCGCCGGGTGCGCGTGCAACACGTCCTCGATCTCGGCCGGGTAGACGTTCTCGCCACCCGAGATGACAAGGTCCTTGAGCCGGCCCACGATCCGGTAGTAGCCCTCGGCGTCGCGCTCTGCCAGGTCCCCGGTCAGGAGCCAGCCGTCGGCGAACGCGGCCGCGGTCGCCTCCGGGTTCCGCCAGTAGCCGGCGAAGACGTTGGGGCCGCGGACGACCAGCTCGCCCGTAGCGGGCCCCTCGAGCAGTGCTCCCGTGTCGGGGTCGCGCAGAGCCACGTCCACGTGCGGGTAGGGCTTGCCGGCGAACCCGAGCTTGCGTGCGGCGTCCTCCGGCGGCAGGCAGAGGACGTTGGGCGCCGCCTCGGTCAGGCCGTAGCCCTGGACGACGGCCACGCCGCGCTCGTGCCAGGTCGAGAGCAGGCTCTCGGGCATGGGAGCGCCGCCGACGACGGCGAGCCGCAGGCTCGAGAGGTCGGCCCGGGCGAACTCGGGCTGCTCGGCCATGAACAGGTACGTCGCGGGCACGCCCATCATCGTCGTCACCCGCTCCTCCGTGATCAGGCGCAGGGCCCGGGACGGGTCGAAGGCGGGCTCCAGGACGACGGTCGCCCCCTTCCACCACGCGAGCAGCGGCTGCACGTTCCAGCCTCCGGAGTGGAACTGAGGCAGTACCTGCAGGACGACGTCGGTGTCGCCGATCCCGCTCGTCCGGTCGAAGGAGAGGTTCGTCCAGAAGCAGTTCGCGTGCGTGAGCACGGCGCCCTTCGGCTTGCCCGTCGTCCCGGAGGTGTAGGCGAGGAGGAGCGGATCGTCGTCCCCGACCTCGACCGGCGGCGGAGGGCCGTCGGCGTCGAGCTCGGCGAAGTCGGCCCGCGGCACCGGACCTCCCGCCTCCGCCGCCAGCACCCGGTGCTCCGGCGCGACGACGAGCAGGGAGGGCTCGGCGTCGTCGAGCTGGTAGCGGACCTCGACCGGGGCGAGCCGCCAGCTCAGCGGCTGCAGCGCGGCGCCCAGACGCGCGCAGGCGAAGAGGAGGGCGACGTGGTCCGGCGAGTTCGCGGTCAGCGTCGCGACCCGGTCGCCGCGGCCGACGCCGCGCCCGGCGAGCGCCGCAGCCATGCGCGCGGCCCGGCGGGCCAGCTCTGCGTAGGTGATCCGCTGGCCCTCGTGGACGATCGCGACCCGCCCGGGCGTGTTGCGTTCCCGGTCGTCGAGCCAGCGGCCGAGGGTGTGCAGCCCGCTGGTAGCTCTCATGCGAGGAACTCTCCCACGACCTCGACGAAGCGCGCGGGCTCTTCCCAGAAGAGGAGATGCCCGCAGCCGGGGAAGCGCTCGAGCCGCGCGCCGGGGATGCGCTGCACGAGCAGGTCGGCGTTGCGCGGGTCGACCACGACGTCGGCGCTCCCCTGGAGGACGAGAGTCGGCGCCGCGAGCGCCGGCAGCCGGTCCCAGGCGTCGAAGGCGGCCCCCGCCGCCGCCTGGGCGAGCCAGGCCTCGCGCGGCTGCGCAGTACGGATGCGGTGGGCGAGGATGCGCTCGACGAGCTCCTCGGGTGCGCCCGGCGCGAGCGCGTTCTCGACGAATCTTCGCAACGCGACCTCGGGCTCGAGCGCAGGCGCCTCGGCCAGCAGACGCGCCGTCACCTCCGGCATCGGCGCGGCGTTCGGGCCTCCGGGGGTGGTGGCGACGAGGACGAGCCGCTCCACCCGCTCGGGCGCGGTCAGGGCGAGCTCCTGGGCGACCATCCCGCCCAGGCTCGTGCCCACGACGTGCGCGCGCGCGAGCCCGGCCTCGTCCAGGACGCGCGCTACGTCGCCCGCGAGCTGCGCGACCGTGTACGGCCCGGGTGGCGCGTCGCTCTCGCCGATCCCGCGGTTGTCGAGCAGGACGACCTGGAAGCGCTCCGCGAGCAGGCTGGCGACCGGCTCCCAGCCCCAGCGGGCGTAGCCGAGCCCGTGCACGAGCACGACCGGAGGGCCGGTGCCCAGCCGCTCCCAGGCGATGCGTGCGCTGGTAGCGCTCACGATGGGACCTCCCCGCGCAAGGCCCGGCGCGAGAGGAGCCGCACGCGAGCGGGCAGGCTCGCCAGGCCGCCCGGAACGAAGAAGACGACGGCGACGAAGAGCGCCCCGAGCAGGAAGAGCGGCTCCGAGAGCGGGATGCGGACGACGTCGGGGAGCGCCTGGATGCGCTCGGCGTCGGACAGGTCGCGCAGCCGGAAGTCGAGCAGCGTGTACAGGAAGCCGCCGACCATGGCCCCGAAACGGGTTCCCGCCCCCCCGAGAACGACCATCACCAGCAGCGTGAGCGTGAAGGTCGCGGTCGTGACCTCCGGGGTGACGCCGATCAGGAGCAGCCAGACGAAGCCTCCCCAGGCGGCGAGGAACGAGGCGAGGACGAAGGCGAGCAGCTTGTACGGGTAGGGGCGCAGCCCGATCACCTCCACGCGCCGCTCGTTCTCCCGGATCGCCCTCCACACGTGGCCCGCGGAGGATCCGACCGCGGCCCGGGCGAGGCAGAAGACGAGGGCGGCGTAGCCGAGCGCGACCCAGTACAGGTTCTTCGTGTTGACGACGCCGACGAGGAAGTCCGGGAGCGGATCGGCGTTGAGCACGATCCCCTCCTCCCCGCCTGTGAGCCCGCGCGGATTCGTCTGCACGATCACGTTCCCGGCCTGCGCGAAGGCGAGCGTCACCATGGCGAAGGCGATCCCTCCCACCCGCAGGCTGATCGCGCCGAGGACGAGGGGCACGGCGACGGCGACGGCCGCGAGCAGGCCGAGGGTAGCGGGCAGGCTCCACTCCCACCTCGTCAGCGCGATCGCGGGCACGTACACGCCCAAGGCGAAGTAGAGGGCGTGCCCGAACGAGAGCAGCCCGGTGAACCCGAAGAGCAGGTCGTAGGAGAGCGCGACCCCGGCGAAGGCGAGGCAGAGGGCGAGGAGCTGGAGGGTGCCGGGAGAGTCGAGGGGCCCCGGGAGCAGACGCGGCAGGTCGAGCGAGAGGAAGGGGACGGCGACGAGCGCGGCCAGCGTGGCGAGCGGGACGGCCAAGACGCGCGCACGCATCAGTGCACCACCTTGGGGGAGAGCCCGTGCGGGCGCAGGAGGAGCACAGTCGCGAGCAGCAGCATCACCGCCACGTCGCCGGCCCCGCTCCACTCGAGCCAGTCCGCGACGTAGAAGTTCGCATACTGCTGCACCAGCCCCACGACTACGGCAGCCACGGCCGAGCCCTCGATCGAGCCGAAGCCGCCGATGACGACGACGATGAAGGCGAAGATGAGGAGCGAGGTGCCGCGCGCGGGGTCGACGCTCCCGAAGTAGACGCCGGAGAGCACGCCTGCGAGAGCGGCGAGCGCCCCGCCCAAGGCGAAGACGAAGGTGAAGGCCTTGCGCACGTCGATCCCGAGTGCCTGCACCATCGCGCGGTTCTCGACCCCGGCCCGGATGATCAGGCCGATGCGGGTCAGCCGCAGGAACGCACCCAATCCCGCGAGCACGACCGCGGCCGCGCCGATCTCCACGAAGCGGTCGTTGGGGATGCTCGCGCCGAGGAGCGTGGTCGTGTCGACGAGCCACGTGGGCAGCGCCACGAGCTTCGGGTCCGCACCCCAGAGCCCGAAGACGAGCGCGCCGAGCGCGAGCGCGAGGCCGACAGTGACCAGCACCTGCTCGACCGGACGACGGTAGAGGGGGCGGATGAAGACGAGCTCCACGAGCGCCCCCAGCGCGGCGCCGACGGCGAGCCCGAACCCGGTCGCGAGCAGGAGCTCGGCCTCGAGCGAGAGCGCGAGCTGGGTGGTCAGCCACCAAGCGGCGTAGGAGCCGAACGTGATGAAGGCACCGTGGGCGAAGTTGAGGACCCCCATCAGCCCGTAGATGAGCGAGAGCCCCGAGGCGACGAGGAAGTACATGGCGCCGAGTCCGAGCCCGGTCACGGTGAGCAGGACGAAGGTGCTCACCCCGCTCCTCCGTGCACGCCGAGCAGCCTGCGCACGCGCTCCGGGCTTCCGAGCAGCTCCGAAGCGGGGCCCGCGTGTACGACCCGCCCCCCGTCGAGGACGACGACGTCGTGCGCGATCCGCTGGACGACGCTCAGGTTCTGCTCGACGAGGACGATGGTGGCCAGCCCGGCCGCCCGCTCCAGCGCGGCGGCGACCTCGGTCACGAGCAGCGGTGCCAGCCCCTTCGTCGGCTCGTCGACGAGCAGGAGCGCATTCTCGTTCAAGAGCGCCCGCGCGATCGCGACCATCTGCTGCTGCCCGCCCGAGAGCGTCCCGGCCCGCTGCCCTCCGCGTTCCCGGAGCTCGGGGAAGAGGTCGTAGACGAGCTCGTAGCGGGCCTCCCGCCCGCGCTGCGCGAGCCGGAGGTTCTCGGCCACGGTCAGGCCGGCGAACACATCGCGGTCCTCGGGGACGTAGCCGACACCGCGGCGTACGATCGCGTGCGTCGGGAGCCGGGTGACGTCCGCCCCGCCGATCTCGATCGCGCCCCGCGAGCGCGGGACGAGCCCGAGCAGAGCGCGCAGGGTGGTCGTCTTCCCCACTCCGTTGCGCCCCAGGAGCGCCGTCACGCGGCCGGCCACAGCCTGGAACGACACCCCCTGGAGGACGTGCGACTCGCCCAGGTGCACGTGCAGATCGGAGACGGCGAGCGCGGGAGTCGCGGTCACAGCGGCTCCCCCAGGTACGCCGCTTGGACGTTCTCGTCACGCATGACGGCCTCCGGGACGCCGTAGGCGAGGAGCGCCCCGTGGTGCATGACGGCGATCCGTTCCGCCAGCCCGACCACCACCTCCATCCGGTGCTCGACGAGCAGGACGGTGGTGCCCTCGTCCCGGTGCACGGAGCGGACGAGCTCGACGAGGCCGCCCACGTCCTCGTGGGCGACGCCCGCCATCGGCTCGTCCAGGAGGATCACGCGCGGCCGTCCGGCGAGCGCCATCGCCAGCTCGAGCTTGCGCTTGTCGCCGTGGGCGAGCGCTCCGGCCGGCCAGGGCCCCTTCTCCGCCAGCCCGACGCGCTCGAGCGCCCACTCCGCCCGCTCGAGCGCGGGTCGGAAGCGGGCAGCGCGCCGCCACAGCCGTAGCGTCCCGCCGAGGGCGGCCTCGGCCGCGAGCCGGGCGTTCTCGCGCACCGAGAGCAGCGGGAACACGCTCGAGATCTGGAACGTCCGCGCCAGCCCGGCGCGGGCGCGGGCGAAGGGCGGCTCCTCGGTGACGTCGCGGCCGCCGAGCTCGATCCGGCCCGCAGTCGGCCGCAGCAGCCCCGAGAGCAGGTTGAAGAGCGTCGTCTTCCCTGCTCCGTTGGGGCCGATGATCCCGACCAGCTCGCCTTCCCGGACCTCGAGCGAGACATCGGCGACGATGCGCGCGCCGCCGATATCGAGCCCGAGGCCGCGGGTGGCGAGGATGGGGGCGGGAGTCGCCACCGGCGTCCCGATGCGTCGTCTCCTACTTCGCCGGCGGCGCCGTGTACTTCGCCCGGAGCCGGACGTTCGTGATCGCGGTGTACCTGCCGCCCGACTGCCGGAGCTGCACGAGGAACATCGGCTGCAGCATGGCATGGTCGGAGGCGCGGATCTCCTGCTGGCCCTTGGGCCCGGTGAAGCTCCACCCCTCCAAGGCGGTGATCATCTTCTCGACGTCGGTCGTGGAAGCCTTGAGCGCGCGCACGATCATCTGGGCGGCCACGAAACCGTCGGGCGTGAACAGGTCGGGGACCTGGTTGCGCCGCTTCATCTTGGCCTTCAGCCAGTCGTTGACCGTGTTCTTCGGCGCGTCGGCGTTGTAGTGGTTGAGGAACTTGATCTTCGTCCCAGCGGGACCGTAGAAGGGCCACGTCGCCCGCTCGGCGAGCCCCGTGACCACGGTGTCGACCGAGTCGAAGACTCCCTGCTGGTCGAGCGCGGTCCACATCGCGCCCGCGGTCGTCCCGGCCCAGGCGACGAAGACGAGGTCCGGGTTGCGCTGCCGCAGCTGCTGCGCGTAGGGGGTGAAGTCCTGCGCCGAGAGAGGCACGAGCACGCGGTCGACCTTCTGGCCGGAGAGGTCGCCGAAGACCGTCTTCACGGCGAGGAAGTTGCCGACCCCGAAGGCCGAGTCCTGGGCGAAGACGACGACGTTCTTCCCGATCGCGCCCTTGAGGTAGGCGGTCGAGGCCTTCACGTCCTGGAACGTCTGCCGGCCCGAGCGGAACGTGTAGCGGTTGATGCCGGTGAGCGCGTCCGTCGCCGCCGGCCCCGAGATGTAGAGGATCTTGTTCTGCTCGGCCAGCGGCGCGAGCTGGAGCGCCACCCCCGAGGAGACGGTCCCGGCGATGATCTTGTACCCCTGGCCGATCAGGTCCTTGGCCGCGGTCACCGCCTTCGCCGGGTCTCCCGCGTCGTCGACGAGCGTGAACTCGACCTTGTGGCCGTTCACCTGACCGGTTCCGCCGGTCGCATAGCTCAGGCCCCAGCGGAGCCCGGAGAGGTACTCGGCGCCGTAGGCGGCGAGCAGCCCCGTCCGCGAGTAGATGATCCCCACCTTGATCGTGTGGGAGTCGGGCCGCGCCTGCGCACCGGCCGCGAGCGCGGCGAGCAGGACGATCGCGGTGCCGAGGGCCGCGATCACCGTCGGGCGACGTCCGTGCATCTGGAGAGTCCTCCTCACTCGACTCGGCCTCTACATGAGACCCGATTCAGGTGTTGGAAAGTACTCCCCCGTCCCGAAGCTGTCAAGGCACGGTCAGGCGGCGGCGCCCACCGCGGCGCGGAGCCGGGCGAGCGCCTCCTCGCGGCCGAGCAGCTCGAGCGACTCGTACAGGCCCGGCGAGACGCGCGAGCCCGTGACGGCGACGCGGATCGGCATGTAGACCGTGCGGGGCTTCTCCCCCAGCTCGGCGCACAGGCGCTTGAGCGCGGCCTCGATCGCTTCCGCGCTCCAGGGCTCGACGGCCGCGAGCGCCCCCGCCGCCGCATCGAGGATGCGTCCGTCGAGCAGCGCCGGGTCGGGCTCGACCCCGTGGAAGAGGAAGCCTGCGAAGCTCGGGAACTCGCCCAGGCGGGAGATCTTCTCCTGGGTGAGCGGAGCCGCCGCCCGGATCCGCTCCTCGGGCCAGTCGTAGCCCTGCTCGCGCAGGTAGGCGACCAGCCGGTCGGCGTACTCCTGCGCAGGCAGCGCCCGCAGGTAGACGCCGTTCATCCACTCGAGCTTCGCATAGTCGAAGGTGGCCGGGCTCGACCCCACGCGCTCGAGCGAGAAGCGCGCGATCAGCTCCTCGCGGCTCATGATCGTCGTCTCCCCATCGGGAGCCCAGCCGAGCAGGGCGAGGAAGTTGAGCAGCGCCTCGGGCAGGTAGCCGGCGGCGCGGAACTCGTCCACCGAGACCGCCCCGTGGCGCTTGGAGAGCTTGCGCCCGTCGGGGCCGAAGACGTTGGGGACGTGCGCGTAGACGGGCGGCTCGGCTCCGAGCGCGCGCAGGACGACGATCTGCTTGGGCGTGTTCGAGACGTGGTCGTCGCCGCGGATCACGTGCGTGATCCCGTCCAGCCAGTCCTCGAGGGGCGAGGCGAAGTTGTAGGTGGGGCGGCCGTCGGAGCGCACGAGGACGAGGTCCTCGAGCTGCGCCGCGGGGAACTCGATCCGCCCCTTGATCGCGTCCTCCCAGCCCACGACGCCCTCGTCGGGCATGCGGATCCGGATCGCGCCCTCGTCCTCGTACGCCTTCCCCTCGGCCACGAGCCGCCGCGCCTCCGCCTGCGCCCGCTCCCTGCGGTCGAGCTGGAAGGTGGTGGGGCCGTCCCAGTCGAGGCCGAGCCAGCGCAGCGAGCGCTCGATCTGGGCGACCGACTCGGCCACCTCGCGGCTCGTGTCCGTGTTCTCGATCCGCAGCAGGCACTCCCCCCCGCGCCCGCGCGCGAAGAGCCAGTTGAAGAGGAAGGTGCGCACCCCTCCGATGTGGAGGAAGCCGGTCGGCGAAGGAGCCATGCGGACGCGGACGGACATTCGGCGAAGTAGCGTAGCCGCATGCTCTTCGGCGCTCACGTGTCCGCGGCCGGCGGCATCTCCAGGGCGATCGACCGGATCGAGGAGATCGGCGGCGACGCGGTCCAGGTCTTCACGCAGAGCCCTCGCATGTGGAGGCCGACCGAGCATGCGCCCGAGGAGATCGCCCGCTTCCGCGCCCGCCGCGAGGAGGCCGGCGTCGAGCACGTCTCCTGTCACGCCCTCTACCTCGTCAACCTCGCCGCGCGCGACGAGGAGATCCGGGCCAGGTCCGTCGCCGCCCTGCGGGCGACGCTCGAGACCGCCCGCGCCCTCGAGGCCGACGCGGTCGTCTTCCACCCCGGCTCGCACCTCGGCTCCGGCTTCGAAGAAGCGGTGGCGACGATCGCGCCCGCGCTCCGCGAGCTGCTCGAGCTGACGAGCGACCGGCTCTGGCTGTGCCTCGAGAACACCGCCGGGGCGGGCGGCACGATCGGCCGCTCGGTCGCGGAGCTGGCGGCGATTCGCGACGCGCTCGACGCCCATCCCCGGCTCGGGCTCTGCCTCGACTCCTGCCACTGGTGGGCCTCGGGCGTGGACGTGGCCGATCGCGCGGCGCTCGCCGCCGCCGTCCGCGACCTCGACGAGCGCTTCGGGCTCGAGCGCCTGCGCGTCCTGCACGTGAACGACTCGAAGACGCCGCTCGGCTCGAACCGCGACCGGCACGAGCTCGTCGGCCGCGGCCTCATCGGCGACGGCCTCGCCACCTTCCTCGGACACCCCGCCTTCGCCTCGCTGCCCGCGATCGTGGAGACGTGGGAGGACCGGGGAGCCGAGAC
>DATMAP010000038.1:0-4486 GCA_035559835.1 Gaiellaceae bacterium
CGCCGCCGGCCTCGCCGCCCGCCTCGGCCGCCCCCACGCCCGCCCCACCGGCCGAGGTCGTCCTGGTCGCGGCGCGCGGCCGCTGCTGGCTCCTCGTCCGCTCCGGCTCCGAGCGCGGGCGCGTGCTGTACGAGGGCACGCTCGAGCGCGGCGAGGAGGCGAGGTTCCGGTCGCGGCGGCTCTGGATCCGGCTCGGCGCCCCGTGGAACGTCGACCTGCTCGTGGACGGCCGCCGGCGCTCGGAGCTGGAAGCGCTGCTCGCGGGCGGCAGGCCGCAGAACGTGCTCGTGACGCAGGCCGGCGTGCGCGAGGCCTGAGGAGGGAGGCGCGCGGCTCCAGGAGAGCCGCAGTCGGCGACGCGGCCGACGCCGCCTGCAACCCGCTCGAGGGGTGGCCCGCTGCCCTCCTCGCGGGTGCCAGGGAGCTCAGCGCTCGAGGAAGACGGCGAGCGTCGCCGTGAACCCGTGCAGGAACGCCTTGCCGCCGACGGGGCCGATCTCCCCGCTGCAGAAGCAGCCTGCGTGCGCCTGCGTGCCGAGGAGGTCGCCGACGACGCCGGCGTCGTGGTCCGGCTCTCGGAACATGCGGGTGCCGCGGCCGTTGCACGTGAAGAGGAGCGCGCCCGCGGGCCGCGCATCGCGGACCCCGTCTGCGAGCGTCTGGCGCAGGTTGGCGTCCGCCGAGGCCGCATCCCGGGCGAAGAAGCGCAGCGTCTGGCCGACCCGCACCTCCTCGGCGAGGACGAGCGCCCCGGTCTGCTCGTCCGCTCCCAAGAGCCCCCGCATGAGGAAGTCCCCGACCTCGTACTCCGGGCGGTTCTCGTCGATGACGATGCCGGCGAGGAGGCCGCGCAGCGCGAGCGCCTGTTCCTCCGGCGAGAGCGACGCGATCTCCGTCCGCAGCCGCTCGAGCGCCGGCCGGCCTGCGAGCTCGAACACGACGTTGCCCTCGCAGCTCGTGACGACCGACTCCCGGCCGAGCGGCCGGCAGCCCTGCGAGACGCAGGTGACGACCGGCAGGCCCGTGAGGACCGCGCCCACGGCGCCGCGGTCGTGCACCTCGCCGTCCAGGATCAGCGCCTGCGCCCCGGGCCGCCGGCCGCCGACGGCGAGGCCTCCGACCACGGGAACGCGCTCGTACGCCTCGTTCAGGCCGTCGAGCAGAGGGACGACCGGGAAGCTGAAGGGGTCGGCGAGGAGCGTGACGAGGTCCGGCTGGTCGAGCTCGGGGACGCCCACCAGGGAGACCTCGCCGTCCACGGCCACCGCCGCCGCGTGGAAGAGCTCCACGTCGGCGTCCGGGAGCGCGGCCGCCCAGACCGCAACCCCGGGCCCCTCCTCGAGCTCGCGGCCGCGCGCCACCACCCCCTCGGCCACGCACCCGAGCAGATGCCGCGGCGCGAGCTCCTCGCGGACGGCCTCCGCCGCCGAGGCCGCCTCCTCGAGGTGGGCCGGGGAGAGGAAGACGAAGGCGAGATCGACGCCGGCGGGCCCGAGGCCGCCGCCGCGGGCCTCCCGCGCCGCCTCGACCGCGGCGCTCAGGGCGGATCCCGACGTGGAGAGACCCGCCCCGATCCTGCAGGCGAGCGCCTGGCGCCCCATGCGTTCCAGTCTACGTCCGGGCGGGGGGCTCGGCGCGGCGCCGTGCGCCGGCACTAGGATCTCGCCATGGCCCGCTTCCTGCACACGATGGTGCGGATCACCGACCCGGAGCGGAGCCGGCGCTTCTACGAGGCGCTCGGCTTCCGCTTCTCGAGGGACATGGACATCGTCCGGGACGGGGTGCTCGAGGCGACGAACTACTTCTTCTCGCTCGGCGAGCAGGAGAACGTCCTCGAGCTGACCTACAACCACGACGGGCGCACGTACGAGCTCGGAACCGGCTACGGGCACATCGCGATCGGGGTGGACGACCTCGACGCCACCCTGGCCGCGCTCGCCGCGCAGGGGATCGAGCCCGAGCGGCCTCCCTACCGCGTGCGCGAGGGCGGCTCCCGGCTCTGCTTCGTCCGCGACCCGGACGGCTACCGCATCGAGCTGATCGAGACCCGCTAGAACCGGGCGCGGAGCTCCAGCCTGCGCGCGGCGGCGAAGGTCAGCGACGCGGCGAGCAGCGCTCCGCAGAGGTCGAGGGTGAGGTCGCCGAGCGTGTCGGTGTAGGCGGTGGCGAACTCGTCCTCGTTCGTGCGGATGAACGTGAGGTACTCGCCGAGCTCCCACACGATCGCCGACGTCGCACCCCACGCGAGCACGAAGCCAACGAGCGCGACCGGCTCGAAGCGGGTGCGCAAGAGCAGCATCCCGATCCCCAGGGAGAGGAAGAGCCAGTTCGCGAAGTGGTTGGCGTCGTCCCACCAGTCGATCGAGTCGTAGAGGTTGAGCACGTTCCCCATCACGTCCACGAAGAACGGGAGCGTGAGCAGCGCGTCCGCGAGGTAGGGGTAGCGCCCGCGCCCGAAGAAGCGCCAGATCACGGGCAGCGCGAGGATCATCGCCGGGTACCAGAGCAGCCGCCAGCCGAACCCCTTCTCCTCGAAGCGCTCGAGCCCACCGAGGGCGCCCAGCGCGGTCAGCCCGACGACGAGCACCTTCAGCGTCACGACGAGCGGCAGCCCGGTGCGCCGGCTCACGGCCCGGATCATGACCTACCCGGCTCGTGCGCGCCAGGCCGCTCAGGCGAGCGAGGCGCGGATCAGGTCGGCGGCGCGCTCAGCGATCATCACCACGGGCCAATTGGTGTGCCCGCGCGGGAGGCGCGGCATGACCGAGGCGTCGGCGACGCGCAGGCCCTCCAGGCCGCGCACCCGCAGCTCGGGATCGACGACGGCACCCGGATCGGTTCCCATGCGGCAGGTGCCGGCGGGGTGGTAGAGGGTCTGGGAGGAAGCCCGCAGGTGAGCCGCCAGCTCCTCGTCGCTCTCGGCGTCCTCGCCGGGCAGGATCTCGCCGTCGGCGTACCGGGCGAGCGGCTCCTGCGCGAGCACGCGGCGGGCGAGCCGGAGCCCGTCCACGAGCGTGCGCCGGTCCTCGCCGTCCGGGTCGGTCAGGTAGCGCGGGTCGATCGCCGGCGGCTCGTGCGGGTCGCCCGAGCGCAGGGCGACCGTGCCCGAGCTGCGCGGGGCGAGCAGGACGACCGCGAGCGTGAAGCCGTGCTCGGTCGGCTGTTTCAGGCCCTCCTCCTCGAACAGGACGGGGGCGAAGACGAGCTCGAGGTCGGGCGCCTCGGCGTCGGGACGAAGGCGCACGAACGCGGCTGCCTCGGCGACGTTGGAGGTGAGCGGCCCCCGGCCCCGGAGCGCCCAGCGCAGGAGGTTGCGCGGCGACTGCGCGCTGGCGAGCGTCTCCACTCCCCGGGCGCGCACGAGCAGGCCGTTGGCGAGGTGGTCGAGCAGGTTCGAGCCGACGCCCGGAAGCTCGTGGACGACGGCGACCCCCGCGCGCTCGAGCGTCGCGCGCGAGCCGATCCCGGAGAGCTGGAGCAGGTGCGGCGTGCCGATCGCCCCGGCCGAGACCACGACCTCGCGTGCCGCTCGCGCCTCCTGCTCGACCACCTCGCCCTCGAGCCGGTAGGCGACCCCGAGGGCGCGGCCACGCTCGAGGAGGACGCGCGTCGCCTGTGCGCCGGTGACGATGGCCAGGTTGGGGCGGCGGCGGGCGGGACGAAGGTAGCCGTCGAGGACGCTGAAGCGCCGCCCGCGCCGCTCGGAGACGGGAACGAAGCCCACCCCGACCGCGTCACCCGAGTTGAGGTCGGGCGCGAAGGGGATCCCGGCCGCCTGGGCGGCCTCCACGAAGGCCACCGTGAGCGGGTGCCGGTCGGGCAGCGAAGCGAGGGGGAACGGGCCGGCGGCGCTGCGGGCGAAGGCAGGCTCGACCTCGTCCCACGACCAGCCCGAGCAGCCGGCCGCTGCCCAACCGTCGTAGTCCGCTCGTTGCCCGCGCAGCACCATCATCGCGTTCAGGAGCGCGGAACCTCCCAGCGCACGGCCGCGGGGGAAGACGAGCTCGCGCCCATCCAGCTCGGGCTGGGGCACGGTCCGGTCGCCCCAGTCGAGCTGCGAGCGGAAGAGCCGCGAGAAGGCGGCCGGGATGCGCGTCTCGAGCGGGCGCGAGCTCGGCCCCGCCTCCAGGAGCAGCACCGAGAGGTCGGGGTCCTCGCTCAGCCGAGAAGCGAGGACGCAGCCGGCGGTGCCCGCCCCGACGACGACGACGTCGTGCATCGGTCGAATACTGCCGGGCCGACGTTCGCACTCTCGGCACGAAGACGTTCACCACGCGTGACGTCCGGCGCCGTACCCTCGAGGCATGGCGACCGGCGCGCTCGAGACGAGAGGAGGCGAGGCGGCGAGGAGGCGGTCCGGCGCGGCGCCGGCGCGGCGGCGAGCGCCGGCCGCGACGCCGGCGGCGGGACGGAGGGTGGCAACACCGTGGGGCCCGGCCGCCCTCGTCGAGGAGTCGGCGTCCCCCAGCGCGCGGGGGACCGGCGG
>DATMAP010000039.1:0-19799 GCA_035559835.1 Gaiellaceae bacterium
TCTAGCCGGGCCGCTGCTGCGCGTTCCGGCCGCCCCGGCGGCGGCGGATCGGCAGAATGTCGCGGCGATGGGCAGCGCGGCACTCGCCTCCATCCCGTCCCCGGGCTCGAGCACGCTCGAGCTGGGGCCGGTCTCCATCCACTTCTACGGGCTCACGCTCCTCGTCGCCATCGCCGCCGCGGTCGGGATCGCCGGCCTGCGCTGGACCCGGCGCGGGGGCGACTGGGACCTGATCTTCCGCGTCGCCGTCTGGGGCGTTGCCTTCGGGATCGTCGGCGCCCGCGCCTACCACGTGGCCACGAGCTGGAACGAGCTGCCCGACGAATGGTGGGGGCCGTTCGCGATCTGGAAGGGCGGTCTCGGCGTCTGGGGCGGGATCGGGCTCGGTGCCGTCGTCGGCGCGATCGTCGCGCGCCGCTCGGGGGTGAGCGTCGCCGCGCTCGCCGACTGCGCCGCCCCCGGGCTCCTGGTCGCGCAGGGGATCGGGCGCTTCGGCAACTGGTGGAACCAGGAGCTCTTCGGAAAGCCGACCGACCTCCCCTGGGGCCTCGAGATCGCCCCCGAGAACCGCCCGCTCGACTTCTTCGACCGCGAGACCTTCCATCCGACCTTCCTCTACGAGGCGCTCTGGGTCTTCGCCGCCGCGGCCCTCCTGCTCTTGGTCGAGCGCCGCTTCCGCGGGCGGATCCGGCCCGGCAACCTGTTCGCCCTGTACGTCGTGCTCTACAGCGCAGGGCGGATCTGGATCGAGACGCTGCGCATCGATCCCGCCCACGAGCTGGGCGGCGTGCGGCTGAACGTGTTCGTCGCGGCGGCGGCGCTCGTCGTGGCCGCGCTCGTCTTCACCTGGCGCCAGCGGGCCTGGCGGCGCGAGCAGGGGCCGCCGCCGAAGCTGGAGGCGATGGCGATCCCGCGCGAGCGGTAGCTGCTGCCCGCGCGCCTGCCGGGCGGCTGCGCCGAGCCCGTCCGGGCGCGCGGCTAGCCTCCGCTCCGGTGGTCGCGATCCCCGTGCGCGAGCTGGAGCTCGACCTGGACGCCTTCGAGGGGCCGTTCGACCTGCTCCTGACGCTGCTCCTGAAGGAGGCGCTCGAGCCGCGCGATGTGGACGTGGCCGCGATCGTCCTCGCTTTCGTCGAGCGGCTCGCCGAGCGCGAGGAGGTCGACCTGGAGGCGTGCGGGGAGTTCCTCGTCCTCGTCTCGGCGTTGCTCGAGCTGAAGGCGCGCGGGCTCTTCCCCGAGGAGGCGGCCGAGCTGGCCGAGCTGGCGCCGGAGGAGGCGGCCGAGGAGCTGGCCCGGCGGCTGACCGAGTACCGGCGCATGAAGGAGGCCGCCGTCTGGCTCGCCGAGCGCTTGGTCGCCGAGCGCGACCGCTTCTTCCGGCTCGGCCCGGCTCCGCTCGCCCCCGTCCCTGAGCGGAGGCTGGCGCCGCAGGACCCGGCCATGCTCGCCGCGGCGCTGCGCGCGCTGGCGGCGCCGCCGCCGACCGTCTCCCTCGCCCACATGGCGTTGCGCTTCCCGCCCGTGTCGCAGTTCCTGGAGCGCTTCCGTGCGCTGCTCGGGCGCCGCCGGCGCTTCGACTTCGAGGCCGAGGTGGCCGGGCTCTCCCGGATCGAGCAGGCGGTCGCCTTCCTGGCGCTGCTCGAGCTCCGCCGGTCCGGGGAGGCGGTCCTCGCCCAGGCAGCGCCCTTCGCTCCGATCAGGGTTTCCCGCCCCGACGTCGAAAGGACCCCGACATGGACAGCCCGCTCCGCCTGATCGCGACGAACCCGCTCGACCGCCTCGCCCGGACGCTCGAGGCGTTGCTCGTGGTCGCGTCGACACCGCTCTCGATCGCCGAGCTGGCCGAGGCGGCCGGAGACGACCCGGACCGGGTCGAGACCGCGCTCGGGCTCCTGCGGGACCGCTACGCGGAGGGGCGCAGCGGGATCGTGCTCGAGCAGGTCGCGGGCGGTTTCGCCTTCCGGGCGGCGCGGGAGGCGGCCGAGGCGTGCGCGCGCCTCGTCGAGCGCCCGGTCGAGCGCGGGCTCTCCCAGGCCGCCTTGGAGACGCTCGCGATCATCGCCTACCTCGGCCCGTGCTCCCGGCCGGAGATCGCTCGCATCCGCGGGGTGGCAGCCGACTCGGCGGTCGCGAGCCTCGTGGAGCGGGGCCTGGTCGCCGAAGCCGGGCGGGAAAACGGCGGGGCTGTCCGTTACCGGACGACGCCGCTCTTCGAGCGCGTCTTCGGGCTCGAGAGCCTCGCCGCGCTGCCGCGCCTGGACGACCTGGGCGCGGACGCGGACGAGCTGCGCGAGCGTCTGCTCGAGGTCGCGGCGGCTCGGGCGTCCTGAGGCACGAGCGCGCCTCCCTCGGTGCACGCGTACGCTCCCTCGGCGTGAGCGCGCGTCCCTCCACACGAGCGCGCCCCCTTGGTGCGAGCTCGCGCCTCTCTCGGTTCGAGCTCGCTTCCCCGCCGCACGGGCAGCGAGCAGGGGGCGACCCGCTCGCCAAGTGACACTTTGTCACTTGGCTGGCGCCGCTCGTCACTTGGCTGGCGCCGCTCTTGGCCGGCGTCACTTGGCTGGCGTCGCTCGTCACTTGGCCGGCGTCGCTCTTGGCCGGCGCCGCTCTTGGCCGGCGTCACTTGGCCGGCGTCGCTCCTGGCCGGCGTCGCTCCGACTTCGAAGGCCGAACCTACAGCTGCCAGGCGCCGTCGCGCAGCACCGGGACCGTCGTCCCGTCGCGGGTGATTCCATCCACGGCGAGCTCGGGCGAGCCGATCATGAAGTCGATGTGGACGCTGCTCGGGTTGACCCGTGCGCGGTCGGCCGCGTCCTCGACCGCGTGCTCGTAGCCGTTGCCGAGCGCGAGGTGCGTGGCCGCATTCTCGTCGAGCAGGGTGTCCAGGAAGACCCTGCCGAGCGGCCCGATGCGCCCCTCGCCGTCGACGAGCGCGACCTCGCCGAGGCGCGCGGCTCCCTCGTCTCGGGCGAGCGCCGCGCGCAGCGCCTCCGCTCCCCGGTCGGCGTCGACCCGCACGGCGCGCCCGTCCCGCAGCTCGATCCGGAGGCCGGAGATGACGGAGCCGTACAGCTCGAGCGGCATGGTGGCCGTCACGTGGCCCTCCGCCCGCAGCGGGTCGGGCGTGGTGAAGGTCTCCTCGGTCGGGAGGTTCGGGAAGTGGCGGACGCCGTCCACGGTCGTCATCTCGCCCGCCTGCCAGCGGGAGGAGGGGAGGAGGCCGATGGTCACATCGGTGCCGGGGCCGAAGAGGCGGAGGGAGTCGAAGCGCCGCTCGGAGAGCCGTCGCGCGCGCTCCTGCAGGGCGGCGATCCGCTCCTCCCAGGCCGCGACCGGATCGTCGGCATCGAGCCGGCAGACGTAAGCGACCGCCTCCCAGAGCCGCTCGTAGGCGGCGGCGGGCTCCAGCTCGGGGTAGACCGCCTCCGCCCAGCCGGGTGTCGGGGCCGGGACGAGGCACCAGTTCGTCGTCCGGCGGTTGACGACCTCGCCGGTCTCGGGCAGGTACGGGAGCAGGTCGCGGCCGGCACGGGCCGGGTCGAGCCCCTCGAGCGCCTGCGGCGCCTGCGGGCCCGAGAGGGTGATGCGCGCAGCGTGCTCGTCGGAGAGCCAGCGCAGCCGCTGCGAGAGCCAGGGCGGAACGAAGTCGAGGGTCTCCTCGGCCGCGTGGGCGATGCGCTCGCGTTTGAGCCACTGGTCGAAGTAGAGGACGTCGACGTACCTCGCCCCGCGCTCGTAGGCGACGCGCGCGAGCCGACGGGTCAGCTCCTCCTTGCCGAGGTAGCTCGTGACGGCCACGACCTGTCCGGGCTGCACGTTCGCGCCGGCGACGGCGAGCCGGGCCAGCTTCTCCGTCCACTCCTCGACGTGTCCCACGACGTGACCCTAGCCGGACGAGAATGGGCCGGTGCGGCTGAACGCGTACCTGGCCCGGGCCGGCGTCGCCTCGCGGCGGCGGGCCGACGAGCTGATCGCCGCCGGCCGCGTGCGCGTGAACGGCGCTCCGGGAACGCTCGCGACCCGGGTCGGCCCCGGGGACGTGGTCGAGGTGGACGGTCGCCGGGTGGCCCCGCAGCGGCTCTCGCACCTCCTCCTGCACAAGCCGGCCGGGGTGGTCACGACCGCGCGCGACCCGCACGGACGGCCGACCGTCGTCTCGCTCGTCCCCGCCGAGCCGCGGGTCGTGCCCGTCGGCCGCCTGGACGTGGATACGACCGGCGCGCTCCTGCTCACGAACGACGGCGCGCTCGCCCACCGGCTCGCGCACCCCCGCTACGGCGTGCCGAAGGTCTACGAGGCGGAGGTCGAGGGCCGGCCGGCGCCGGAGGCTCTCGCTGCGCTACGCGAGGGGGTCGAGCTGGAGGACGGGCGGACGGCGCCGGCCGAGGTGCGGGTGCTCCGCCGGCTCGGGGAGACGACCCTGCTCGAGCTGACCCTGCACGAGGGCCGCACGCGCCAGGTCAAGCGGATGTGCGCCGCCGTCGGCCACCCGGTGCGGCGCCTCCATCGCAGCCGCTACGCGGGCCTCGACCTGCGCGGCCTGGCTCCGGGCAAGTGGCGGAAGCTGACCGCTGCGGAGGTGCGGGCGCTGCGACGGGCGGTGGGTCTCGTTCGCGACTGACGCCACCGGCGTCAGCCAGGGCGGACGAAGCCCATGCGCTCGTACATCGCCTCCAGCGTGGGCGCGGAGGCCGCCCGGGCCTTCTCGGCGCCGAGGGCGAGCAGGCGCTGCAGCTCCCCGGCGTCGGAGCGCAGCTCGCGGAAGCGCAGCTGGAACGGCTCCAGCAGGGCGATGACTGCTTCGGCCACGTCGGCCTTGAAGGCTCCGTAGCCTACGCCTGCGTAGCGGGCCTCGATGTCGGCGATCGAGGCTCCGGTCGCGACGCTCATGATCTCGATCAGGTTCGAGATCCCCGGCTTCTCGGGCGTGTGCACGATCTCCCGGCCGGAGTCAGTGACCGCCGTCTTCAGCTTGCGCCGGATCGCCTCCGGCGGGTCGAGGACGTAGATCGTCCCCTGCTCGGTCGCGCCGGTGGTGGACATCTTCCGCTCCGGCTCCTGCAGGTCCATGATCTTGGCACCCGTCTCCGGGTAGACCCCGCGGGGGAGGGTGAAGGTGGGCCCGAAGCGGGCGTTGAAGCGCTCGGCGACGTCGCGGGTCAGCTCCACGTGCTGGCGCTGGTCGACGCCGACCGGGACGACGTCGGTCTGGTAGAGGAGGATGTCGGCCGCCTGCAGCACCGGGTAGGTGAAGAGCGCTGCCGAGACCAGCTCCTGGCCGGCTGCCTTCTCCTTGAACTGCGTCATCCGGCGCAGCTCGCCGAAGCTCGTCACCGAGGAGAGGAGCCAGCTCGCCTCTGCGTGGGCGCTGACGTGGCTCTGGGCGAAGATGGTCGAGCGCTCCGGGTCGAGCCCGGTCGCGATCAGGATCGCGAGCAGGTCGAGCGTCCGCTCCCTGAGCTCGGCGGGCTCGTAGGCGACGCTGATCGAGTGCAGGTCGACGATGCAGAAGAAGGCCTCGCCCTGCTCCTGCATGGCGACGTACTGCCGGAAGCCTCCGGCGTAGTTGCCGAGGTGCTTGGCGCCCGTCGGCTGGATGCCCGAGAAGATCCGCATGCCCGTCCTTCGCGGCCGCTCCGCGCGGCCGAGAGGCAAGACTACGCAACGCGGGCCGAAGCGGGAGGCACGATGGCTCCGGGCGCGGGGCGGACTCGCTCTAGACTCATCGCGATGGCCGCCGCCGGCACGCTCGAGCCAGCCCCGGGCCCGCTCGCCGTTCCCGCGGGCGCGGACGCCCGCTGACGCGCGTGCGGATCGAGCCCGTTCCCGTCCTCGAGGGGCACGTGGCCGTGCCCGGGGACAAGTCGGTCTCGCACCGGGCCGTGCTCGTGGGCGCGATCTGCGAGGAGGAGACGCGCATCGTGCGCTTCGGCCGCTCCGCCGACACGGAGGCGACGGTGGGGGCCGTGCGCGCGCTCGGGGTCGAGGTGGAGGAGCTGGACGTGGACACGCTCGTCGTCCACGGCGCAGGCCTGCGCGGCCTGCGCGAGCCCGCCGGACCGATCGACTGCGGGAATGCGGGCACCCTGATGCGGCTGCTCCCGGGCATCCTCGCCGGGCAGCGCGGGCGCTTCGAGCTGGTCGGCGACGCCTCGCTGAGCGCGCGGCCGATGGAGCGGGTCGCCGAGCCGCTGCGGCGGATGGGCGCCGCCGTGTCGACCACCGACGGCCATGCGCCGGTCGTGGTCGAAGGGGGCGCGCCGCTGCGGGGGATCGACTACGAGCTCCCGGTCGCCTCCGCGCAGGTCAAGTCGGCGGTGCTCCTGGCCGGCCTGTACGCCGAGGGCGAGACGACAGTCGTCGAGCCGCTCCCCACCCGCGACCACACGGAGCGGCTGCTCGAGCGGGCCGGCGCGCCCGTGCGGCGGCGCCCGCGGAGCGTCTCCATCCGGCCCGCCGGGCGCCTCGTCCTGGGAGAGGTCGAGGTTCCGGGCGACTTCTCCTCCGCGGCGCCCTTCCTGGTCGCAGCCGCGATCGTGCCCGGCTCGGCGGTGACCGTGCACGGTGTCGGCCTCAACCCCCGGCGGACGGGCCTCCTGGACGTCCTCGAGCGGATGGGCGCCCGCGTTGCGGTCTACAACCGCCGCCTCCTGGGCGGCGAGCCCGTGGGCGAGGTCGAGGTGCGCGCCTCGGAGCTGGTCGGGACGACGATCGAGCGCGAGGAGGTGCCGCTGCTCGTCGACGAGCTCCCGCTCTTCGCCCTCGCCGCCTGCCACGCCCGCGGCGAGAGCATCGTCCGCGGGGCGGAGGAGCTGCGCCACAAGGAGACCGACCGGATCGAGGCCGTGGTCGAGGAGCTGCGGCGCCTCGGGGCCCACATCCGCGCTCGGCCCGACGGGTTCCACGTGCGCGGCGTTCCCGCGCGCCTGCGCGGCGGCGTCCTCGACGCCCGGGGTGACCACCGCCTGGCGATGCTCGGCGCCGTCGCCGGGCTCGCCTCCCGGGAAGGGGTCGAGCTGCACGGGGCGGAGGCGGTCGAGGTCAGCTTCCCCGGCTTCTACGCCGTCCTCGCCCAGCTCGCAGCCGGAGAGCGGTAGAACTCGGCCGATGATCGTCGCCATCGACGGCCCCGCCGGCGCCGGGAAGAGCACGGTCGCGCGCGCGCTCGCGCGCCGGCTCGGATTCCGCTACCTCGACACCGGGGCCATGTACCGGGCGCTCACCTGGCTCGCGTTGCGGGATGGGGTGCCCGTCGAGGACGGCGAGGCGCTCGCGCGGCTCGCGCGCGCGAGCCCGGTCTCGCTGGGCGCCGACGGCTCGGTCGCGATCGCCGGCGAGGACGTGACCGAGCGGATCCGGGCGGTCGAGATCGACCGGCTCGTCCCCTCGGTCGCGCGGCATCCGGCCGTGCGGGCGGTCATGCGCGAGCGCCAGCGTGCGCTGGCGGCGGAGGGCGATGCCGTGATCGAGGGCCGCGACATCGGGACGGTGGTCGCCCCGGGGGCCGAGGTGAAGGTCTTCCTCGTCGCCGCCGAGGAGGAGCGCGCCCGCCGCCGCCTGGGCGAGCGCCCCGGGGTCGAGGCCGAGGCGCTCGCGGCCGACCTGCGCCGGCGCGACGAGCGCGACGCGGCGAACACCCAGCCAGCTCCGGACGCGGTGGTGATCGACACCACGGCGCTGAGGGTGGACGAGGTCGTGGCCCGAATCGAAGCCCTGGTCGCGGAGGCGCGGCGGTGAGGAGCACCGACGCGGTCTGGGCCGTCGGGCGGCTCACGCTCCAGCCCCTCGTGCAGGTCCTCACGCGTCTGCGCGTGTACGGGGCGGAGCGCGTCCCCCGCGAGGGCGGCCTCGTCATCGCGGCGAACCACTTCAGCTGGATCGATCCGCCGGCGCTGGGCGCCGCCTGCCCGCGGCCGGTCTACTTCATGGCCAAGGTCGAGGCGCACCGCGTTCCCGGCCTGGGGCAGCTCATGCGCTCGTTCGGCGCGTTCCCCGTGCGCAGGGGCGAGTCGGACCGGGAGGCGGTACGGACGATGCGCGCGCTCGTCCGGGAAGGGCACGCGCTCGGGATGTTCGTCGAGGGGACGCGGCAGCGGAGCGGCGTGCCCGGCCGCGTCCAGCCGGGTGCCGCCATGGTCGCGATCACCGAGGGCGTCCCCGTGATCTGCGCCGCCCTGCACGGGAGCCAGCGCTGGCGGGTCGGTAACTTCGCCCCCGTCTCGGTCGCTTGGGGGACGCCGCTCCTGTTCTCGGGCCTCCCGCGGGGAGGCCGGGGCTACCGCGAGGCCTCGGCCGAGATCGAGCGAGAGCTGTACCGGCTGTGGGCCTGGCTCCGCGACCTGCACGAGGCCGGCCGGCCCCGTGCGGCCGTCCCGCCCCGATGAGCGCCGGCGCGCCAAGCGACGGGCGGCCCGACGCGCCCGAGCTGGCCGGGACGGTCGCCGTCGTCGGCTTCCCCAACGCCGGCAAGTCGACGCTCGTCAACCGGCTGACGCAGACCCGGGAGGCGGTCGTCCACGAGACGCCGGGCGTGACGCGCGACCGCAAGGAGCTGATCTGCGAATGGTCCGGTACGCACTTCCGGCTGATCGACACCGGCGGGATCGACCGGGCGGCCGCCGGCCCCTTCGGCCCCCAGGTGGCCGCTCAGGCCCGGGAGGCGATCGCCGAGGCCGACCTCGTGCTCTTCGTCGTCGACGCCCGCGCCGGGGTCACCCCCGGCGACGAGGAGCTGGCCGAGCTGCTGCGCGCCTCGCGCCGCCCCGTGCTCGTGATCGCGAACAAGCTCGACGACCCGAGCCGCGAGGCCGAGGCGCTCGAGCTGCACCGCCTGGGCCTAGGCGACCCCATCGCGATCTCCGCGCTCCACGGCCATGGCACCGGGGATCTCCTGGACGAGATCGTCCGCCGGCTGCCGGGGGGCCGCGAGCGCGCGGTGGGGGAGGAGGCGATCCGGGTCGCGATCCTCGGTCGCCCGAACGTCGGCAAGTCCTCGCTCCTGAACGCGCTCCTCGGGCGCGAGCGGGTGATCGTCTCGGAGGTGCCCGGCACGACGCGCGACGCGATCGACACCGTGCTCCGGCGCGGGGAGACCACCTTCGTGCTCGTGGATACCGCCGGGCTGCGCCGGAAGCGCCGGCAGCGCCAGGGGATCGAGTACTACTCGGAGCTACGGGCCCGCCAGGCGGCGGAGCGCGCGGACGTGGCGCTCGTCTTGGTGGACGCGAGCGAGGGCGTCGTCGAGCAGGACCTGACCGTCGCGGACGTGGCCCGCAAGGCGCAGTGCGCGACCATCGTCGTCCTCTCCAAGTGGGACGCGACGCAGGTGCGAATCGAGGACGTGCGCCCCCGCCTGGAGGCGAGGCTGCGGCAGCGCCCACCGGTGATCGCGGTCTCGGCCGTCACCGGCCGGGGGCTCGAGCGGCTGCTCGACCTCGTCGAGGACGTGTTCGCTCGCTACGCGGGCCGCATCCCGACCGCGGAGCTGAACCGCGCGCTCGGCGAGCTGCGGGAGGCCCGTCAGCCACCCGGCCGGCGCGGGCGCCGGCTCAACCTCCTCTACGGGACGCAGGTCAGCTCGCGGCCGCCCCGCTTTCGGCTCTTCGTCTCGGACCAGCGGCTCGTCACGCGCGACTACGCGTACTGGGTCGAGAACGAGCTGCGCCGGCGCTTTAGGCTCGAGGGCGTGCCGGTCTCGATCGACTTCGTGACCTCCGCATGAGGGCCGTCGTCGTCGGCGCGGGCTCCTGGGGCTCCGCCTTCGCCTGCCTCCTGCGCGACCGCGGGCACGAGGTCGTCCTCGCCGCCCGCGACCCCGAGCACGCGGCCGCGATCGCGGAGAGCGGCCGCAACCCGCGCTACGTCCCGGAGGCGGACCTGCGCGGGATCTTCGCCACCACGATCGCGCAGGCGCCCGTCGCGGCGGCCGACCTCGTCGCCGTCGCCGTCCCGAGCCGGGCCTTCGGTGACGTCGTCGCCTCCCTCCCCGGGCAGGCCCCGCTGCTCAGCCTGAGCAAGGGGCTCGACCCCCGGACGGGGGCCCGTCTGACCACCCTCGTCCGCGAACGCCCGGTCGCCGTCCTCTCCGGGCCGAACATCGCCGAGGAGATCGTGCGCGGGCTGCCGGCGGCGGCCGTGGTCGCGAGCGACGATCTCGAGCTCGCCGTCCGCATCCAGCTCGCCGTCAACTCGGTCGTCTTCCGCGTGTACGTGAGCGACGACGTCGCCGGAGTCGAGCTGTGCGCGGCGGCCAAGAACGTGATCGCGCTCGCGGCGGGAGGCGCGGACGGGCTCGCGCTCGGCGACAACGCCAAGGCGGCGCTGGTCGCGCGCGGGCTCGCGGAGATGCGCCGGCTGGCCGAGTCGGCGGGCGCCCGGCCCGACACCTTCGCCGGGCTGGCCGGGATGGGCGACCTCATCGTCACCTGCTTCTCGCCGGCGGGCCGCAACCGGCGCGCGGGCGAGCTGATCGCCCGGGGCGCGAGCCCGGAGGAGGCGGTCGCCGAGATCGGAATGGTCGTCGAGGGGCTCACCACGGCCCCCGTCCTGCGCGACCTCGCGCGCCGGCTCGGCATCGAGCTGCCGATCACCGAGGGCGTGTGCGCGGTGCTGGAGGGCGTCCCCCTGATCGACTTGGTCGGCCAGCTCATGCGTCGCGAGCCCACGACGGAGTAGCCCGCCCGCCCGAGCCGCTAGGCTGGCGGCCGATGGCAGCCCGCACGTTCCCCTTCACCTCCGAGTCGGTGACCGAGGGCCACCCCGACAAGATGGCCGACCAGATCTCGGACTCCGTGCTGGACGCGGTGCTCGCCGAGGACCCGCACGGGCGCGTCGCCTGCGAGACGCTCGTCACCACCGGGCTCGTCGTCGTGGCCGGGGAGATCACGACCGAGACCTACGTCGACATCCCGCGCCTCGTCCGCAACCGCATCCGCGAGATCGGCTACGACCGGGCCAAGTACGGGTTCGACGCCGACACCTGCGGCGTCATCGTCGCCATCGACGAGCAGTCCCCCGACATCGCGCTCGGCGTGGACGACTCCTACGAGCACCAGCACGGCGACGACGACCCCCTCGACCGGACGGGCGCGGGCGACCAGGGGATGATGTTCGGCTACGCGACGGTGGAGACGGAGACGCTGATGCCGCTCCCGATCACCCTCGCGCACCGGATCACCAAGCGGCTCGCCGAGGTGCGCCGTGCGGAGCTGATGCCCTACCTGCGGCCGGACGGCAAGGCCCAGGTGACCGTCCGCTACGAGGTGGACGAGCACGGCCGCCAGCGTCCCGTCGAGATCGAGCGCGTGCTCGTCTCCTGCCAGCACGCGGACGGGCTGGACATCGAGACGCTGCTCAAGCCCGACGTGATCGAGAAGGTGCTGCACCCGATCCTGCCGCCCGAGCTGTACGACGAGCGGCGCTTGACCCACGACCGCGACTTCGTCCTCGTCAACCCGACCGGGCGCTTCGTCGCAGGCGGGCCGATCTCCGACACCGGCGTGACCGGGCGCAAGATCATCGTGGACACCTACGGAGGCGCGGCCCGGCACGGGGGCGGAGCGTTCTCCGGCAAGGACCCGACCAAGGTCGACCGCTCCGGCGCCTACGCGGCCCGGTACGTGGCGAAGAACCTGGTCGCCGCCGGGCTGGCCGAGCGCTGCGAGCTGCAGGTCGCGTACGCGATCGGCGTCGCCCGTCCGATCTCGATCGAGCTCGACTGCTTCGGGACGGAGGCGGTCCCGCTCGCGCGGATCGAGGAGCTCGTCCGCGAGCACTTCGACCTGCGCCCCGCGGCCATCATCCGCGACCTCGACCTCCTGCGCCCGATCTACGCCAAGACCGCCGCCTACGGGCACTTCGGCCGCGAGGACCACGACTTCACCTGGGAGCGGACGGACAAGGCCGACGTGCTCCGGCAGGCAGCGGGCCTGCTCTCCGAGACGGCCGCCTGAGGGCGGAGCGCCCGCCCGGCGCGGGCGCTCCGTGTCGCGGTCTCCGGGAGAGGGGGTCTATTCGGTCGGGAAGACCCTCTGCGCGAGTCGGTCGACGAGCTTCTCGAGCCTCGCCAGCACCAGGGCGGAGCGTTCCTGCGTGATCCTGCCCGCGGCCACGGCTGCGGCCAGCCGTTCCTTCGCGGGCGCGAGCATGGCCGCCTTCAGGTCGGTGACGCTCTTGCCCTGCCGCTCGGCGAGCGCGGCGAGCGAGGTGCCCGGGAGCTGCGCTCGCAGCTCCGCCTTGCTCAGCCCGAGGAACTCGGCGGCGGCCGCCAGCGCTCCGCGCGCTGCGCGCCGGGCGGGGGCATGCTCGCGAGCGGCGCAGATGCTTCCTGTCCGCACCCGCGCCCTGAGCGTGGCCGCCTGCTCGGCGCCGATCCGTCCCGATCTCTCCGCCGCCTCGATCCGCGCCAGCAGCCGCGCCTCGATCCGCGCTTGGAGCTCGGCGACGCCGATCCCGTGGCGCGCGGCGATCTTCGCGAGCTGGTCCTGGCAGCGTGCTTCCCGAGCCCCGGGGCTCCCGGGGTCCGAGCCGGCGAGCGCGACACTTCCGCCGGCCGCGGCGAGCACAGCCAGGCCGGCGAGCGCGGTGAGCCGCGTGCGTGCGTGTCGTCCCATGAGCCCAAGCCTCCTTTCGTGCCGATGCCTTCCCGGCCCCACATGCTCGCCCACGCGTGTAAGGGCGAGCTGAGCGACCGGTGAGCGTTCCGTGAGGTGCTACGCGGCCCGGACGTAGATCCCGTGCGCCGCCTTCTCCGTAATGGCGCGCTCGGTTCCGTCGAGGGCGACCGTGAGCTGGCCTGCCGCGGGCTCTCTCCGGCGCACCGCGAGGCGCGTGCCCGGAGCGAGCCCCTGCTCGTAGTACCAGCGCAGGAGGTCGCCGTCGTGCTCGGCGAGGCGGACGATCTCCGCCTCCTGCCCGGCGCCGAGGTCGGCGAGCGCGACCAGCGCCGCGTTCTCGGCCTGCTCGACCTCGGGCTCGACCGGCCAGCCGTGCGGGCAGCGCTCGGGGTGGCCGAGACGCTCGTTCATCCGCTCGATCATCTCGTCGGTGAAGGTGTCGCCGAGCTCGTCCGCCTGCACGTGCGACTCGGCGGCGGTGTACCCCATGAAGTCGGTCAGGAAGCGCTCGATGATCCGGTGCTTGCGCACCACCCGCTTGGCGCGCTCGGCGCCCTCGGGGGTGAGGATGGCCTCCTTCTGCTCGCCGCGCTCGACCAGGCCCTCGGCCTCCAAGCGCTTGAGCATCTCCCCGGCGGAGGCGCGGGAGACGCCGAGCATCTCGGCCACGCGGGCGGCGATCGCGGTGGAGCCGGTCGAGGGCCGGTACTCGCCGATCGGGAAGGCGAGGAAGTAGATCGTCTCCAGGTACTCGTCGACGGAGTGGCCGTGCGGCTGGGCCATGCGCCCACTCTAGCCCGAGCCCCCGGACTCGGGTCGCAGGCTGGCGGAGAGGAGGTAGAGGACGGGCCCGGAGACGGCGATCAGCGCCAGCGCCGGCAGCGCGGCTTGTGAGTACGCCCCCACCTGGGTGAGCTTCCAGATCTCGGTGGCGAGCGTCTCGAACCCGATCGGCCGCAGGAGCAGCGTCGCGGGCAGCTCCTTCATCGCGGAGAGGAAGACGAGCGCCGCCCCCGCGAGGACGCCCGAGCGGGCGAGCGGCACCGTGACCAGCGCGAGCGTTGCCAGCGGGCCTCTCCCCAGGCTGCGCGCCGCCTCCTCGTAGCGGGGGCTGACGCGCTCGAGCGCCGACTCCACGCCGGACAGCCCCTGGGGGAAGAAGCGGACGACGTACGCGAACACGAGCAGCGCGAGCGTCTGGTAGACGGGCGTGGCGTAGCGCGCGGCGAAGAAGACGAGCGAGAGGGCGACGACGAGCCCGGGGAGCGCGTTGCCCGCGTAGCAGAGGCGCTCGAGCAGGCGCGCCGCGCGCGAGGGGTAGCGGAGCGCGAGCACCGCGACCGGGAGCGCGGCGAGCACGGCCACGCCGGCTGCGAGCCCCGAGGCGGAGAGGGAGCCGAGCGCCTCGTTCCAGGGGACGCGCAGCTCGCGCCGGTTCGCGACGCCGCGGGCGAGCCAATAGCCGAGCACGCCGGCGGGCAGGACGAGGAAGAGGCCGATGACGGCGGCGCAGAAGGCCAGCGCGGGCGCGGTCCAGCGGCCGAGCGGGACGGCCGGCTGGCGCCGGCGGGCGCCCGGGCCCGACCGGTACAGCCGTCCTCGCTGGCGCGTGCGGTACTCGAGCACGAGCGCGACCGCGGTCAGCGAGACGAGGAGGAGGGCGAGCGTCGCCGCCGGTGCCCGGTCGAAGAGGCTCTTGTACTGGACGAAGATCGCGCGGGTGAGCGTGTCGTAGCGCATGAGGGAGACGACGCCGAAGTCGGAGAGCGTGTACAGGGCGACGAGCAGCGCCCCCGCTCCGGCCGCCGGCCGCAGCGCCGGCCCGGTCACGCGCAGGAGGACGCTCCGGGTCGAGTGGCCGAGCCCGCGCGCCGCCTCCTCCAGCGCGGGGTCGAGCTCGTAGAGCGCGCTCTGCGCGAGCAGGAAGACGTACGGGTAGGTCGCGAGCGTGAGCGCGACCAGCGAGCCCCAGTACCCGTGCACGTCCGGGAGGCGCTCGACCCCGAGCGCCTCCGCCAGCAGCCCCCGTTCGCCGAAGAAGCCGAGCAGGCAGAAGGCGGCGACGTAGCTCGGGATGACCAGCGGGACGGCCGCCGCAGCCGCCCACAGCCGGCGCCCGGGGAGGTCGGTGCGGGTGACGAGCCACGCGAGCGGGACGCCGACCGCGACCGCGGCCGCGACCACCCCGGCGGCGAGGAGGACGGTGTTTCCGACGAGGCGCCAGGTCGTGTCCTCGCCGAGGATCTCGAGGGCCCTGCCGCCGCCCGCCACCCGGACCGTCAGGTAGGCGAGCGGCAGCAGGAGCGCGGCGACGACGAGGCCCGCCGCGAGGACGAGCGGGAGCGGGGCGCGCCTCCCCGCCCCCGGGCTCACGTCAGGTAGCCGGTCTCGCGGAGGAGCTCGATCGTCGCCTCGTGCTCGGCGCCGAAGCTGGTCAGGTCGACGCTCGGGCCCCGCAGCTTCGCGAGCGGCGGCAGTCCGGGCCGGGCGGGGATCCCCGCGACCAGCGGGTACTCGGCCTCCTCGGCCTCCTCGACGTAGAAGCGCTGGCCGGCGTCGGAGAGGAGGAACTCGACGAAGCGCTCCGCCTCGCTGGGCTGGTCGGAGCTCGCGAGCACCCCGGCGCCCGCCACGCTCACGAGCGCGCCCGGGTCGCCTGCCCGCAGGAAGTGGTTCGCGATGGGGGCGTCCGGTTGCTCCTCCCGCACGAGGTAGAGGTAGTAGTGGTTGACGAGGCCGAGGTCGACCTCGCCCGCCGCGACGGCCTCCACGATCGGCGTGTTCTTCTCGTACGTCTTGGGCTCGAGGCGCTTCAGGTCGAGCAGCCAGCGGCGCGTCCGCTCGTCTCCCACCGCGAGCCGCATCGCCGTCACGAACGCCTGGAAGGAGGCGTTCGTGGGGGCGATCCCGATCCGCCCCTTCCACCTCGGGTCGATGAGGTCGAAGACCGAGTCGGGCACCTCGTCCTCGCGCAGCGCCTCGGTGTTGTAGACGATCACCCGCGTGCGCCCCGAGGTGCCCACCCAGCGTCCGCCGGCGTCGCGGAAGCGGGCGTCCACGCGCTCGAGGATCGCCGCCGGCAACGGCGCGAGCTGTGCCTCGACGGCGCCCAGCGAGCCGGGGTCCTGGGCGAAGAAGACGTCGGCGGGAGAGCTCCCGCCCTCCTCGGCGATCGTCGCGGCGAGCTCGGCGCTGTCGCCGTAGCGCACCTCGACCTCGATCCCCGTCTCGGCCGTGAACCGCTCGAACAGGGGCGCGACCAGCTCCTCCTCGCGCCCGGAGTACACCGTGAGCGCCTCCGACCCGCCGCCGCAGCCCGCTCCCGCGAGCGCGGCCGCGAGGACGGCCAGGCCTACGATGGATCTCATGCTCCCTCCTCTGTGTAAGGTCAACCTCAGCCGCGGTGTAAGGGAGACCTTACATGGATCTGAGCAAAAGTGATCAGGCCCGCTCGAGCACCGGCACGCGCCCGTCGTGGAGCCGGATCGCGACGCGGGCACCGAGGGGGACGACCTCGGTCGAGGGTCGCTGCGACACGAGCTCGACGTCGCCGAGCCGCACCCGGTAGAAGACGTCGTGCCCGCGGAACTCGCGCGCGACGACCTCCGCCTCGCCGGCCGGGTCGGGCGCGAGCTCGAGCAGCTCCGGGCGGACGAGGATGCGGGCCTCGCGGGCGGCCGGCGCGCCGTCGAGCGGGAAGCGCCCCAGCGGTGTCTGCACGCGCCCGTCCACGACGGGCCCCGTCAGCACGTTCCCGGCTCCGACGAACTCCGCCGCCCAGCGCGAGGCCGGCTCGAAGTAGAGGTCCTCCGGGGTGCCCTCCTGCACGACCGTCCCGGCCCTGACGAGCGCGATCCGGTCGGCGAGCGAGAAGGCCTCCTCGCGATCGTGGGTGACCAGGACGAGGGTGACGCCGAGCGGGCGCACGATCTCGGTCACCTCGGTCCGGAGCGCCTCGCGCAGGGAGCCGTCGAGGCTCGACCAGGGCTCGTCGAGCAGCACCAGCTCGGGGCTGGGCGCGAGCGCGCGGGCGAGGGCGACCCGCTGCTGCTCCCCGCCGGAGAGCTCGTGCGGGTAGCGTGCGCCGAGCCCCTCCAGGCCCACCAGCTCGAGCAGCTCGGAGACGCGCTCGGAGCGCAGCCGGCGCGGCAGCCCGAACCCGACGTTCTCCACCACCGTCAGGTGGGGGAAGAGCGCGTAGTCCTGGAACACCATCCCGATCCGCCGCCGCTCCGGCGGCACCCAGGCGCCGGCGCCCGCGACGAGTCGCCCGGCGACCTCGACCGTGCCGGCGTCGGGGCGCTCGAAGCCGGCGATCAGGCGGAGCAGCGTCGTCTTGCCGCAGCCCGATGGGCCCAGCACGGCGACGGTCTCGCCGCGGTCGACGCAGAGCGAGGCCTCGTGGACCGCGACCGTCTCCCCGAAGCGCTTGGTCACGCCCTCGAGGCGGATCATCGTGCACGACATGTAAGGGAAACCTTACACTGGCCGGAGATGGGTGCCGGCGTCGTCGTGCTCAGGGAGGGCTTCGAGGCCTCGCTCGTCGTGGGGATCGTCTGCGCCTTCCTCGATCGCACCGGCCGCCGCGACGGCTTCGCTGCGGTCTGGGCGGGGGTCGCCGCCGCGCTCGCCCTCAGCCTCGCCGTGGGGGCGGTGCTGTTCGCCGTCGGCGCCGAGCTGGAGGGGCGCTCGGAGGCGATCTTCGAGGGGGTCGTCATGCTGGCCGCGGCCGGGCTCCTGACCTGGATGATCTTCTGGATGCGCAGCCGCGCGCGGACGATCCGGAAGGAGCTCGAGAGCCGAACGCGGGCCGCTCTCGACGCCGGCTCCGTCGTCGGCCTCGCGCTCGTCGTCTTCGTCGGCGTGGCCCGCGAGGGAGTCGAGACGGCGCTCTTCCTGTTCAGCGCGGTCGAGGGCTCGGACCCGGCCGTCTCGCTCGCCGCCTCGGCCCTGGGCGCAGCGGCGGCGGTCGCGCTCGGCTACCTCTTCTACCGGGGCTCGCACCGGCTCGACCTGCGGACCTTCTTCACCGCGACGAGCGTCCTGCTCCTCCTCTTCGCCGGGTACCTGCTCGCCTCGGGGCTGCACGAGCTCGCGGAGGCCGGGCTCTTCCCGGAGAGCGAGGCCCTGCTCGCCGGCGCGTTCGCGGCGCTCGCGGCGCCGACGCTCTACCTCTTCTTCCGCAAGCCGAAGGCCTCCCCCGCATAACCGTGCCCTCCGGCCCGGCGGGCTAGGCTCGCCGGGGTGCCCTTCGCCGAGATCTACCCGCTCGTCTTCGCGCGCGCGCTCGCGCGGCCCTTCACGTACGAGGTGCCGGAGGGGGTCGAGCGGGGCGCCGTCGTCTCCGTCCGGCTCCACGGCCGGACCGTCCGGGGCGTCGTCGTCGCGACCGGGGTGTCGGCGCCGCCGGGGGTCGAGGTGGCGCCGGCCGGCCCCGCCCTCGACCGCGTGCCGGAGCCGCTCGTCGACCTCGCCCTCTGGCTCGCCGAGTACTACGGCACGACGCCGGGGCGGGCGCTCGCGCTCGTCGCTCCGCGGGCCCGGACGCGGCGCGGCGAGCGGCGGCGTCCGGCCCCCCAGGAAGGGCTTCCAGCCGAGCCGGAGCCCGCGCGTCTGACCCCGGCGCAGGCAGGCGCCGTCGGGCGGATCGTGGCCGCCTTGGAGGCGGGTGGCGGCCACCTGCTCCTGCACGGCCCGACCGGGAGCGGGAAGACGGAGGTCTACCTCCGGGCCTGCGCGGCGGCGCTCGAGCGGGCGCGCGGGGCGATCGTGCTCGTCCCCGAGATCGCGCTCACGCCTCAGGCGGCTGCCCGGTTCGCGGCCCGCTTCGGCGCGCGGGTGGCGATCCTCCACTCGGCGCTGACCGAGGCCGAACGCAGGGACGAGCGGGAGCGGATCGCCTCCGGCGAGGCCCGCGTCGTCGTGGGCGCGCGCTCGGCCGTCTTCGCCCCCGTGCCGGACCTCGGGCTGGTCGTCGTCGACGAGGAGCACGATGCCTCCTACAAGCAGGAGTCGGACCCGCGCTACGACGCCCGCACGGTCGCCGCCAAGCGCGCCTCGCTGGAGGCGGCGGTGGCGGTGTACGGCAGCGCCACGCCCCGGCCCGAGAGCTACGCGCGGCTCGAGCGGCTCGCGCTGCCGGAGCGGATCGGCGCCCCGCTTCCCTCCGTGCGGATCGTCGACCTGCGGCGCGAAGCCGGCTACCCGCTCTCGGCGCCCCTGCTCGCCGAGCTCGCGGCTGTGGAGGAGCGTGGCGGGCGGGCCATCCTCCTCCTCAACCGGCGCGGCGTCTCCGGGGCGATCCACTGCCGTGCCTGCGGGCGCTCGCGGCGCTGCCGGAGCTGCGACGTCACCTTGACGCTGCACGGCGACCGCCGGCTGCACTGCCACCACTGCGGGTACGCCGAGCCCGAGCCCGCACGCTGCCCGGAGTGCGGCTCGGTCGAGCTGGCCCGCATCGGCGCGGGGACGCAGCGGCTCGAGACCGAGCTGGCGCGGCACCTGCCCGGGCTCGAGCGGATCCGGCTCGACGCCGACACGGTCGCGCAGCCGGGCGCCTTGGCCGCGGCGCTCGCCCGCTTCGCGCGCGCCCGGGCGGCGGCGCTGATCGGGACGCAGATGGTCGCCAAGGGCCACCACTTCCCCGGGGTCGCGCTCGCAGCCGTGGTCGACGCGGACACGGGGCTCGCCTTCCCCGACTTCCGCGCCGAGGAGCGGACCTTCCAGCTCGTCACCCAGCTCGCGGGACGGAGCGGGCGGGATGCGCCGGGACGCGTGCTCGTCCAGACCTTCCAGCCGGACGCGACTCCGCTCGCGTACGCGGCGCGCCACGACGTGGAGGGCTTCCTCGCACAGGAGCTGGCGCGCCGCAAGGAGCTCCGCTACCCGCCTTTTTCCCATCTTGTTGCAGTCGTCGTCTCCGGACCTGACCTGGGGGCGGCGCTGCGCGTGCTGCGCGAGCTCGGCGACGCGCTGCGCCTGCCCGGCGTGACGCTGCTCGGCCCGGCCCCGCTCCTGCGCCTGCGCGGTCGCCAGCGCGCTCAGCTCCTGGCGAAGACGGCCTCGCCGCGTGCCTTCGCGCGCCGCGCGGCGGCGGTGCTGGCGGCGGCCGCGAGGCCGATGCGGCGCGACGAGCTCGCGGCGGTCGTCGACGTCGATCCTCAGTCGTTCGGCTGAGCTGCTGTC
>DATMAP010000040.1:0-3175 GCA_035559835.1 Gaiellaceae bacterium
CGGCGGCGGCCGCGACACGCCCGGGCAGAGGACGCCGTAGCGGTTGCGGAAGCGCAGCTCGCCGCGGGCGCCCTCCTCGATCGTGTACCCGCCCTCATGCACGAGTCGGTGGTGGTGGAAGCAGAGGAGGATGAGGTTCCGCAGGCTCGTCTCCCCGCCCTGCGCCCAGTGGCGGAGGTGGTGGGCATGGAGGTGGCGGCGCCTTTCGCAGCCGGGGAAGCGGCAGGTGGACCCATCCCGTTCGTCGAGCAGGCGGCGAAGCCTCGGCGGCACCGCCCGCCGCCTCCGACCGACGCTCAGCAAGCGGCCGTCGCGCTCGACCCGCGCCACGAGCCGCGCGTCGCAGCCCAGGCGCCGCGCGGTCTCGGGGGAGATCGCGGGACCCTCCGCGAGCTCGGAGCGGCCGCAACGACCGCCGACGAGAGCGCCGGCATCGACGTGGACGACGAGCTCGGCACGCGCGGCCTCCTGGCCCTCCTTGGGGCAGGAGAGCGCGCTCTGCGCGAGCTCGACGAGCGCTTCGACGTTCGCCGAGCGCGGCGGCTCGAAGGCTTCCGGCCCGTCGGGCGAGCGCTCCTCCCGCCGCCGCTCGTACACCCGGTCGCGCACGGCCTCGAGGGCGCGGACGACGATCGTGCCGTCCTCCGCCGCCAGGCGCGCGCGCAGGTAGAGCGAGCCGTCCTCGGCCCAGTGGTAGTCGACGTATTCGAGCTCGTGGCTCCCACGAGCCTCGTCTTCCGTGATCCGGCGGAAGGCGCGAACCGCGCGCTCGAGCTGCGCACAGGTGAGCGCCTGCGCGAGCTCGAGCAGCGCCTGCTCGGACGCCGGCGTCGCCACTCGCGTCAGCGCGCGCAGCTTCGAGAACGTGAGCTCTCCGCGCGCGAACGCCGCCCGAAGCGCCGGCAGCTCCTCGAGCGCCTCGGCGACCCGGACGTACTCGCGCGCCTCACGAGGCGAGATCCCGCACCGGTAGGCGAGCCAGCGCTCGAGGCCGTCGAGGTCCGCCCCGCCCTGCCGTCGGAACTCGAGAGCGACCTCGAGCCAGCGAGCCGTGGCGGCGGTGATGTGCGCGGACAGCGTCGCAAGCTGCGCCGCGAGCCGCTCCTGGGCGACGATCCTCGCCGGCAACTGAGTGCTATCCGTTTCCTGCACGGAGAACACGGTAGTGAACCCCGCGGACGAACCCCCTCTCGAAAGGCACCCTCGCGCGGGGGCCCTGGACATCTTGTGTCGCTCTTGACACATTCCGCTCGCTCGACTCATGCCAGGCTTCAGCTGACCGCTCGCTTCGAGCACGCGCTCGTCTGCGCAGCTCGCATCCACGCGGACGGCGTGCCCAGGGCACGGATGTCCCGTGTGTCTCGCACCTCCTCGCGGCCTGCGCGCTGATCCTCGAGGACGGCGGCGGCGAGAACGTGGCCATCGCGGCCTTCCTCAGGGCGGCGAACGGCTCGCACCTGTGTGCCAGGTACGCGCGCTTGAATCGCGCCGGCCTCGTCGAAGGCCGGGGGCCGAGACCGAGCATGCTCGCCCCGATTCCAGCGAGGCGCTTGAGGAGCGCCTGCGATCCCGCCGAAGATGAGGTCATGGCGCGGATGATCCCGGAGTCGCCGGTCGAGACCGAGAGCGCCGCCGAGCGCCGGCTCTTCGAGCGGCTGCGGGAGGACACGCCGGACGAGCTCGTCGCCTTCCACTCGGTCGCCTGGCAGCTCCCGGGCGGCAGGGGCCGGCCGGAGCAGGGCGAGTCGGACTTCGTCCTCGCGCACCCCGACTACGGCGTGCTCGCGCTCGAGGTCAAGGGCGGCTCGGTGCGCTACGACGCGCGGCTCGGGAAGTGGTTCACGATCGGGAAGCAGGGTGAGTCCCCGATCAAGGATCCGGTCCGGCAGGCGCAGCGCTCCTCGCACTCGCTCGCCAAGGCGCTGGCTCGGGCGGCGCGCGGCGGAGCGGAGGTGAGCTTCGGCCACGCGGTCGCCTTCCCGGACTGCCGCGTCGGGGAGAAAGCGCTGCGCCCGGACCTTCCCCGCGAGCTCGTGCTCGACCACGGCGACGTCGCGCGTCTCGAGCAGCGGATCGGCCACATCTTCCGGCACTGGTTCGACCGCGACTCGAAGGCACCGCTCCGAAGCGAGGGGATCGAGCGCCTGGAGCGCATCCTCGCCAACTCGTTCGAGCTCCGCGCGCCGCTCGCATACGAGCTCGCCGAGGAGCAGCGCCAGCTCCTGACGCTCACCGAGCAGCAGTACCGCGTGCTCGACATGCTCGCGCGCCAGACACGAGTCGCGATCGCCGGCTGCGCCGGCTCCGGCAAGACGCTCCTCGCCGCGGAGAAGGCGCGGCGGCTCGCGGCGCAGGGCTTCCGCGTGCTGCTCGTGGTCTTCAACGTCCTGCTCGCGGATCACCTGCGCCGTGGTCTCGCGGACGTTCCGGAGGTCACGGTGCGCGCCTTCTACGGGCTGTGCCGGGAGGTGGCCGAGGAGGCAGGGCTCGACTTTCCCGACGAGCCGGAGCCCGGCGGCGAGGGCGAGTACTACCCGGCGCTTGCCGACGCGTTCGCCGAGCACGCGGACATCATCGCCGGCCGCTTCGACGCGCTGATCGTGGACGAGGGCCAGGACGTGGCCGCCGACTGGTGGCTGCCGCTGCAGATCCTCCTCGCCGATCCCGACCGCAGCCCCCTCTACGTCTTCTACGACGACAACCAGAAGCTCTTCCCGGTGCCGACCGGGCTCCCGTTCCTCGAGTCGCCCGTGCAGCTGACCGTCAACTGCCGGAACACGCGCCGGATCAACGACCTCGTCATGCGCTTCTACCGAGGCGGGACGATCGAGGCGCCCGGCCCCGAAGGGCCGCCCGTGGATCGGCACCTCTACGAGACGGAGGAGGAGCTGCTCGCCCAGCTCGACGAGGCGGTCGCCCGCTGGGTCGGCGAGGCGGAAGTGCCGCCGGAGGACATCGCGCTCCTGACCGCGCGCAGCGCCCAGCGCAGCGCGCTCTGGAAGGTGGAGGCGCTCGGCGGAGTCCGGCTCACGGACGACCCGTGGGAGCGGAACCGGATCCTGCGCTGCTCGATCTACCGCTTCAAGGGCCTCGAGCGGCTGGTCGTGGGGTTGTGCGAGCTCGATGGGGCGAGGGAGCAGGCGCTCTACGTCGGGCTCTCACGGCCGAGCGTGTT
>DATMAP010000041.1:0-6579 GCA_035559835.1 Gaiellaceae bacterium
CTTGGAGCAGTTCCGACAATCAGTTACGTTACACAACGTAAGTAATATGCGTAGGAGTGCCGCTCACGCCGCCGACGACTGGGATGCAGGTCAGCGCTTGCAAGGAGCGATCTTGGAGCGTCAGCGGCTCCGCGCTGCCGAGGCCCTGCACGCCTCCACGCTCGGGCTCCTTCTCGTGGTGGGGAGGACGGTCATCGCCCCCAACCCGACCGCATGCCTCCTCGCGGGCCTCGAGCCCGACTCGGAGCAGCCGCTTCCGGCCTGGCTCGAGGGAGTCGACGATCCCGCGCGGGCTGCGGGCGGCACCGTCACGGGCCCGCTGGGGCGGCTCGCGTTCGTCGCCGCGCCGGCGCGCCTCGGGGGCGTGCCGCATCGCGTCGTTGTCATCTGGCGAGCCGGATCCGATGGCCATTCCGCCTGAGGTCCTCCGCTTCCGCGCCGCCAACGAGGGGCTTCGCCGGACCGTCTACCGTGACGCACCTAACGATCGCCCGCTCGCCTTCGTCTGCGAATGCGAGGACCCGCACTGCAACGACTTCGTCAAGATCGACCTTGCGACCCTCGGGTCGCTGCGCGGAGACCGACAGTTCGTGCTCCTGCCGGCGCACCACATCCGCGGCGGCCGGCGCATCGCGCGGGGCCGCGGCTACGTCATCGTCGCAGTTGAGCCGGAGCCGCTTGCGACCGGGAGACCAGATGCGCGTAGGTGACCCGGTCCGCCTGCTCCGAAGCTCCGCTGGTATCGCCGCTGACAGCTGCGGAATCGTCTGCGGCCCAGACCCCGATCACCCGGGGGCGCTGCGCGTCGCCTTCGAGGACGGGGTCACGAGCGTGCCGCGAGACCTTCTTGAAGACACCCCTCCCGGGACCTCGGCCGCACTCGCGGAGGCCATCCGCGTGCTAGGCCTCACCGCAAGCACACGCGGGACCGACCTGTGGTCCTTCCTCGCCTGGGTCAACCGAGTGATCGCCCAACGTCGGGCGGAGTTGGAGAACGGCGGGACGGAGCCGAAGTAGCCCGCGTGATCGACGGTCGCGGTCGAACCCGGAGTTCCCCGCACGAGTAGGTGTGCGTGTCGAGCCCGCGGTTCGATCGGCGAAGAGCTCCTCGACCTGATTCTCCTGCGGAGAACGACCGAGGAGTTCGGCGAACTGGTTAATTGGTCGGGTTCGAGGACGACATGCCGCGAGCTCGACGTGCGCGTCTACTCCGTTCCCCTCACTCCCGGGCCGTGCCGGGAGTTGATCCGAGTTAACGTGTCGCCGTGCGGATCGACTCGAGGACCGAGCTTGTAGTCGCCGCCGACATCGCGGAACGCCTCGGCCTCTCCCGCGCCCGCGTCTCGGTGCTGGTGAGCAGCCCCGGTTTCCCGCGTCCGATCGGGCAGCTCGGCCGCTCGCTCGTGTGGCGCTGGTCGACCATCGAGCGTTGGGCTCGCGAGACCGGCCGCCTGCGTTCGGCCCAGTAGTCGGAGACACAAAGCCACCTGCGGTGGGCCGAGGGGCGGTTTCGAATGCGCGGACTACTAACTCGGGTTAACAGCAGGAGAGGAGGTGCAGTGAAGCGGTACCGGATCGATCGGGAGGAGCTGTCGGAGTTTCTCTCGCGGCAGGTTCGGCTCGTCGAGTCGCTGCCCGCTGAGGCCGCCGCGGCGGCTGCGGACGGCTATGGGGACGGGCTGGACGACGCCGAACGGGAGGCGGTGTGGCTCGCGGCCGGGATCGCAACCTTTATCGGGCAGGCGATCGCCGACGAGCCGGAGCGGTTCATCGTCGCGGCGCGCGAGCGCTGCGCAGCCTAGGAAGGAGGAAGAGGAGATGACGACGACGGAAGCCACGACCTACGCCATCGAGGAGGCCGAGCGTCTCTGGCTCGGGCAGACACCCGAAGCCTGGGGCGACGTCGTGCGAATGGTGCCCGACGAGGCCCGCGACGCTGCCTCCATGGTCGCCGCTGCCGGGCTGGACTGGCAGGTCGAGCAGCACCCGCTGGAGACGGTGGTCGAGCGCGAGTACCAGGCCCTCCGCGTGCGGGTGCCGCGCCACGTCGCGAACGTGCGCAGCGACACGCGCGCAGTGCTCGGCGTCGTCGGGGACGGCTACGAGCCGCTCCAGAACGCGGCCGCCTTCGCCTTCTGCGACGCAATCACCGACTCGGGGCGTGCCCACTGGATCGGGGCGGGATCGACACGCGGCGGAGCGCGCGTGCACGCGCTGATGCGCCTCGACCGCGAGATCCGGATCGGGGGCGCGGAGGGGGAAGACGTACTCCCGCTCCTCTGCTTCCGGAACGGCCACGACGGCGGCCTCTCGGTCACCGTCTCGGTGGTGCCCTTCCGGCTTGCCTGCCTGAACGGGATGCTCCTCCCGATCGAGGGCGCGCAGCGCACCTGGAAGGCGCGGCACACAGCGAACGTCGAGGCGAAGCTGGCGGACGCCCGCCGCACGCTCGGGATCGCCTGGCGCTACTTCGACGAGCTGGAGCGGCTGGGCGAGCGGCTGATCCGCGAGCGGATGGACGGGCGGGAGTTCGAGCGGTTCCTCGCCCGCCTGGTGCCCCTGCCCGAGCCGCGCCCGGACGAGACCGACGGCGGGCGCGCCGTCCGCAACGCGGAGCGGGTGCGGGAGGCGATCCGCACCGCTTACCGGGCCGCCCCCGACCTCGAGCACGTGCGCGGCACCCGCTGGGGCGCGCTGCAGGCCGTCACGGCGTACGTCGACCACATGCAACCGACGCGCAGGCGTGGAGGGCGGACGGAGGCCGAGGCGCGCTTCGAGCGCCAGACGGAGCCGCAGCCGCTCAAGGACCGAGCGCTCGTCCTACTCACGGGGGGGAGGTGATCGCTGATGGCCGCGATCGTGACCATGGTGCCCCTCGCGAAGATCAAGGCGCGCGCGGGTTTCAACCCGCGGAGCGAGTTCGCGGACGAGCAGATGGCCGAGCTGGTCGAGTCGGTCAGGCGGCACGGGATCATCACCCCGCTCACACTCGCCGCGGACGGCGACGGGTTCGTGATCGTCGCCGGCGAGCGCCGCTACCGGGCGGCAAAGCAGGCGAAGCTGAAGGACGTCCCCGCGCAGGTGCGAGACGGAGACGGCGACGCGCTCGCGCTCGCGGTAGCCGAGAACGTGATCCGCGCCGACCTCAACCCGGTCGAGGAGGCGCGCGCCTACGAGCGGCTCGTCAACGAGCAGGGCAGCGCGGCGAAGGTGGCAAAGCTCGTCGGCCGCAGCGACAAGCTGATCGCCGACCGGCTCGCCCTCCTCCGGCTTCCCGAGGAGGCGCAAGCGCTGCTCGCGGCGCGCCGGGTGCCGCTCGCCTGCGCCCCCGCGCTGATCCAGATCGCCGAGCGCGAGCCGCTCCTCGCCGACCTGTCCGCCGCCTGGCTCGCCGAGCGCCCGAAGGCGGCCGCGGGCTTTCCCGGCGATCCGGGCGAGGTGGTGGACGCGGTGCTCGAGGCCGAGTGGCAGGACGACGACGGACGCGCGCTCGTCCCCGTCGCCTACAGCGTCGGCGGCTGGTACGGCCCGCTCCTCCCCGGCGGTCGCACGCGGGACGACCTCCTCCCGCGCATCCTGCGCAAGCTCGGCGAGCACGGCGAGGCTGTCCAGCGTGCCCATGCGGAGCTTCCTGCCATCCTCTGCGAGGACGAGTACGACTGGCAGGCGCGGCAGGTAGAGGAGCGCCGGGAGCGCGAGTGCTTCGCTCTCACCGACGAGGACGCCGACGCCGCCCGCGCCTTCGGCTGCCTGCTGGAACTGCCCGACCCGGACGGACGCGGCGACCATCGCTACGTCACCGATCCGCAATGGCTCGCGGATCGCCTCGTGCAGAAGACCGCCGCCCACGCGGCCGCCGAGGCCGAGCGCAGGGAGCACGAGCGCGAGGCGCGCAGGCCGACCGCCCCCAAGGACGAGGCCGAGAAGGAGGCCCGCCGCCAGGAACGGGAACGCCAGTACGAGGCCCGCGTCGCCGCCCGCGCCCGCAACCTCGACCTCGGGTCCGCGCTCGCCCGCTGGCAGCCGAAGGTCGACACGGACGCGGTCAAGCTCCTCGGCTCGCTCGTCCTCCTCCAGTACGGGAAGGCGGCGGCGTGGGCGCACCGGCTCTGCGTCGAGCAGCCGACGACGGCGAACAAGCAGGGCAAGGTCACCGTCCGCTACCCGCGTGGGGCGCAGGCGGAGAAGGAGCTGCACGACGAGGCGACCGCGCGCCTGATGCGGGCGCGCACGCCCGAGGACGCCCTCGCCGTCGTCCTGCGCCTGCTCCTCGCACAGCGTCTCGTCGACACCGAGGGACTCCCCGGCGCCGACCGGCAGGGTGTGTACGAGCCGCAGGAGCTCGCCGGGTCGAAGGTGCTCGCCAAGCTGGCCCGCAGGGTCGCGCCCCCCTCGGTCAAGCGGCACCTGGCCGAGCAGGAGGCCGAGCGCGAGCGCCGCGAGCGCGAATGGCGCGAGCAGCAGGCCGCGAAGCTCTCCGAGCATCGTGCGAAGCTCGAAGCCGGCGAACCCGTCCGCTGCGCCTGCTGCTTCGAGCCGATCACGTCACCCGAGGCCTCCGCCGAGAGGCATGGAAGCCTCGTCCACAAAGGCGATTGCGAAGAGCAGTGGGGCAGCGCCTACGACGAGAACGGCGACCCCGCCGAGGAGGAGGCCGAGCGATGATCCGTCCGCCGCTCCTACTACCCTCGATAGCAGGCGAGACACAGATGCATCATTCGACCCACAAGTGGGTCGAGATGCTAAGATGGACGGCGCTGTGCTGAGCGTCGCGAAGCTGACACCGGGTCAGGAGGGCTACTACGAGCGCTCGGTCGCCGACGGCCTCGACGACTACTACGCGGGCCGCGGCGAGTCGCAGGGCGTCTGGACGGGGCGCGGAGCCAGGGCGCTGGAGCTCGAGGGTGTCGTTCAGCGCGGCGAGCTCGGGAAGCTGATCCGCGGCGTTCACCCGCACACTGAGAAAGAGCTGCGAAGCCACTACCGGCCGCGGCGGATCACGATCGAGCGCATCGACCCCTTCACTGGCGGGCGCACGCTGGAGGTGAAGAAGCTGGCGCCAGTGGCCGGCTTCGACCTCGTCTTCTCGCCGCCGAAGAGCGTCAGCCTCCTGCACGCGCTCGGCGACGAGGAGACGCGCCGGGCGGTGCAGGAGGCGCACCTCTCGGCCTGGCAGGCGGCGCTCGCCTACCTCGAGGACGAAGCCTGCGTCACCCGCCGCGGCAGAAACGGCGTCCTGCGCGAGCACGCCGGCGGGTTCGTCGCGGCCGCCTACCAGCACCGCACGAGCCGCTCCCAGGACCCGCACCTGCACACGCACGTGATCGTGGCCAACATGGCCCAGACCCCCTCGGACGGGAAGTGGCGAGCGCTCGACGGAGAGCCAATCCTGAAGGGTTTTCGGCTCGCGGCCGGCTACCTCTACCAGGCCCACCTGCGGGCCGAGCTCACCCGCTCGCTAGGCGTCGAGTTCGAGCAGCCGCGCAAGGGCATGGCCGAGCTTCGGCACGTCCCGCGCGAGGTGATCCGCGAGTTCTCCACGCGGCGCGTCCAGGTCGAGGAGGAGCTCGCGCGCAAGGACGGTGCCGGCTTCTACGCCGCCCAGCTCGCGGCCGTGGAGTCGCGCGAGCGCAAGGAACACGTCGACCTGGATCGGCTGCGCGAGGACTGGCGCGCACGCGCCGCCGAGCACGGGCTCGGCCGCCGCCAGCTCCAAGGCGTGCTCGGGCGCGTCCGCCAGCACCAGCCCTCCCCCGAGCAGCTGCTGCAGGTCGCGCGGCGGCTGCTCGGCGCCGAGGGGCTCACGGAGAAGCAGACGGCGTTCTCCGAGCCCGAGGTCGTCATGGCGTGGGCGCAGGCGCACGTGCAGGGCGCCCCGGCCGAGCGCGTCCGCGTCCTCGCCGCCCGGCTGACGGCGACCGACGGCGTCGAGCGGGTGGGCGAGCGCCCGAGCCCCGGCCGGCCCGCCCGCTACTCGACCGCCGACCTGATCCGCATCGAGCGGGAGGCGCTCGCGCGGGTCGAGCGCGGCCGGGACGCAGACGCCCCCGCGATCAGCGAGCAGGAGCTGGACGAGATCGAGCGCGCCGACCGGCTCGTCCTCTCCACCGAGCAGGAGCGGATGGTGCGCGAGGTGGCGACCGGCCGGAGCCGCATCGTCTGCGTCGTTGGCCTCGCGGGCGCCGGGAAGACGACCGCCACGCACGCTGTCGCCCAGGTCTTCGCCCACGCTGGGGTTGAAGTGCTCGGCGCGGCGCCGTCAGGGGTTGCCGCCGAGAAGCTCCAGGACGAGACCGACATCCCCTCCACGACCCTGCACCGGCTGCTCGAGCACGCGCGCGAGGGCGGGCTGCCGCTGCGGTCGGTGCTCGTCGTGGACGAGGCAGCGATGGCCGAGACGCGCGTGCTCGCCCCGGTGCTGGAGCTGGTGGAGCAGGCGCAGGGCAAGGCGATTCTGATCGGCGATCCGCAGCAGCTCCCCGCCGTCGGCGCGGGTGGCCTCTTCGCCGGCATCGTCGACCGCGAAGGCGCCGTCGTGCTCGGCGAGAACCGCCGCCAGCGCGACCCGCTCGAGCAGGA
>DATMAP010000042.1:0-14732 GCA_035559835.1 Gaiellaceae bacterium
CCTCGTCGCTCGACGCGCCCGCCTGGGCGACGCTCGGGCCGGCGCTCGCCATGGCGCTGGGGACGGCGCTCGGCGGCTGGCGGATCGTGCGGACGGTCGGCCGCCGCATCTACAGCCTGCGGGCGCTCGACGCGCTCTCCAGCCAGGCGGGCTCCGCTACGGTCATCCTCGGCGCCTCGCTGGCCGGCGCGCCGGTCTCCTCGACACACGTGGTCGCCACCTCGGTCGTCGGGGCGGGGCTCGGCCGTGCGCGGTGGGGGCGCGTGCGCTGGGCGGTGGTGAGGGACATGGGGATAGCCTGGGCGACGACCCTGCCTGCGACCGCGCTCCTGGCCGCGGCATTGCTCACCTTGTGGAGGTGGCCCTCGTGAAGCTCCACCGCTGGTTCCTCCCCGAGCAGCCGGACGTGCTCGCGATGCTCCGCCGCCAGCTCGACGCGACCCGGGAGGCCGTGGACGCGCTCGCCGCCTGGGCTCGGGGCGACGCCGCCCAGGCCGAGCGGATCCGGGCGCTCGAGCATCGCGGCGACCAGCACAAGCGCGAGCTGGAGCGCGCGCTGACGACCGCGTTCACGACCCCGCTCGAGCCCGAGGACCTGTACACGCTCTCGCGGGGGATCGACTGGATCCTCAACCTGGCCAAGGACCTCGTGCGCGAGAGCGAGGTGATGGCCTGCCCGCCCGATCCGCCCCTGGCGGAGATGTGCTCGCGGCTCGCCGAGTCCGTGCGCCTGCTCGGGGAGGCGGTCGAGCTCCTGGGGGCGCGCTCGGAGGAGGCGACGGCGAAGGCGAACGAGGCGCTGCGGGCGCAGCGCCAGATCGAGAAGGTCTACCGCGAGGCGATGGCCGCGCTCGTGGGCGTCGACGACCTGCGCGAGGTGATGTCGCGCCGCGAGCTCTACCGCCGGGTCGCGCGCATCGGCGAGGCCGTCGTCGAGGTGGCCGAGCGCGTCTGGTACGCGGTCGTCAAGGAGGCCTGAGCCTCAGCGGGCGACCGGCAGGCCCTCGAGCGCGACCCGCTCGATCAGGTCCGCCGCGCGGACCGTGCCCGGCGAGGCCTGGACGCGGGCGGAGATCGCAGCCAGGCGCGCGCGCAGCGCCTCGTCGGCGAGCAGGGCCTCGAGCGCGCCGAGCAGCTCCGCCTCCTCGAGCTCGTACGTCTCGAGCCGGATCCCGAAGCCCGTCTCGTGCACGCGCTGGGCGTTGTCGTACTGGTCCCAGAAGAGCGGGAGCGCGACCATCGGCTTGCCGAAGTGGAAGCACTCGGTGGTCGTGTTGTTGCCGCCGTGGGTGATCACCACGTCGACGAGGGGGAGGAGCGCGGGCTGGGGGAGGAACTCCTCGCCCCACATGTTCTCCGCCAGCTCGAACGCCGCGTGCTGCGGCCCCTTGGAGACGATCACGCGGTGCCGGGAGCGGGAGAGGATGTCCACGAGGCGCTCCATCAGCTCGACGTCGGCCGAGCCCAGGCTCCCGAGCGAGAGGTAGACGAGCGCACCCTCCCCCGAGGCGACGCGCTCGGGCAGCTCGAGCGGCCCCGCGTTCACCCGCCGCACGCAGGTCTCCAGGTTGTGCCACGTGGGCGCGAGCGGCCGGCTGCGCGAGTAGTCCACCTCGGCCGGGTAGAGGTAGAGGTTCAGCCACGCCGACTCGTGGACGAACTCCTGCGCCGGCAGCGGCGGCGCGCCCCGCTCGGCGCAGAAGGCCGAGAACTCGGCGTGCAGCCCGGCGATCGCGCGGCGGTACTCGGCCCGGAACTCGTCCCAGCCGGAGCGATCGGCGGAGGGGTAGCCCGAGAAGACGGGCGGGAGCGCCGGGTCCTTCAGCTCGAGCGGGTTGCAGGAGACGATCCGCACCCACGGCCGGCCCGAGTAGTGGATGGCCGGGAAGCAGACGACGTTGTCCTCGACGATCGCATCCGGCCGGAGCTCGTCGAAGATCTCGCGCAGCCGGTCGTCCACGTAGCGCGCGCCGTCGCAGAGCGCCCGCCAGGTCGGCTCGATGAACTCGGCGAGCTGCTCGATCGTCGGCTTGCGGAAGACCGGCGCCGTGTCGCGGATGTAGTCCTTCCAGAACTGGCCCGGCTCCTCCTCGACCTCGGGTGGCGGGCCGAGGCGCATCAGCCGCTCCTCGAACCCCTGCGCCTCGAGGCTGCCCGCGAACGACTCCTCGATCACGAACACGACCCGGTGCCCGCGCTCGCGCAGGATCTGGCCGATGCCGACGCAGTTGTTCGTCGGGCCGTACGCCCCCTCCGGGAAGAAGACGATCGTCGAGCCCGCCGCCATGCGGCGCGTACTCTCTCATGCCGCGCGCGGCGGGCGTCAGCCGAGCCACTCCGGCCGCTCGAAGCCGCCGTACTCCTGGATCGCGCCGTAGATCGACTGGACGACGCGTACGGAGTGCACGGTGACTTTCGTCGTCCCGTACGGGAGCAGCCCGCGCCGCTTCTTCTGGCTGTACTTCGAGTAGACGTTCACCATCGACTTGCACAGCTGGCTCCGCGGGAGCCCGAGCTCGTCGAGCCAGAACTGCTCGATTTCGTACTGCCGTTCCAGGTGGTCGCCGAAGAGGTAGCACGTCGCCCGCACGCGCTGCTCCGGAACCTCTAGGCACTCCCGGAGGAAGCGCATGAAGAGCTTCAGCACCTCGGGGTCCGCGTTCGAGATCCGGGCGGCGTGGCGACAACACTTGTCGCCCTCGGCCCAGTACAGCATCACGCCGGCGACGACGAGCCAGCTTCCCCGGCGCGCGAGCTCACGTCCTTCCTCCTGGTACGCACGCCGTCTCTCCCGCCAGCGCTCCGCGTTCCGGTTCGCCCCTCGCAGCTGGCGGTTGTACGCCGGGTTGCGGAGGCGAAGCGACTCGAGTTGCCCCGCTGTCAGGGGGACGTCGCGGACCCAGAGGCTCACCGACGAGCGCGACACACCGACGATGCGGGCGATCTCCTTGACCGACATCGCCCGGTGACGGCGCAGGTCGCGGGCCCACTCGCGCTCCATCGTTTTCATAACAGAAAACTAGCGCAGGGATCGGACGCCATCCGGCTCGAGCGAGTCGAACCCGTCACATCTGGTCGCCGAAGCGGCCTACCGGGTTCGAACCGGTGACTGTGCCTTGGAAGGGCACTGTGATACCAGCTTCACCAAGGCCGCGAGCTCCGTCTAGCGTAGCGCCGTGGATCCGTACGCGTGGTCGTGGAACCCGGAGGCGCTCGTTCTCGTCCCGCTCCTGGCCGCCGCCTACCTCCTCGCCGTTCGCCGCTATCCGGCGCCCCCCTGGCGGATCGCCTGCTTCCTCGGCGCGATGGCGCTCCTGCTCGCGGTCACGGTCACCCCGCTCGAGACCCTGGCGCTGCGCTACCTGCTCACGATGCACCTGCTCCAGAACGTCGTCCTCGCGGAGTGGGCGCCGCTCCTGGCGGTGCTCGGCCTGCCGCCGGCGCTCGCGGCGGCGCTCGCGCGCCCTCGCGCCGTCCATGCGCTCACGCACCCCGCGGTCGCGCTCCCGCTCTGGCTCGCGAGCTACATGCTCTGGCACCTGCCCTGGCTCTACGACGCCGCTCTGCGCAACCCGCACACGCTCCTCCACCTCGAGCACGCCCTCTACTTCGCGACGGGCGTCGCCCTCTGGTGGAGCGTCGTCCAGGACGCGCCGCACCGCCTCGGCGCCGGCGTGCGGGCGGGCGTCGTCTTCGCCGCCTTCGTGCTCGGGAGCCCGATCGGCCTCGTCATCGCGCTCGTCCCGGAGGCGATCTACGACTTCTACGTGCAGGCGCCGGAGCGGCTGTGGGGCCTGAGCGCGCTCGAGGACCAGCAGCTCGCCGGGGTGTTCATGTCCATCGAGCAGGCAACGGTCTTCTTCGCCGTCTTCGCCTTCTGGTTCCTGCGCTTCCTCGACGAGCAGGACCGCGCCGAAGGCGTTGACCCTCCCCGGGCGGCGGCGTAGGCTCGTCCGCGGTGCGTCGCCTCCTCGTTCTCCTCGCGCTGGTCGCGCTCGGGCTCGGGGTCGTCCGCGGCCAGGCGGCCGAGCGCGGCTTCCCCTACGGCGTCGCGGCGGGAGAGGTGACCGCGACCTCGGCGATCCTGTGGACGCGGACGTCGGCACCGGGCACGGTCTGGCTCGACCTCCTCCGGCCCGGGGCGAGCACGCCGCTGCGCAGCTTCACCCTGCGGGCACGCCGGGAGCGCGACCTGAGCGTGCAGCGAGCCGTCACCGGCCTCGAGCCGGGGACGACGTACGCCTACCGTTTCCGGCAGGGATCGGCCCAGAGCGAGCTCGGTCTGTTCGAGACCGCGCCGGGGCCGGCCGCCGACGTCCGCGTGCGCTTCGCCGTCTCCGGCGACGCCGACGCCACGCCCGCTCCGAGCGGGAAGCCGGCGTACAACCGCTTCGAGGTGTACGGACGGATGGCCGCGGAGGGCAACGACTTCAACGTCAACCTCGGCGACACCATCTACTCCGACAGCGAGGTCGGCGGCGCGCCCGTCGCACGGACGGTCGCGGAGAAGTGGGCGAAGTACAAGCTCGGGCTCGCCCTGCCGGCGCTGCAACGGCTGCGGGCCGCGGCCGGCCTCTACAGCCACTGGGACGACCACGAGTTCGTCAACGACTTCTCCCGGGCCGAGCACGGCGAGGCGATCTACCGCGCCGGGGTGACGGCCTTCCGCGACTACGCGCCGGTGACGTACCCGGCGCGGCTCGGCCTCTACCGGAGCGTGCGCTGGGGCAAACACCTCGAGCTCTTCTTCCTCGACGAGCGCTCCTTCCGCAGCGCGAAGGCGACGGCGCCCTGCGCCGGCGACCTCGCCCCCACCGTGCCCCAGGCCGTGCGCGACGCCTTCGCCACCCTCGCGCCCGCGCTCCGGAACCCGGTCGCGCCCGAGTGCCTCACGGCGCTGAACGACCCGGCGCGGACGATGCTGGGGGCCGCCCAGTACGCGGCCTTCACGAAGGCGATCGTGGCCTCCACCGCGACGTGGAAGGTGATCCTCAACGAGGTCCCGATCCAGCAGTACTACGCGCTCCCCTACGACCGCTGGGAGGGCTACGCGGCCGAGCGCGAGCGGCTGCTGCGCTTCCTGCAGGCGAACGTGCGCAACGTCGTCTTCCTGACCACCGACACGCACGCGAACTTCGTCAACGAGGTGCGCTACTCGACGCTCGGCGGGCCTCCCGAGGGCTCCGGCATCTGGGAGGTCGTCACCGGCCCCGTGGCCACGAACACCTTCGCCAAGGAGATCGACCGCTTCCTCGGCTCCCCGGGGGCGGGGACGGCGATCGGCGCCCTCTTCTTCAAGCCCCCGCCCCCGCAGGGGATGGGGATGCGCTGCGCCGCCCTCGACGTCTACAGCTACGCGCAGGTGACCGTGACCGCGCGCACGCTCACGGTCGCGCTGAAGGACGCCCGCGGGCGGCCGGTGCGGGAGGCAACCGGCGTCCCCTGCGCGCCGCTCGTCCTGCGGGCCCGCTGAAGGCGGCCCGCCACCGCGCCGACTACCCTGCCGGCAGGCGCCCGTAGCTCAGCGGACAGAGCGGCGGACTTCTAATCCGCGGGTCGGAGGTTCGAATCCTCCCGGGCGCATGGAAGCCTCGGCACACGTCGTCCGGCTACTCCGTTGTGCGTGGTGATCCCGTGGAGGAGCGCGGCAGAGCCTCGCGCGAGTAGGCTCCTCGGGGAGCGCGGTCGTGCTCAGCTCCACTCCATGAACGCGATCCTCCTCTCCTTCGTCATCTCGCTGGTCGTGAACGCGGCCTTCTTCGCCTTCGCGGCGGTTCGCAAGACCGACGTCGTCACCGACCTCTCGTACAGCCTCTCCTTCGCGGTGCTCGCGATCGCGCTCCCCTCCCTGGGCGCGCGCGAGCCGGTTCAGCTCGTCGCCTCGCTTCTCGTCCTGATCTGGGCGGTGAGGCTCGGCGGCTACCTGCTCGCCCGCATCCTGCGGATCAAGGTCGATCACCGCTTCGACGAGATGCGGGACAAGCCGCTCCGCTTCGCCCGCTTCTGGTTGCTGCAGGCGATCTCGGTCGCCGTGATCATGCTGCCGGTCTCGTACCTGGTCAGCCGAGACGCTGCTCCCGGCTTCGGGCCCTGGGCGATCGCGGGCGCGTTGGTCTGGCTCGTGGGGCTTGTGATCGAGGCCGTCGCCGACGCGCAGAAGTCGGCCTTCAAGGGTAAGGAAGCAAACCGGGAGCGCTTCATCACGAGCGGGCTCTGGAAGTACTCCCGCCACCCCAACTACTTCGGGGAGATGCTCGTCTGGTGGGGGCTCTTCGTCTACGCCGTGCCGTTCCTCGCCGGAGCCGCCTTCGCGGTGGTGATCGGGCCCGTGTTCATCACGCTGCTCCTCCTCTTCGTGAGCGGGATCCCGCTGCTCGAGCGCAGCGCCGATGCCAAGTACGGGGACGACCCCGCCTACCGCGAGTACAAGCGCCGGACGAGCATCCTCGTACCGCTCCCGCCTCGCCGCGGGTAGCCCGCGAGCGCGCGCCGCGAGCGCGGGCTCGCCCCGGCGGGTCTCGCCCGGCGGGTCTCGCTCGCTTCGTCAGGGAGTGGCGCCCCTCGCCGGGCTCGAGATCGAGAGGCGGAAAGCCTCGGACGCCGACGGAGAGCTCGATCGTCTCGGCTCCCGCGTGGCGCCGGGCGGCCGTGGCTGCACGGGCAGCCTCGCGGCGCGAAGCGCGTCCGCGGCGACGACCTCGACCCCCGGCCGATCGAACGGCTCGCAGCCGATTGTCGACGGAACCACGCCACCGCAAAGCCGGGAGTGGTCGCCCCGCAGAATCGTCCCGCCGGAGCGAAGGGGGCGCCTCAGCGCGGCAGGTGGAGTCCGAGCCGCTTCGGGAGCGCGGCGACGAAGGCGGTCAGGCGTCCGGGGGCGCGGCCCTCGTCCTCGGCCGCGTCCTTCGCCACGAGCGCGCGCCTGATGAGCGAGCCGCCCACGTAGCGGAGCGGCTCCGGCGGGAACAGCTTCCGCGGCGGCTCGACGAGCGCGAGGCGCGTCCGCTCGTCGCGGCGGTCGAGGGCGAGGCGGGCGAGGATCTCGCCGCCGAGGTAGGAGGGGCCGACGCCGTTGCCGGTGAAGCCGAAGCCGTGGTGGACGCGACCGCGGCTCCCGAAGATCGGCAGGTGGGTGGGGGAGACGTCGATCGGCCCGCCCCAGGCGTGCGTGACGGCGCGGCCGCGGAGCGGCGGGAAGAAGCGGACGAGATGCTCGCGCGTGCGCGCCACGACGCGCGGGTCGAGCTCGAGCCGGTCGGCCGCGCGCCCGCCGAAGCCCATCGCCCCGCCTCCCCAGCCGAAGGCGATGCGCCCGTCAGGGGTCGTGCGCGTGTAGTGGACGAGCGTACGGCTGTCGACGATCGCCTCGCCCCCGGTCCAGCCGAGTTCCTCGAGCACCTCTGGCACGGGCTCGGTGAGCACGATGTGGCTCGAGGCGACCGCGAGCGAGAGCCGGTACCCAGGGAAGCCGGCGGCGGCCGAGTTCACGGCCAGGACGGCGGAGCCCGCGCGCACCCGGCCGGTGGGGGTATCCACGCTCCCGTCCCGGTGGAGCCGCGTCACCCGCGTCCGCTCGTGGAGCCGGAGGCCGCGCTGCAGGAGCCTCGCCCGCAGGCCGAGCGCGAGCCGCGCCGGCTGGACGGTCGCGTTCACCCGGTAGCGCGCGCCGCCCAGGAAGAGCGGCGAGGCGCAGGCCGCGCGCACCTCGTCCGCGTCCAGCGCGACCACCTCCTCCGGGGCGCCGAGCTCCGCGGCGGCGCGGACGGTCTCGTCCCAGGAGCCGAGCTGCGTCGTCGTCGTGGCGACCCGGAGCATGGGCGCCGCGCGGTACCACGCATCCACGCCCTGCGCCTCGCACCAGGCGCCGATGCCGCGCACGGCCTCCTCGGAGGCGCGGCAGACGGCGAGGGCGGCGGCGTCGCCGGCGCGCTCGCGCAGCGTCGGGGCGTCGCCCCAGAGCGTCTCGCAGAACCCGCCGTTCCGGCCGCTCGGGCCGTGGCCGCAGACCGCGGCCTCGAGCAGGAGCACGTCGAGCTCCGGCTCGAGCGCGAGCAGGTGCCAGGCCGTCCAGAGCCCGACGTACCCGCCGCCGACGATCACGACGTCCGCGCTCGCGTCACCTGCGAGCGGGCGCGCCGGCACGACGTCGCCCGCCTCCTCCAGCCAGAAGCCGTGCCGCGTGTGCCGCACTACGCCGGCGTCGAGCCCGAGCGGGCGAGGGCGATCGTGCAGGCCATCACGGTCGCGACCGCGATGGGGACGAGGATCGTCCAGAAGAGGGGAAGGCCGCCGGCCGCGGCGCCGATCGAGACGAGCGTGGCCGAGCGCCAGCCGGGGGAGCGCGCCGCGAGCTCGCCGGCGAGCATGAGCGCGCCGCCGCCGCACAGGAAGACGAGCCAGAGCACGAGGTCGCGGGTGGTGTCGAAGTCGATCCAGAGGACCCCGGCGAGCGCCGCGGTCAGGTAGAGCAGGCTCAGGGCCAGGACGAGCAGGCGCGTCGCCGACGCGAGCCCACCGGTGCGTGCGGACGCGGTCACCTCAGGGGTGGCGGATGGGACTCGAACCCACGACCACCGGGACCACAACCCGGGGCTCTACCAGCTGAGCTACCGCCACCGCGCGCGGGGGAAGGATAGCGTGGCGTTTGCGGGGAGACGTGTCCGCGAGCGAGGAGTCGGTCGGGTTTGCACCACGGGGTCGGTCCGCAACACGGGGTCCGCAACACGGCGGTCCGCAACACGGGGTCAGGTCCCGATTGTTGCACCGGTGCTTGGGTGGTCTCCTCGCCGTGCGTCGTGCGCGCTGCGCTGTTGCGCTCGCGCGGGTCACATCTTGAAACGCTGCAACGTCGAGGCGACGTAGGCTCCGGCGAGCGATTCTACGCGGCGACCACCCTCTCCCCTTTCGGTAGCGTGGTTCGGTCGACGCTCGGCTGCGAGCCGTTCGGCTCTCGGCAAGGGTGCAACGCTCGGGACCTGACCCCGTGTTGCGGACCCCTTGTTGCGCACCTGCCGAAGGAACCTCCCGGTTGCCTCGGACGGCCTCCCGTGACCGCTCGCTGCGCTCGCGGACGACCCGCTTCGCCGATGGCCCCGGGAGGAGTCGAACCTCCGCACGCAGATTCGAAGTCTGCCGCTCTATCCGCTGAGCTACGGGGCCCGGAGGGAGTATGCCCGCAGCCCGGGGCGCCCTCTCCTACGCGGCCTGCGACCACGACTGCGAGGAGGACGAGGCCGTGGTAGACCCAGAGACCGAAGAAGGCGGCGAGGTGGCGCAGCGAGCAACACCGCCGCGTAGGCGATCGTGACCGCGGCCCGCGAAGGCCAGCACGAGGCGGAGCGAGGCAGGTCCGGTGGGCATCGAGGCTCCTTTCGGCTCGTGCGGGCTGCCTCTTGAGGGGTACGCGCCTCGTCGGGGCAGGCAGGTCCGTCCGACCGCGGTCCTACCCTCGGCGCCATGACATTCGGGATCGTGGTGTTCGGCGCCGCGTTCCTCGTCGGGCTCGGGCTCGGCACGTACACCCGCCGCCCGCTCGCGACCGCCTTCCTCGTTCTCGGCAGCTTCACCGCGCTCGTGCTGCTGTCGGCGACGGGGGAGCCGCTCGGCGCCGCCGCCGTCCTCGCCATCGTCGTCCTGGTCGGGCTCGTCGCCGAGAGCGTGCGCGAGACGCTCGCCCTGCTCGTCGGGCGTCTCTAGGAGCCGCCGGCTCCGACCGGCGCCCCGCGAGGCGCCTATCCTGGGGACCGCGCGGGCGTGGCGGAACTGGCAGACGCGACGGGTTTAGGTCCCGTTGGGCCGCGAGGCCCTTGGAGGTTCGAGCCCTCCCGCCCGCATGTCGAGCTGCCGGGTGGGAGCACGATCGTGCCCGTTACGCTTACCGCGCGGCCGTCGTCCTCGTGGCAGTCGTCCTCGCGGGGATCTTCGGCGGGGCGACCCAGTTCCTCGGCGGCCTGTCTGCGCATCCGTGGGCGACCGAGGCGGGCCTGCTCTCGGCCGCCGTGGCTCGCTCGGGGCCAGGCGTTCCTCCGGAAGACTCCCTGAGCGATCCCGCTGAGCGATCCCGCGTCCTTCACACCGGCGCCCGTCGATCAGGGTCCGCCGAAGCGCGCCAGGCGGAAGAGCGAGATGTCGTGGCGGGTCGAGCCGTCGAGCGCGAGGTCGGCGAGGATCTCTCCGACGACCGAGCAGAACTTGAAGCCGTGGCCGGAGAAGCCGGCGGCCACGACGGCGTGCGGGGCGTCCGGGTGGGAGTCGATCAGGAAGTGCTCGTCCGGGGTCGGCTCGAAGAGGCAGGTGCCGAGCGCGAGCGTGGGGCCTGCCGCCTCGGGGAGGTACCGCTCGGCGAACCGACGCAGCGGGACTTCGTCGGCCGGCGTCGGCTCGCGGGAGATCGCTTCCGGGTCCCCGCCTTCGCCGAAGTGGTCGTAGCGACCGAGCTTGACCCCGGGGATCCCGAACACGGGGAAGCCGTAGAAGTGCTCGCCAGCGAGCACGAGGTTGAAGACCGGGAAGCGCTCAGGCGTGAAGAGCTCCGGTCTGGTGGGCTGGAGCCACGCCAGGGCCTGGCGCAGCGCGCCGACGAGGCCCTCCGGCAGCCGTGCGATCTCCTGTGACCACGCACCGGCGGCGAAGACGAGGCGCTCGGCCTCGGCCTCTCCGCGCTCGGTGCGCACGCGCACGCCCGAGGGGGTCTCGCTCCAGTCGAGCACGCGCTCGCGAGCTCGCACGACCGCCCCGCGAGCGAGTGCCCCGGTCACGTGGCTGACGATGCAGCGCTCGGGGAGGAGGATGCCGCCGTCCGGCTGGAACACGATCTCCATCGTGTCCGGGAGCCGGTAGGCCGGGAAGCGGCGCGCGAGGTCGCGGCCGGTGAGCACCTCGTGGGGGAGGTCATGCTCCGCGCACGAGCGGAGGACGCCGTCGAGGATCCGATCGCCTCCCTCGACGATGCCGGTCACATGCAGGAGCTGCTCGCCCGCCTCGGCCTCCAGCTCGTGCCAGAGCTCGTAGGCACGGCGGAGGAGGGGCACGTAGCTCGGGTGCTCGAAGTAGGCGAGCCGGATGATGCGGGTGAGCCCGTGCGAGGAGCCGCGGTCGTGCGGGATGTCGAACCGCTCGAGGCCGAGCACGCGCTTCCCTCGGCGGGCGAGGTGGTAGAGGGCCGCGCTCCCCATCCCGCCGACGCCGACGACGATCACGTCGTAGCGCTCCACTCGACCGATCCTACGGCGCGGAAGGCTCTCTTTCAGGCTGGTGTCTCAGGCCGGTGTCAGACACCGGTGGCCGTCAAGGGTGTTCTGTGCCAAATGTGGGTCAATCTGTCCACAGGTTCTTTCCGGGCCTCGTGGCTTGCCACCAGGCACCCTGGCTCGAGGACATGTCCTGCCGACGATGGGCACGTCGCGGTGGCCCGCGGCGGTGTCTGACACTGCCTCGGACACCGCCTCGGAGGCGCCCCTCGACTCGACCTTGCACCGGTCAGGCGACGGCGGGGGAGGGGCGGTCTGGTTGAATGGCTCCATGGCACCCGCCGTCGAGCAGCTCGGGGAGAACCGCGTCCGCCTGACCGTCGAGGTCACCCCGGCGCAGGTGAAGCACGCGGTGGAACACGCGCTCGCCGATCTTGCCCAGAGCGTGAAGATCCCGGGCTTCCGCCCGGGGAGGATCCCGGAGCCCGTCCTCGTCTCCCGGCTGGGCCGGGAGCGGATCTACACGGAGGCGGTGGACAGCCACATCGGCGGCTGGTTCTGGAGCGCCGCCGCGCGCAGCGGGGTGCGCGCGATCTCCGACCCGCAGTACGAGTTCGAGCTGCCGCGAACGGCCGACGAGGGGTGGACGTTCGCCGCCACCGTGGAGGTCGCCCCGCTGCCCGAGATCGTCGACTGGACGACCCTCGAGGTCGCCCGCGCAGAAGCGGAGGTGCCCGCGGAAGCGGTGGATGCCGAGCTGGAGAAGCTGCGGGAGTCGGTAGCGGAGCTGGCGCCGGTGGACGGCCGCCCCGCGCGCGAGGGCGACACCCTCCTCGTCGACCTGGTCGAGGCGAGCGGAGAGGCGCAGCGCGACTTGGTCGTCGAGCTGGGTGCCGGCAGGCTGCTCGAAGAGCTGGAGGTGGCGCTCCTGGGCGCCTCGGCCGGGGAGACGAAGGAGCTCACGCTCACCCGCCCGGACGGGTCGGCCACGACGGTCGAGGTGACCGTGAAGGAGGTGCAGGAGAAGATCCTGCCGCCGCTCGACGACGAGCTCGCCCGCGCGGCCAGCGAGTTCGACACGCTCGCGGAGCTGCGCGCCAGCATCGAGCGCTCGCTCCGGGAGCAGATGGACGCCGAGATCGACGCCGCCTTCCGCGCCGCCGCGGTCGACGAGCTCGTGCGCGCTTCCGAGGTACAGCCGCCGCTCCCGCTCGTGCGCACGCGCGCGAGCGACCTCCTGACCGGCTTCGTGCGCTCGCTCGAGCGCCGGGGCATGTCCCTGGAGACGTATCTGGCGCTGAGCGGGACGAGCGCCGAGGACCTCCAGCGGCAGATGGTGCTCGAGGCCGCCGTCTCCATCGCGCGCGAGCTGGCGCTGGAGGCGCTCGCCGAGCGGGCAGGGATCGAGGTCTCCGACGACGAGGTGAAGGCCTACCTGCGCGAGGAGGCGGAGCGCTCCGGGGAGGACGCGGAGGCGCTGATCGCGGACGTCTGGGCCCACGACCAGCAGGAGTCGATCCGCGCCGACCTGCGCCTGCGCGCTGCGCTCGACCGGCTGGTCGCCGACGTGACGCCGATCGCGCCCGAGCTCGCCGCCGCCCGCGAGCGGCTGTGGACCCCCGACAAGGACAAGCCGGCCGGGGAGACGAAGCTGTGGACACCGGGCCAGCCCAGCGCACGGGATGGCTGAAGAGACGGAGGAGAGAGGACAGTGACAAGGCACACGCCCGCTTCGGGGCACGTCCCGACCGAGGGGAGGGCAGCGGTATGAGCCCGCTGATCCCGATGGTCATCGAGCAGACTTCGCGCGGGGAGCGCTCGTTCGACATCTACTCGCGCCTGCTCAACGAGCGGATCGTCTTCCTGGGCACCCCGATCGACGATCAGATCGCGAACCTCGTCATCGCCCAGCTCCTCCACCTGGAGTCGGAGGACCCGGACAAGGACATCTCGATCTACATCAACTCACCCGGGGGCAACGTCTACTCGGGGCTCGCCATCTACGACACGATGCAGTTCGTCAAGCCCGACGTGGCCACGATCTGCGTGGGCGTGGCGATGAGCATGGGCGCGCTTCTCCTCGCCGGAGGCGCGAAAGGGAAGCGGATGGCGCTGCCGAACTCGAAGATCCTCATCCACCAGGTGTGGGGGGGCTACCAGGGACAGGCGGCAGACATCGAGATCCACGCACGAGAGACGATCGCCCTCAAGCGGCGCGTCGAGGAGATCATGGCCGAGCACACGGGCCAGGACCTCGAGACGCTGAAGCGCGACATGGATCGCGACTTCTACATGACCGCAGAGGAGGCCAAGGCGTACGGGATCATCGACCGGGTGATCGTCCACCGCTGAGTCCTGGGACTAGCCCTGCGAGCGAAATCGGAGTAAAAGGAGAGTCGTGGCGCGGGCGAGTGAGGGCAACGAGCAGCTGCTGTGCAGCTTCTGCGGCAAGAGTCAGCGTCAGGTCAAGAAGCTGATCGCCGGGCCGGGGGTCTACATCTGCGACGAGTGCATCGACCTCTGCAACGAGATCATCGACGAGGAGCTCACCGCTCCCGCCCAGCTCGACCTCGAGAACCTCCCGCGCCCGCTCGACATCTACTCCGTCCTCAACGACTACGTCGTCTCCCAGGAGGAGGCCAAGCGGACGCTCTCGGTCGCCGTCTACAACCACTACAAGCGCGTCCGCATGGGTCTCGACGAGTCGGACGTCGAGCTGCAGAAGTCGAACATCCTCCTGCTCGGCCCGACCGGCTGCGGCAAGACCCTGCTCGCCCAGACGCTCGCGCGCATCCTCAACGTCCCCTTCGCGATCGCCGACGCGACCGCGCTCACAGAGGCCGGCTACGTCGGTGAGGACGTCGAGAACATCCTCCTCAAGCTGATCCAGGCCGCCGACTTCGACATCAAGAAGGCCGAGACGGGGATCATCTACATCGACGAGGTGGACAAGATCGCGCGCAAGTCCGACAACCCGTCGATCACGCGCGACGTCTCGGGCGAGGGCGTGCAGCAGGCCCTGCTCAAGATCCTGGAGGGGACGGTGGCGTCGGTGCCGCCCCAAGGGGGGCGCAAGCACCCCCACCAGGAGTTCCTCTCGATCGACACCACGAACATCCTCTTCATCTGCGGGGGCGCCTTCGCCGGGCTGGACAAGATCGTCGAGCGGCGCATCGGCAAGAACACGGTCGGCTTCGCCGCCGACGTGCGCTCGCGGAACGCGCAGGAGAGCGCGGAGCTGCTCTCGCAGGTGATGCCCGAGGACCTGATGGCCTTCGGCCTCATCCCGGAGTTCGTGGGGCGTCTCCCCGTCCTCTCCGCCGTCCACCAGCTCACCCGCGAGGACCTGGTGGCGATCCTGACGGAGCCCAAGAACGCGCTCGTCAAGCAGTACCAGCGCTTCTTCGCCTACGACTCGATCGAGCTGGTCTTCACCGAGGACGCGCTCTGGGAGATCGCCGACCACGCGCTCGCCCGCGAGACCGGCGCGCGCGGGCTGCGCTCGATCATCGAGTCCGCGCTCCTCGACGTCATGTTCGAGCT
>DATMAP010000043.1:0-9066 GCA_035559835.1 Gaiellaceae bacterium
CGCTTGCGGCCGGCGCGGCGTCCGCGTCCGCCCACCTCGTCCAGGTCAACCTCGCCGTCCGCCGGGACGACCCGCGCCTCGCCCGGGCCCAGGCCGCCGCCCGGGCGGCCTGGGAGGACGCCCAGCGTGCGCTCGACACCGCCCGATGACCCGGCCCCCGGCGACGAGCGACGCGGAGCTCGTCCGGCGCTGCCGGGAAGGCGACCGGGCCGCCTGGGACCAGCTCGTCGAACGCTACTCGCGCTACGTCTACGGGATCTGCGTCCGGGTCTTCCGCCTGCCCGAAAGCGACGCCGAGGACGTCTTCCAGGAGGTGTTCGCCCGCGTCTTCGCCCGCCTCGACACGCTTCGCGACGAGGCCGCGCTCCGGCCCTGGATCGCACAGCTGACCCGCCGGCTCTGCCTCGACACCCTCGCAGGAGCCTCCCGCGAGCGCCCCTCGCCGGAGCCCGTGCCGGAGGCAGTCGAGGCCGCGCTCGAGGAGCTCGACGACGCCTTCGCCGTGCGCGAGGCGCTCGCCCGCCTCCCGGAGCCCTGCCGCGAGATGCTCGACCGCTTCTTCGCCCGCGACCAGAGCTACCGCACGATCTCGGCCGAGCTCGACCTTCCCGCGGGCACGATCGCGAGCCGGATCGCTCGCTGCCTGCGCAAGCTGCGCCTCGAGCTGGAGGGAAGAAGCGACTCCGAAGCGCCGTCTAGGGAGTAGATGACCCGCGTCTACGACGAGGAACGGCTGGGAGAGCTGTTGCGCCTCCTGCGTCCTGCTCCGGCCGGGTGGGTGCGTTCGGCACAAGAGCTGCCCTTCGTGCGCCCGCGGCTCGACGAGATCGCCGCCCGAGCGGAGGCCGACCGCGCCTACCGCGAGTCGCTCCTCGCCGACCTCGAGGGTGCCCTCGCTCGGGAGGGCGTCGAGCCCGCGAGCCGGGTCCTCGCCGAGCTGCGCAAGCGCCTCGGCTCCGGCTGACGCGTAGCATCCGCCGCCGTGGGAGACGTGGCGGGTCACCGCTGGGACGCGAGCCAGGCCGCCCTGCCCGCATGGAGCCTGCCCAAGGACGCCGTCGACCGCATCGCGCTCCCCGCCGAGTGGCCCGAGCAGGTCACCCGCGAGTGGGCCTTCGGCGGCTCGACCGGCCGCGGCGCGCGGGTGTGCATCCTCGACTCGGGCGTCGAGGCGGGCCACCCAAGCGTGGGCGAGCTGGAGCGGTCGGTCGTGGTCACGGTCGACGAAGCAGGCGAGGCAGTCGTCGCCGAGGACACCGAGGGCGACGTGTCCGGCCACGGTACCGCCTGCGCCGGGATCGTCCGCGCGCTCGCGCCCGAGTGCTCCCTCGCGAGCGTACGCGTGCTGGGAGCGAACTTCGCCGGCAGCGGGGCCGTCCTCCTCGCCGGACTGCGCTACGCGGTCGAGCAGGGCTTCGACGTCATCAACATGAGCCTCTCGACGACGAAGAAGCCGTTCGCCGCGGTGCTCCATGAGCTGGCGGACAGCGCCTACTTCCGCCGCTCCGTCCTCGTCGCCTCGGCCCACAACATGCCCGTCGAGAGCTACCCCTGGCGCTTCTCCTCGGTGATCTCGGTCGGCAGCCACGAGGAGCCCGACCCGCTCGCGTACTTCTACAACCCGACTCCGCCGGTCGAGTTCTTCGGCCGCGGCGTCAACGTCCAGGTTCCCTGGTCGGGGGGGCGCAGGCTGACGGTCTCCGGGAACAGCTTCGCCACGCCGCACCTGAGCGCGATCTGCGCGCTGATCCTGGCCAAGCACCCCGAGCTGACGCCGTTCCAGCTCAAGAACGTCCTCTACCTGACGGCGACGAACGTGGGAGGTGGGAGATGACCGAGAGAGGCGAGCTGCAGGCCGCGGTCGCCGCAGGCGTGGTGGGCTCGGAGGAGCCGTTCCGGGCGTTGCTGAGCGCGATCGTCGAGGTCGCCCGCTCGCTCTTCGGGGCGAAGGCGTCCTCCATCCTCCTCCTGGACGAAGAGACCGACGAGCTCGTCTTCGAGGCCGTGGTCGGGGAGGGCGAGGAGCACCTGCTCGGGATGCGCTTCCCCGCGGGCAAGGGCATCGCCGGCTGGGTGCTGGCGACGCGCACGCCGCTCGTGATCGAGGACGTGCGCACCGACCCACGCTTCGCCGCCGACGTCGCCGAAGACACGGGCTACGTGCCGAGCGGCCTGATGGCTGCGCCGCTCCTGCACGGGGAGCGGGCGCTGGGCGTGCTCGAGGTCCTCGACCGGCCGGAGGCCTCGCTCTTCAGCCTGCACGAGATGGAGCTGCTCGGCCTCTTCGCGAACCAGGCTGCGATCGCCGTCGACCTCCTGCTCAAGGCTCGCCGCGCAGAGCGCGTGCTCGCAGGGAAGGACGACCTGAGCGTCGTCGCGCGCCTCGCGGCGGCCGTCGATGCGCTCGAGGCCGAGCGGCGCGAGGCCGGGCTGCAGCTCCTGCGCGACCTCGCCGCCACCCTGGGCGACAGGCGCTCGTAGGACGCCTGCGGGCGCGCCGAGGCCCGGGCGCCCTCGGGGGCTGCCCGGGCCTCGAGTTCTCGCGGGGGATCGCCCTACTCGGCCGTGGGGCCCTCGGCGGTCGGGCCCTCGGCGGTCGGGCCCATGGCCGTTGGGCCCAGGCCGACCGGCCCGTGAGCCTCGACGTCGGGCTCGTCGTCCGTCGCGCCGGCCGTGGGGCCCTCGGCGAACGGACCCTCGGCGCTCGGCCCACCTGCGACCGGCCCGTGAGCCTCGACCTCGTCCTCTGGACGGATCTCGTCCGACATGTCCTGCTCCTCCTTTCGGGCGCTGTGCGCGCGTGTTCTGCCCTACAAGACCCCCGACTCGCAGGGAATCTTCCCTCGCCGGCTTCAAAACCACAAGCGCGGGTGAGATGCTTCCGCCGTGGCAGGGCTGCGCAGCCGGCTGGGCGACTCGCTCGCGGCCTTCGCCGCGGTCGCCCGGAACCGCAACCTGCGCTGGCTCGAGCTGGCCTGGGCGGCCTCGATCGTGGGGCACTACGCCTTCCTCATCGCCGTCTCCGTGTACGCCTACGGGGTCGGCGGGGAGAAGGCGGTCGGGCTCGTCTTCCTCGCCCGGCTCATCCCGGCCGCGGCGGTCGCGCCCTTCGCGGGCATGCTCGGCGACCGCTACCCGCGAGAGCGGGTGCTCTTCTTCACGAATGCCGCCCGCATCGTCCTCGTGGCGGCGTCCGCGGGCGGCGTCTTCGCGGACGCCCATCCCGGGGTCGTCTACGGGCTCTCGATCGCGGCCACGATCGCCACGACCCCCTTCCGCTCCGCCCAGGCCGCGCTGACCCCGGCGCTCGCCCGCACGCCGGAGGAGCTGACGGCCGCGAACGCCGTCGCCAGCGGCGTGGAGAGCCTCGCCGTCTTCGCCGGCCCCGCGCTGGCCGGAGTGCTGCTCGGGGTCGCGAGCACCGGCGTCGTGTTCGCGAGCACGGCGCTCCTGATCGTCGTCTCCTCCCTCTTCCTCGCCCTGATCCAGGTCGAGCGCCCAGCCCGCCCGCGCCGGGAGCTCGACGCGTCCACGATCGCGGCCGAGCGACTGGCCGGCTTCACCACGCTGGGCCGCCACCGCCCGCTGCGCGTGCTCACGGGCCTGCTCACCGCGCAGACCACGATGTTCGGCGCCCTCCAGGTCCTCGTGGTCGTCGCCGCGATCGACCTCCTCGCCCTCGGCGAGGGCGGGGTCGGGTACCTGAACGCGGCGATCGGGGTGGGCGCGCTCGCCGGCGCCCTCGGCGCGCTCTCCCTGACCGGCGCACGGCGGCTCAGCCCCGCCTTCCTGACGGGGCTCGTCGTCACCGGTCTCCCGCTCGTCGCCATCGGCCTCTGGCAAGAGGTGGTGGTCGCGCTGGCCGCGCTCGCCGTGGTCGGGATCGGGAACTCCTTCGTCGACGTCGCCGGCCTCACGCTCATCCAGCGCACCGTCCCCGACGACGTGCTCGCCCGCGTCTTCGGCGTCGTCCAGATGCTCTGGCTCGCCTCGATGGGGATCGGCGCGGCCCTCGCGCCCGTGCTCATCGGCTGGCTCGGGAGCGAGGGCGCGCTCATCGCCGTCGGCGGCTTCCTGCCCGTGCTCGTCGCGCTCCTCGGCGCCCAGGTCGCCCGCATCGACGCCGCCACCCCGGCGCCCGGAGCGGAGGAGCTCCGGATCCTGGCCGCGGTCCCCATCTTCGCCCCGCTGCCGGGCGGATCGCTGGAGCACCTCGCCGCGCGCCTCGTTCCGCTCCGCCTCGAGCCGGGGACGGTGCTCGTCCGGGAGGGCGAGGCCGGCGACCGCTTCTACATCCTCGCCGAGGGCGAGGTCGAGGTCTCCCAGGCCGGAGAGCCCCTCTCCCGGCTCGGGCCCGGCGGGTACTTCGGCGAGATTGCGCTCCTCCGCGACGTCCCGCGCACGGCGACCGTGACCGCGCTGACTCCCGCGGTCGTGTACGCGCTCGAGCGCGACGACTTCCTCGCCGCGGTGACCGGCCACCCGCGGAGCGCCAAGGCCGCCGAGGCGGTCGTCGGCGCCCGACTGGCCGGCCCCGCCGCCACCGGCTACCGCTCGACGACCACGTAGCGGCGGCGACCGCCGCCCGGAGAAGTGCCGCCGCTAGACTGGGTGCCCGCGCGCCCGTAGCTCAGGGGATAGAGCGCAGCCCTGCGGAGGCTGAGGTCGCATGTTCGAATCATGCCGGGCGCACTCGCCGGCCCGAGAGGTCGAGGGCCGCGTCGTGCGGCACCTCGACGCGCACGTAGGCGAGGGCGAGGACGTGGTCGCCCTCCCGGGCGGCGCTCGTGACTCGTCCCACCACCTTCCCCGCGTAGGTCAGCTCCGCGTCCGGCTCCGGCAGCGCCTCGCCCTCCAGCTCGAGCACGCGCAGGGTGCGATTGACGCGACCGCGGTAGCGCTGGCGCGCGACCGGCTCCTGGCCCGGGTAGCACCCCTTGCCGAAGTCGATCGCCCGCACGTCCAGACCCGCCTCCGCGGGCAGCACGCGCTCGTCGATCTCCCGCCCGAAGCGAGGGGTCCCGGCCCTGATCCGCAGCAGCTCGAGCTCGTCCTCGCCCACCGTCGGCTCCAGCTCCGCGTCGAGCACCTCCACCGCCGGCACGCCGTACTCCCGGTTGGGGATCCCTTCCCTCCCGCCGAGGACGACCGCCGAGACGTGCTCCTCCAGCTCGATCTCGCAGCGGGCGGCGAAGCGCGAGCGCAAAAGGGCTGCGCGCAGCGGCTCCCCGAGCCCCGGCTCGGTCAGGAGCAGGAAGTCGTCCGGGCCCCGGCGCCAGACGGTCATGGGTGCGATCACGCGCGCCTTGGGTGTGAGGAGCAGGGCCTCGCACGCCTCCCCGGGGGAGAGCGCCTCTACGTCGTTCGAGAGCATGGCCTGGAGGTACGAGGCGGCGTCCGGACCGCGCACGGCGACGAAGGCGCGCGGGCGGCGGGCGACGCGTACCGTGGTCACGGTCATCGCGACTAGTGTAGGAGCGATGTTCCGGAGCAAGGCCGAGCGGAAGGTAGTCGAGGCGGGCTACGACCCCGCCCGCCTGCCGCCGGGCCAGTACCTGACCGAGAAGTGGCCCGTCCTCCATGCCGGCACGATCCCGGAGACCGACCTCGCGACGTGGGACCTCACCGTCTGGGGCGAGGTGGAGCACCCGCTCCGCCTGAGCTGGGAGGAGCTCTCGGCGCTGCCCCGGACCGAGGTGACGGAGGACATCCACTGCGTCACCCGCTGGAGCCGCTTCGACGTCACCTTCGCAGGCGTCCACTGGAGCGCGCTCGAGGAGCTCGCGAAGCCCCTGCCGTCTGCCCGCTACGTCGTCGCCCACGCCGAGCAGGGCTATACGGCCAACGTCCCGCTCGAGTCGCTCCGCCACCCGCTCTCCCTGCTCGCGACGCACGCCGACGGCGAGCCGCTCGCCCCCGAGCACGGCTGGCCGCTGCGCCTCGTCGTCCACGGCCGCTACTTCTGGAAGAGCGCGAAGTGGCTGCGCGGACTGGAGCTGACCGCCGAGGACCGGCCCGGGTTCTGGGAGCGCTACGGGTACTCGAACGACGCCGATCCCTTCCGCGAGGAGCGTTACGCGTTCTGAAAGTTCCCCCGGACGGGGGAGGAGCGACGCGGGCGGATCGCCGACAACCAGAGCGACCCATCCTCCCCAGTTCTTCCCCTCCGAGCGGCCGCCCCCCCAGCGGCCGCTCCTCGTTGCCGGGGCCCGCTCCTTGACTTCGGCGCCGTACAGGCCACACTTCGAGCAGCACGGCGTACCCGCGACACCAAGGAGGCTCGATGACAGGGAGGCGTTTGGCGCTGGTCGCCGTGGCGGCCGCAGCGGTGGCGCTCGTGGGCTCGGCTCTCGCGAGCCACAGCTGGGGCAGCTACCACTGGGCCCGCACGTCCAACCCGTTCACGCTGAAGGTCGGCGACAACGTCGACTCCCGCTGGGACGCGTACCTCGACCAGGCGATCTCGGACTGGCGCGCCTCCAGCGTGCTCGACCTGACCAAGGTCGCCGGCGGCACGAACCCCAGGAACTGCCGGCCGACGCAAGGCCGGATCGAGGTCTGCAACGCCCGCTACGGGAACACGGGCTGGCTCGGGCTCGCCCAGATCTGGGCCTCTGGCAGCCACATCACCCAGGCGATCGCGAAGCTCAACGACACCTACCACGACACGTCGACGTACAACACGGTCGGCTGGCGCAGCCTCGTCATGTGCCAGGAGGTCGGGCACGACTTCGGCCTCGGGCACCAAGACGAGAACTTCAACAACGCCCCCATCACGCCGCACACGTGCATGGACTACCACGTCCCGGATCACTTCGAGCACCCGAACCAGCACGACTACGACCAGCTCGCGACCATCTACTCCCACCTCGACTCGAGCACGACGGTCGCATCCGCACCGGCCTCCCTCCCCGGCAACGCGCCGCCCTTCTCGCAGGCGAGCCGCGCGAACGGATCGCTCTACGTGGACGAGCTCGGCGGCGGCCGGCGGCTGATCACGTACGTCTTCTGGACGCCCTTCGGCGAGTAGCCGCGAGCGCGGGCACCGAGACGGCGAAGGGCCGGCGACTGCCGGCCCTTCGCGTCCCGGGGGAGGGGAGGGGGACCGCTAGAAGTCCATCCCGCCGCCGGGCATGCCGGCCGGAGCCTTCTCCTTCTCCGGCATCTCGGCGACGACGGCCTCGGTGGTGAGGATGTTCTTCGCGATCGAGGCCGCGTTCTGGAGCGCAGAGCGGGTGACCATGGTCGGGTCGATGATCCCGGCCTTGACGAGATCCTCGATCTCGCCCGTCTCCACGTTCAGGCCCTCGCCCTTCTTGGCGGCGCGGACCTTGTCCACGACGACCGAGCCCTCGAGCCCCGCGTTCGAGGCGAGCTGGCGGAGCGGCTCCTCGAGCGCGCGGAGGATGATCCGGGCGCCCGTCCGCTCGTCGCCCTCGAGCTCGTCCAGCGTGGCCTTGACCGCGTCTGCGGCGTTCAGGAGCGCGACGCCGCCGCCGGGGACGATGCCCTCCTCGAGCGCGGCCCGGGTGGCCTGCAGCGCGTCCTCGACGCGGTGCTTCTTCTCCTTCATCTCGGTCTCGGTCGCCGCGCCGACCTTGACCACGGCGACGCCGCCGGAGAGCTTGGCCAGCCGCTCCTGCAGCTTCTCGCGGTCGAAGTCGGAGTCGGTCGTCTCGATCTCCGACTTCAGCTGCTTGATGCGGGCCTTGATCGCCTCCGGGTCGCCTGCGCCGTCGATGATCGTGGTCGAGTCCTTGTCCACCACGACCTTGCGGGCGCGCCCGAGCTGCGACAGCTTCGTGTTCTCGAGCTTGAGGCCCATCTCCTCGGTGATGACCTCGCCGCCGGTGAGGATGGCGATGTCCTCCAGCATCCGCTTGCGGCGGTCACCGAAGCCCGGGGCCTTGACCGCGACCGCGGTGAACGTGCCGCGGAGCTTGTTGACGACGATCGTGGCCAGCGACTCGCCCTCCACGTCCTCGGCGACGATGAGCAGCGGCTTGCCGGCCTGGATCACCTGCTCGAGCACGGGCAGCAGGTCCTTCACGGCGCCGATCTTCTGGTTGGCGATGAGGATGTAGGGATCCTCGAGCACCGCCTCCATCCGCTCGGCGTCCGTGATCATGTATGGGGACAGGTACCCCTTGTCGAACTGCATGCCCTCGGTGAACTCGAGCTCGAGGCCGAAGGTCTGCCCCTCCTCGACGTTCACGACGCCGTCCTTGCCGACCTTGTCGATCGCGTCGGCGATCACGTCGCCGATCTCGCGCTCGCGGGCCGAGACGGTGGCCACCCGGGCGATGTCCTCCTTGCCCGAGACCTCCTTCGACTGGGACTTGAGGTCCTCCACCACCCAGTCGACGGCCTGCTCGATCCCGCGCTTGAGGGCCATCGGGTTGGCGCCGGCGGCGACGTTCTTCAGGCCCTCGCGGACGATCGCCTGGGCCAGCACGGTCGCCGTCGTCGTCCCGTCCCCGGCCACGTCGTTCGTCGCCGTGGCCACCTCGCGGACGAGCTGGGCGCCCTGGTTCTCGAAGACGTCCTCGATCTCGATCTCGCGGGCGATGGTGACGCCGTCGTTGGTGATCGTGGGAGCGCCGAACTTCTTGTCGAGCACGACGTACCGGCCCTTCGGACCAAGGGTCACCTTGACCGCGTCGGCCAGCTTGTTGACGCCGCGCTCAAGCGCCCGGCGCGCCTCCTCGTTGAAGAGCAGTTCCTTGTGAGCCATCTCTCTCGCGTCCCTCCTCTACGCGGTCGCGCCCGCGGGCTCGCGGGTGCCGACGACCTTTGCGAGCACGTCGGACTCGCGCAGGATCAGGTACTCCTCGGTCCCGATCTTGATCTCGGTCCCGCCGTACTTGGAGAAGATGACCTCGTCACCCTCCTCCAGGTCCATCTTGATGTACTCGCCGTCCTCGTCGCGAGGCCCGGGGCCGACGGCGAGAACCCGGCCACGCTGGGGCTTCTCCTTGGCCGTGTCCGGGAGCACGATGCCGCTCGCCGTCGTCTCCTCCTCCTCGAGGACCTCGACGATGATGCGGTCACCAAGCGGCTGAAGGT
>DATMAP010000044.1:0-7436 GCA_035559835.1 Gaiellaceae bacterium
GGGAAGTCCGCCTCCCCGAGCTGGTAGATGCGCTCGGGGGCGGCGAGGTCCTTGAGCCGGTGCTCGCCGAGATCGCGGAGCTCGAGCTCGACGAGCTGCGCCGTGGAAGACGAGACGAGCACCTGCCCGCCGTGACCGGCCGCGGCGATACGGGCGGCGCGGTGGACATCGCCGCCGACGTAGCCCTCCTCGGTCAGCAGCGGGGTGCCGGTGTGCAGGCCGACCCGCACCTGCACGGGCCCAGAGGAGAGGGCCTCGGTGAAGGCCGCGGCGGCGGCGAGCGCCCCCGGCGCGGTCGAGAAGGCGAAGAAGAAGGCATCCCCCTGCGTGTCCACCTCGACCCCGCCCTCGGAAGCGCAGGCCTCGCGGATCACCCGCCGGTGCTCCGCGAGCGTCTCGGCGTAGCCCTCGGCGCCGAGCGAGTGGAGCAACTTCGTCGAGCCCTCGACGTCGGTGAAGCAGAAGGTGACCGTGCCGGAGGGGAGGTCGCTACGCACGGCCAGATCATCCGTCAGATGCAGCCACGTCACAAACGGATCTAGTGACGATCACCGATTTGCGGTACGCCTGCAGCAGGAATCGTCCCGTCCCGGCGACCGAGGTGGACTGGGACGAGCGGCTGAAGCGACTGGAGCGACTGGGGAGTCAAACGGCGGCCGAAGAAGCCTCTCGACCCCGACAGGCTGCGCGAATGCGCAGCCGCGGCCAAGACGGCAAGCGCCGAGCAACCCGAGAGCCTGCCGTTCCTCACGCTCGGCGATCGCCTCGCGGCCGCCGCGCGCCGCGAGGGCTTCCCGGTCCTGCCCTAGCCCCGGCGGCGGCCGCGCCACTCGCTCAGCTCGCCGAGCGCGACCACGGCGAGGAAGACGAGTCCGACGACGAGCATGGAGAGGACGATGTCGCGCCCCTCCTCGGCGGCCGTCTTCGCGAGCAGCAGTGCCAGCGCACCCATCGAGCCGCGACTCTACCCGACGAGCGAGGCGTGTGCAGCGAGCGCCGTGTCAACCGCCTCGTCGCCGGCTGCCTCGCGCGCTGCCCGCTCGAGCGCGGCGGGCTCGCCGCGGAGACGGAGGCCATCGCGCGCGGCCTCGAGCCCGCCCCGCCCGAGGAGCGCGGCGGTCGCCGCCCAGGCGGGCCCGTCGCCCGCTCGCCCCTCCGCCCGCGCTTGGGCGCACAGGGAGATCAGCTCGGCCAGGTCGGCGACCGCGGCCACGTCGCCGGTCGCGGCGATGCGGACGAGGCCGTGCGCGTACAGGTAGTCGCCGAGGAGGAGGGCGAGGTCCTCGTCCGGCGGCGCGAACAGGCGCGGCCGCCCGTAGTGGACGAGGTAGCCCTCGTAGATCGTCTCCAGCCCGAGCGCGTGGTGCGCCGGCGCGAGCGGGGAGAAGACGGCGAGGCGCACTCGCTCCGCGTCCGGACGCAGGCAGCCAGCCCAGAGCGCGCTCTCGGCCGCCGCCTCGCGGGCGATCGTGCCCCACATCCCGACCAGCCTAGCCCGAGCCGCTCGCCGCCCTGGGCGGCTCCACGCGCGGCGGCTCCAGCTCGACCTCGACGGGGACATCCGGACCGCCCTCGTCCCAGCGCTCGAGCCGGACCCGCTCGCGGAAGAAATCCCAGATGGCGCGCAGGCCGGCCATCGTGGGCAGGGCGACGAGGACGCCGGGGATGCCGTACAGCGCCCCACCGGCGAGCAGGCCGAAGATGACGAGCAGGGGGTGCAGGCGGAGCGCGCTCGCCATCACGTTCGGCACAACCACGTGCCCTTCCACCTGGTAGATGAAGAGGAAGAGCGCCGCCACCCAGAGGAGGCCCCAGGGAGGGTCGGCGAAGAGGGCGTACACCGCCGGCGGCACAGCCGAGAGCCAGGGACCGATGTAGGGAATGACCTCGATGAAGGCGGTCCAGAGCCCGAACAGGAGCGCGTACTCCTGCGCTCCCTCGACCAGCCCGAGCGCGCCCAGCGCCCACATGCCTACACCTGCGCTCGAGCCGATCACGGCCGAAAGGATGGCCTGCCCCCGCACGTAGCCCCAGAGGGCACTCTCGATCCGCTGGGTGAGCGGGGCACCGCCGTGGGGCGGAAAGCGCGAGTCGATCGAGCTTTCGAGCCGTGGCATATCGAGGAGCATGTAGATGGAGATGACCACGACCAGGATGACCGAGAACAGGAGCAGGACGACCGAGAGGGCCGCGCCCTGCGCGAACGAGATCGCGTCCTGCACGTACCCGGAGACCTCGCCGGCGCCGATCGAGTCGATCCAGTCGCTCGCCCGCTCGCGGATCTGGATCCGCTCGAGGCCGTGGTCGTCGAGCCAGGCTTGGAGCGAGTCGAGGTCCTGCTCGGCTGCCGTCTGGCCGCTGAGCGGGTCGCGCTCGGTCACGTAGGCGTCGACCTGCTCGGCGGCCTGCCGCGTCTGATTGAACGCGACCACGCCGACGGCCACGAGCAGCGCGGCCACGGACGCTGCGAAGACCGCGTAGACGACCGTGACCGCGAGCCCGCGCGGGACGCGGATCCGCGTCAGATCTCGGACGAGCGGGTTGAGCGTGAACGCGATCACGGCCGCGGTCAGGAAGAGGAAGAGGACGTGCCCGAGCGCCTCGGCGAGGAGGAAGGCGAGGACGAGCAGGACGGGCAGGCCGACCAGCTGGATCCACCGCGGGATCTGGATCGTCGGGCCGGAGCCGGCCATGGGCGGATCGTATCGCCTCCCCCCGGCTACCCCGCCCGCGGCCGAGCTTGCTACGGTCCGGGCGATGGACACCGCGCGGGCGCGACACGCCGCCCGGCTCCGTGCACGCCGGCGGCGGGCACAGGCACGAGCGCGCTGGCTCGCGCTCGGTCTCGTCACGGGGCTGGGGGCCATCTCCGTGCTCCTCCTGAGCGCGTTCGGCACCGGCGGCGGAGGCGGCGGCACCCCCAGCGGGCCCTCGTCTCTCCCGCCCCCCGCCGCCACCGTGCTGCCGGAGCCGGTCGTGCTCGCGACCGTGGGCAACCTGCGCGTGCAGTCCCCGGTCGCGCACGGCGAGACGACCGCGATCGGGTTCCACGGCTCCGAGCCGGACGCCTACGTCCTCCACCCGGCGGGGCCGCAGGCCAACGAAGGGCTCCTGGCGCGCCTCTGGCACCGGATCACGGGCTCGTCTCGCAGCGGGCCGGCTTGGTACCAGCTCGAGGGCGGGCCGCTGCGCACCCTCGACGTCGGCGCAGTCGCCGGGACCGACGTCTACTCCCCGGTGGACGGGACGGTCGTCGCCATCCGCGACCAGGTCGTCTCCGGGCGCGTGGTCGGCGCGGAGATCGAGCTGCGCCCGCAGACCGCGCCCTCGCTCGTCGTCACCGTGCGCAACGTTCGCCCGGACCGGGCGCTGAGCGTCGGGGCGAACGTGGCCGCCGGCTCGTCCAAGCTCGGCACGGTGGCCGACATCGCCGCCGTCGAGCGGCAGGCGCTCGCCCGCTTCGCGAGCGACCGGGGGAACAACGTCTCCATCCAGGTCTACCCCTCGGCGAATCTCCGCGTGCCGTAGTCTCCCCGCCCTGCGCATCCTCTTCCTCGCAGACGTCGTCGGCGCCCCCGGACGGAGGGCGGTCGAGGCGCGCCTGCCCACGCTCCGCTCCGAGCTGGGCGTCGACATCTGCGTGCTGAACGGGGAGAACGTGGCGGACGGGGTCGGGATCACCCCCCGGCTCGCCGAGCGCTTGCTCGCCGCTGGCGCCGACGCCATCACCCTCGGCAACCACGCCTTCCGGCGCACCGAGATCGGCGACTACCTAGGCGCCTCGGACCGCGTCGTCCGTCCCGCGAACGCCTCGTCGAACGCGCCCGGCCGGGGTCTCGCCGTCGTCTCCGCGAGGGGCGGAGAGCGCGTGGCCGTCATCAACGTGCTCGGGTCGCTCTTCCTCCATCCGGCGACCTCGATGTTCGAGCTGATCGACGGCTTGGTCGAGCAGGCGGCCCGGGAGACGCCGCTCGTCCTGGTGGACGTGCACGCCGAGGCGACGAGCGAGAAGGCCGCTCTCGCGCGCTGGCTGGACGGGCGCGTGACCGCGGTCGTCGGCACGCACACGCACGTGCAGACGTCCGACGCACAGGTGCTGCCGCGGGGGACGGCCTTCCTCACCGACGCCGGCATGACCGGCCCGCACGACTCGGTCATCGGCGTCGAAGCCGAGCTGGCGATCCGCCGGATGCGGACCGGGCTGCCCGTGCGCTTCGCCACCGCGCAGGGCGACGTGCGGATCGAGGGCGCGCTGATCGACGCCGACCCGAGCACCGGCCGGGCGCTGTCGATCGAGACCCTCCGCATCCCCTTCTCCTAGGCCTCGGCCTCCGTCTCGGCCGGCAGGAGCAGCCAGAGCGCGACGAAGGGGAAGACCCAGGGCAGGTAGAGGTAGAACCAGTGGCCGAGGGCGAGCTCGCCGGCGAGCAGCACCGCGGCCGTCAGCGCCGCGAGCTGCACCGGCCCCTTCCGCCGGGGCACCGCTGCGAGCGCGACCGCGAGCAGGCCGGCCGCGACGGCCAGCACCGGCTGGACGGCTCCCAGGTCGGGGATGCCGCGGGCGTGGTAGGAGCCCCAGCCCCAGAGCGAGAAGGGCGAGTCCCGGCCGAGCTGGAAGCCGACCGTGCGCTCCCAGAAGGTGCGCAGGGCGCCCCAGAGGTCGGGCTCGAGCAGCAGGATGGCGAAGGCGGCCAGGCTCGAGGCCGCGAACGCAGCCGCGAAGCGGGCAAGCCGCCGCCGATCGGCGGCCGGGTAGGTCGCCCAGAGCGGCACGGCCAAGAGCGCGGCGAACTTCGTCCAGCCGGCGAGCGCGACCGCGGCGCCGCGCGCGGGAGCCGACGAGACGAGCCAGAAGCCGAGCAAGAGCAGCGCCGGCATGAGCACGTCGTTCGTGTTCGCGTTCAGCGCGTAGGCCGTGAACGGGTAGGAAAGCCAGGCGAAGGCGAGGATCGCAGCCAGCCGGGGACCGCCGAAGCGCAGCCCGATCAGGCAGAGCGCGAGGACGGCGAGGAGGTCGAGACCAATCGAGGTCGCGTGCGCGGCCGGCAGCGAGTCCCACTTCCCGCTCCAGCCGAAGGCGAGCGTCGCCGGCACGTAGGCGAGGTAGGAGACGGGGCCATACGTGTCGCCCCGCTCGATCGCCGACTCGCAGCGCCCGTTCGTCTGTATGCGGTCGCGGACCTGCCCGTCGGTGTCCGGGGGGCCGCAAGGCTCGAGGTCGCCCCGCTGTGGCATGTGCCCGTACGGCGCCTCGCCGTCCAGGATGCGGCTCGCGCCCGCGACCCCGGCGAGCCCGACGTCGATGACGCCGCGCGGGGACTCGACGTTGAGGCCGATGCGAAAGCCGAGCAGGAAGACCGCCGCGACGGCGAACGCCCACACCGGCCAGGCCGGCCGGAGCGTTGGACGCCGAGCGCGCAGCCCCACCCAGAGCCCCCGCGCGAGCAGGTAGACGAGCGGAGGGTAGGCGAGAGGGACGCTGCGGAAGATCTCGCCGCGGTTGAAGAAGGCGAGCGAGACGGAGAACGAGAGCAGGGCGAGCAGGTCGAGGTTCCCCGGCGAGAGCGGCCGGCGCAGGTCGGCCAGGCCGACGAGGAAGACGAGGCAGAACGCGATCCAGACGGCGGGCTCGAGCAGCGTCTTCCCGCCGAAGGCGCCCGCTCGCCCTCGAGCCATCTTCCACGCCACCTGCGGCCCGGTCCAGGCCTCCGTCACGCGGCCGGTCGTGTCCTCGACGACAGCCTGGACGATCTGCCCGGCCTCGCCCGACCACGCCTTCACGACCCAGGTCCTCGACTCCGGCCGGAAGGTGGCCGCGGTCGTCGGCCCGGGCGGGTAGCGCCGAAGCCAGGCCGCCACGTGGGGGTGGGCGAGCGCGGCGCGCACGGCTGCGTGCTCGTCCAGGCGCGGCTCCTCGAGGACGCTCAGGGGCGGCTCGGCAAGCGGAGCTGCCCCGGCCGCCGCGGCCGCAGGCGGGGCCAGCGCGAAGGCCGCCACCAGGGCGGCGAGCGCGATCAGCGGCGAGGTCCGAACGACCAGAGCTTGTTGCCGACGAAGTTCACCGGCGTGACCAGCACGATCGCGATCGCCTGCGCGAACACCTCGGCCAGGCCCACGCGGACGAGCAGCTCCAGCACGGCCAGGTTCGCGCCCAGCGCCAGCGTGGAGACGACCAGGAAGCGCAGGCCTTGGTAGCCGACGTGCCCGCGCTGGGCGCGAAACGTCCAGAGCCGGTTCCAGGTGTAGTTGTTCGTGACCGCGACCAGGAACGAGCAGACCGCGGCCGGCAGGTAGTGCACCCCGAGCACGAGCACGAGCAGCGAGAAGACCCAGAGGTTGACGACGTAGCCGCTCGCGCCGACGACGCAGAAGCGGGCCAGCTGCCCCCAGTTCGCAGGCCGGCGCAGCGCGGCCACCAAGCGGGCGCGCGTCAGCCCGGGACTCTCCGCCGCCTGCGCGTCCATCACGGCCGCAGCGTAGCCGGGTGTGCGGTCGCCGCCACCCCCGAGGGGGTCAGGCACGCCGGAAGCCTCCGCTGCCGAGGAGCGGGACGAAGCGGCAGGGCACGGAGATCCGCTCGACCGGGCCCTGCTCGGTCCGGATGATCTGCACGAGGTCCTGCCCCCAGGAGGCGCCCCGCGGCAGGACGAGGCGCCCCCCGCGGCGGAGCTGCCGGTACAGCGCCTGCGGAACGCGCGGAGCGGCCGCCGCGACCGCGATCGCGTCGAAGGGAGCGCGCTCCCGGGCGCCCAGCGAGCCGTCCCCGACCAGGACCTCGACCTGCGGGTAGCCCGCGTCCACGAGCGCCGCGCGCGCCCGGGAGGCCAGCTCGGGCACCCGCTCGATGGTCACGACCTCCGCCGCCAGCTCGGCGAGCACGGCGGCTTGGTACCCGGAGCCGGTCCCGACGTCGAGCACGCGCTCGTCGCCCGCCAGCTCGAGGAGCTCGCAGATGCTCGCCACCATGAAGGGCTGCGAGATGGTCTGCCCGTGGCCGATGGGCAGCGCCGTGTCGTCGTAGGCGAAGCGACGCAGGTTCTCCGGGAGGAACAGCTCGCGCGGCACGACGCTCATGGCCGCGAGGACGCGCTCGTCCGAGATCCCCTGCTCGCGCAGGAGCTGCACCATCCGTGCGCGCGCCTCGCCGGGGTCTCCCAGCATCGGCTCCGAGCGTGGCTCGAAGGCGGGGATCATCAGCGCGCGAGCGTGCGCAGCCCGGCGTAGCGCGCGGCCTGGCGTGCGCGCAGCCGGCTCGCGACGAGCGGAAGGAGAAGCGCCTCCAGATACCCGGCGAGAGGCACGAGCGCAGCGAGCGCGAGCAGCAGCCCGCCCAGGCCGGCGAGGAAGGCGAGACCGCCCCGCGTCCCACCGCGCCGGCGCGCGCCGGCGAGGACGGCGGCGGCGCAGATCGCGCCCAGCGCGCCTCCGGCCGCGCC
>DATMAP010000045.1:0-14088 GCA_035559835.1 Gaiellaceae bacterium
ACCGGCAGCGGCGCCCCGTCGGCGAGCGGCTTCATCTGGCCCGTGAACGGGCCGGTCGTGAGCGGGTTCGGGATGCGCTGGGGACGGCTGCACGAGGGGATCGACATCGCCGCCTCCAGCGGCACGCCCATCCGAGCGGCGGCGGCCGGGACGGTCATCCACGCCGGCTGGCTCGGCGGCTACGGCAACCTCGTCGTGCTCGACCACGGCAACGGGCTCGCGACCGCCTACGCGCACGCGTCCGCCATCCTCGTCTCGGTCGGCCAGCGCGTCGCGCAGGGCGAGACGATCGCCTTGATCGGCTCCACGGGCAACTCCTCCGGGCCGCACCTGCACTTCGAGGTGCGCGTGAACGGGATCGCGGTCGACCCGCTCGGCTACCTCTGATCCGAGGGCCCCGCGGCCGGTTACGCGGCCTCGCTGGCCGCGCCGGGGAGCTGGGCAGCCCGGACGACGTGCAGGTCGGGAAGCGCGCGCCAGCGCTCGTCCAGCCCCAGCCCGTAGCCTGCGAACAGCTCGTCGGGCACGGTGAAGCCGACGTAGCGGAGCGGGATGTCCTCGACCAGCCGCCGATAGGGGCGGTCGAGGAGCGTCACCGCGGCCAGGCTCGCCGGCTTGCGCAGGGCGAAGGTGCGAACGAGGAAGTGGAGGGTGAGCCCCGTGTCCACCACGTCCTCGACGAGGAGGACGTGGCGACCGGCGAGGGGGACGTCGACGTCCTTGAGCAGCCGCACGCCGCCGCCGCGGTCGTGCGCGTAGGGCGCGAGCTCGACGACGTCGAGCGTGTGGGGGATGGTGAGGGCGCGCGCGAGATCGACGAGGAAGACGACGCTCGACTTGAGCGGCGCCACCAGCAAGGGGTCGAGCTCCGCGTAGTCGCGCGCGATCTCGGCGCCCAGCTCGCGGACGCGGGTCGCGAGCTGGGCCGCCGTCAGGTACACGGAGTCGAGCGTGCCGTGCTCCGAGCGAAGATCGGCGGGCTGCACGGCTACGAGGCGATCCGGAGCCGGTAGCGCTGCGCGAGTCGCTCGACGTCGCGCCGGTAGAAGAGCTTCACCCGGACCTCCGGGTAGAGCCGCTGCAGCGCGCGCAGCTTGCGGTTCTTCCGCGTCACGAGCGACTGCTTCATCACCGTCACCTCGATGAAGAGGTCCTGCTCGGGCAGGTAGAAGTCGGGGGTGAAGGCGCTGACGACGCGTCCCTCGGCGTCGCGCTCGAGCACGAACGAATGGGGTTCGTAGTCCCACGGCACGCCGTAGAAGTCGAGGATCTTCGCGCACTCGAGCTCGCTGCGATTCGCGAAGCGAGGCGGCTCCGAGCCGCAATATGCCTGGAAAACGGGATCTTCCTCCCGCACCTGCGCCAGGGTAGCAGCGGCCTCGGACGGCGCCGGTCCTCGTAGACTGTCCCCGTGGCCCGCGCCGACGGCGTCTTCCGCATCGCCCACCTCTCGGACCTGCACTGCGGGGGCCCGTACTTCGAGGCGAGCCTCCTCGAGCGGGCGATCAGCGAGATCAACGACCTCGGGCCCGACATCGTCGTCTGCACGGGCGACCTGACCACCTTCGGCTTCCGCCACGAGTACCTGACCGCGCGCGAGTACCTCGAGCGCATCGACTGCGACGCGGTCGTGGTCGTCCCGGGAAACCACGACTCGCGGAACGTCGGCTACGTCCACTTCGAGGAGATGTTCGGCGAGCGGAACTCGGTGCTGCGCCGGGGCGGCGTGGTCGTCGTGGCGGTGGACTCGAGCGAGCCCGATCTCGACCACGGGCAGATCGGCCGCGGTCGCTACCGCTGGATCGAGGAGCAGTTCGCGGCCGAGCCGGCCGACCTCAAGGTCTTCGCGCTCCACCACCACCTGCTGCCCGTTCCGGGGACGGGGCGCGAGCGCAACATCGTCCACGACGCCGGCGATGCGATCGAGTGCCTGCAGCGGGCCGGCGTGCGTCTCGTCCTCTCCGGACACAAGCATGTGCCCTACGCCTGGCGGCTGGAGGACCTGTTCGTCGTCAACGCGGGAACCGTCTCGTCGCTGCGCCTCCGCGGGAACACGAGGCCCTGTTACAACGTGGTCGAGATCACCGACGGCCGCGTCGAGGTGTGGCGGCGGCATCCGTTCCACGGGCAGGTCAAGCTCGTCTCCTTCTCCCTCGACACGCTCGAGTACGCGAAGTTCACCGGCGCGATCGAGGACGAGGTCACCTCGCGGACGTGAGCCCGCCCCGCGCGCTCGCGATCGTCGACGGCGAGCACTACCCCCCGGTCGTCTCGGACGCCCTGGCTTCGCTCCCGTACGCGTTCGTCGCCGCCGTCCTCGTGGGCGGCACGGAGAAGCTGCGCGGCGAGGGAGCGGAGTACGGCGTCCCGCTCGAGCACGACCTGGAGACGGCGCTCACGCGTCACACCCCCGAGCTCGTCGTCGACCTCTCCGACGAGCCGGTGCTCGGCCCCGTGGAACGGCTCGCGCTCGCGAGCCGGGTGCTCGCCCACGGGCTGCCCTACGTCGGCGCCGACTTCCGGCTCGAGCCGCCGGCGTTCGAGCCGTTCGGCCTGCCCGCGGTCGCCGTGCTGGGGACGGGCAAGCGGGTCGGGAAGACAGCCGTGACCGGCCAGCTCGCGCGGCTCGCCTCGCGGAACCGGCGGGTCGTCGTCGTCGCGATGGGGCGCGGCGGGCCCCGGGAGCCGGAGACGATCAGCGTGCCGCCCACGGTCGAGGCCCTCGTCGAGCTCTCTCGGGCCGGCCGCCACGCCGCCTCCGACCACCTGGAGACGGCTGCCCTCGCCGGCGTCGAGACGGTGGGCTGCCGGCGCTGCGGCGGCGGCCTGGCCGGGGCCGTGTTCGTCTCCAACGTGCTCGAGGGCGCGCGGGCTGCAGCCGCGCTCGAGCCCGAGCTCGTGGTGTTCGACGGGAGCGGGGCGGCGATCCCGCCGGTCGCCACCGACCGGCGGATCCTCGTCGTCTCCGGCCAGCAGGACCCTGCGGTCGCGGCCGGCTACCTGAACGCCTACCGCCTTGCGCTCGCGGACCTCGTAGTCGTGACCATGTGCGAGCCGGGGAGTGGCTGGGAGCAGGTTCGCGCCGCCGTTGCGGCGCAGGCTCCACCCGGGGTGGCGACGGTCGCGAGCGTGCTCCGGCCCCGGCCCGCGGCGGATGTGCGCGGCCGCTCGGTCGCGTACTTCTGCACCGCCGCCTCGTCGGCGCACGCGGCGCTCGCGGCCCACCTCGAGGACGAGCACGGCGCGCGCGTCGTCCACGTCTCCGGGCACCTCGCCGACCGCGCCGCGCTCCGGGCCGAGCTGGCGGAGGTCGCCGCCGACGTCTTCCTGATCGAGCTGAAGGCGGCGGCGGTGGACGTCGTCGCCCAGGCCGGGCTCGCCCGGGGAGCGGAGGTCGTGCTCGCGGCCAACGACGTCGTCGCCCTGCCCGGGGAGCCGGACCTTGACGAGATGCTCCTGCACGTGGCAGGAATGTCCTCGTGAGCGAGCGCCGGCACGCCATACCGCTGCCTCTCGGCGAGGATGTGCCCTTCTCCAAGGGGCTGATGGCGAGGGCGCTCGTCGTCACGGGGCTCGACCCCGAGCGCTCGTACACCATCGCCCGGCTCGCCGAGTCGGACCTGGCCGCGCGCGGCGCGTTGTCGCTCGACCTGGAGCGGCTCGGAGAGCTGGCCGCAGGGGTGATCGGGGAGGAGGAGGCTGCGCGCACGGTGCAGCGGCTGCGCCGGCTGGATGCGCTCCAGCGCGTCGACGAGCCGCTGCTCCTGCTCATCGGCGGCGCCACCGGCACCGGGAAGTCGACCATCGCCACCGAGGTCGCGCACCGCCTGGGGATCACGCGCGTGACCTCCACCGACTTCGTCCGCCAGACGATGCGGGCGTTCTTCTCGGAGGAGTTCATGCCCTCCGTCCACTACTCGAGCTTCGAGGCACGCCTCGCGCTGACCCGGGCCGAGGAGGAGGAGTCGGGGGACGCCGCGCTGCTCGGCTTCCTCGACCAGACGCGGAACGTGCTCGTCGGGGTCCAGGCGGCGCTCGAGCGTGCGGCCACCGAGCGCTGGTCGATGGTGCTGGAGGGCGTGCACCTCGTTCCCGGAATGGTCGGCGGGACGTTCCCGGGCGCGTTCGTCGTCCAGTGCCTCGTCGCGATCGAGGACGAGAATCTCCACCGCAGCCACTTCTGGGTGCGCGACTACGCGACCGAGGGGCTGCGGCCGCTCGACAAGTACCTCGACGCGCTGCCGCAGATCCGCCTCATCCAGGACTACCTGGTCGAGCGGGCGCGCCGGTACGACGTGCCCGTGATCGTCAACGACTCCCTCGAGCGCGCGATCGCCGCCGTCCTCGACCTCGTGCTGCAGCGCGCCGATCAGCTCATGGCCACGGCCTGATCCGGCCTGGCCCCTCTACACTTGCGCCATGGTCACCAAGGACGACGTCGTCGAGGCGCTGCACGGGGTGGAGGACCCCGAGCTGGGCATGGACATCGTCGAGCTCGGGCTCATGTACGACGTCGAGGTCGAGGGCCCGCGGGTCAAGGTGCTCTACAGCCTGACCTCGATGGGTTGTCCGGCCGGTCCGCTGATCGCCGACGGGATCGTCGAGGCGGTGCAGTCGCTGCCGGGGGTGGAGGAGGTCGAGGCCGAGCTGACCTTCGACCCTCCCTGGACTCCCGACCGCATGTCCGACGACGCCAAGTTCATCCTCGGGTTCGGCTAGCCCGGCGCTTGACAGGAGCTCCCTGCACGTCGACGCTGCGCGCGGGTGAGGACGGGTAGGGATCGCAGCGGGAGAGCCGGGGCGAGGGCTGCGCTGCTCGTCGCCGCGCTCGCGGCCGCGGTTGTGCCGGTGGTCTCGGCGTGGGGCGCGAGACCGTCCGCTCCGCGGACGATCGAGTTCTCGGGCTACACCTGGACGGTCAAGGCGAGCGCCGGCAAGGTCGGCCCCGGCCCGAACCACTTCTCCAGCTCGTCCCGGAACGTGTGGGTGGACGCGGAGGGGAAGCTGCACCTCCGGATTACGAGCTCCAGAGGTCGCTGGTACTGCGCGGAGGTGGTCAACACGCAGAGCCTCGGTCGCGGCACCTACACGTGGATGCTCGACTCTCCGGTCGATGCCCTCGACCGCAACGTCGTGCTCGGCCTCTTCACCTGGAACGACGACCCCGCCTACAACCACCGCGAGATCGACTGGGAAGCGGCCCGCTGGGGCAACGCCGCCGACCCTACGAACGGGCAGTACGTCGTCCAGCCGTGGGACGGAGACGGGAACTTGCAGCGGATCCTCCTCACCCCGGGCGCGTCGCCGTCGACCCAGTCCTTCACGTGGGGGGTGCGCTCGGTGAGCTTCGCGAGCTCGAGCGCCTCCCCTGCGTCGTGGACGTACGCGGGACCCGATGTCCCTCCTCCCGGGGGCGAGAACGCGCGCATGAACCTCTGGCTCTTCCGCGGCGCCGCGCCCTCCGACGGCCGGGAGGTCGAGGTCGTCATCCGCAGCTTCCAGTTCCAGCCCCTGCCCTAGCCGAGCCCGAGCGCGCTACCTCGGAATCCTGAGGACGACCTTGCCGAACTGCGCCCCCGACTGGAGCCGCTCGTGTGCCTTCGCTGCCTCCGCGAGCGGGAAGACGCTGTCGATGTGGACGCGCGCGCGGCCGGTGCGAACCAGCTCGTACGCGCCCTCGAAGTCGGAGGGCATGCCCATGGTCGAGCCGTAGACCGTGAGCTGCTTCCACCAGAGCCGGTAGAGGCGCGCTGGTGGACTGTGCCCGGAGGTCGCTCCGCAGACGACGATGCGTCCTGCGTAGCCGGCGGCCGCGAGCGAGCGCTCCCAGGTCGCCTCCCCGACGGTTTCCACGACCACGTCGGCACCGCGACCCCCGGTCGCCTCGTTCACCGCTCGGACGACGTCGTCTTCGGCGTGGTTCACCGTCACGTCGGCCCCGAGCGTCCGGGCGCGCTCGAGCTTCTCCTCGCTCGACGAGGTGACGATCGTCCGCGCGCCGAGGGCCCGGGCGAGCTCGAAGGCGGCGAGGGCGACCCCACCGCCAATCCCCCAGATCAGCACCCACTCGCCCTCCCGCAGCGCCGCCTTGGTGACGAGCATCCGGTAGGCGGTCTCGAAGACGAGCGGAAAGGCAGCCGCCTCCTCGAAGGAGAGCCCTTCGGCGAGGGGGTAGAGCTGGGTCGCGGGGACAGCCTTCAGCTCGCAGTACGTGCCATCCATGTGCTCGCCGATGACCGCGATGCGGCCGTCGTGGGGGACGCCGGGGTTGAGCACGACCCGGTCGCCGGGCGCGAAGCCGCTTACCCCCTCGCCCAGCCCGGCCACGACTCCCGCCCCGTCTGCGCCGAGGATGCGCGGCTTGGGCACCGAGGGCAGGCCCTGGCGGATCCACAGGTCGAGGTGGTTCAGCGCCGCGGCGCGGAGCGCGACCAGGACCTCGCCCGGCCCCGGCACAGGGTCGGGAACGTCCTCGTAGCGGAGGACCTCGGGGCCGCCGTCCTCGTGGATGCGAACCGCCTTCACGAGGCAGAATCCTCTCATGACCGCGGCCGCGCTGCGCCGGCTCGCCTCCGGCCTCGGGCTCGACGTGCTCGGCGCGGCTCCCGTTGAGCCGTACACGGACACGGAGCGCCACATCCGGGAGCGGAAAGCGCGCGGGCTCTTCGCCGACCTGCGCTTCACGACCGCGCGTCCAGAGGTCTCCTGCCACCCCGAGCGCCTGCTCGAAGGCGCCCGAACCGTCGTCTCCGCTGCGCGCTGCTACTACGCGCCGGCTCCCGAGACGGGCCCGGACGAGGGGCGCCTGGCCCGCTACACATGGCGCGACGAGTACGCGCGGCTCCGTGCTTCCCTGAGCACGCTCGGCGAGCGGTTGGGCGGCGCCTACCGGGTGCTCGTGGACGAGAACGAGCACGTCGACCGCGAGGCCGCCGTGCGAGCCGGGATCGCCTTCTACGGCAAGAACACGATGGCGATCACGCGCCGATTCGGATCCTGGGTCGTCCTGGGAACGCTCGTCACCACCGTCGAGATCGAGCCCGACTCGCCGCTGGGAGCCGGCTGCGGCTCCTGCCGGCTCTGCATCGACGCTTGCCCCACGGGCGCGCTCGACGAGCCTGGGGTCCTCGATGCCACGAAGTGCCTGTCCTACTGGACGCAGGCGGCGGCGCCGATACCGGAGGCCTACCGCTCGGAGCTCGGTGCGATGGTGTACGGCTGCGACGTCTGCCAGGACGTCTGTCCCTGGAACCGCGGGATCGAGAAGCGCCGAGCGACGGCCACGACGCCCCCCTCGGCGACGCCGACCGTCTCGCTGCGGGAGTGGCTCGAGCGCGACGGCGACGAGCTGATCGCGGAGCTCGAGCGCCTGTACGTACCGCGCAAGGACCCGCGCTGGCTGCGCCGGAACGCGCTCGTCGCCGCCGGCAACGTCGGCACCCCCGCGCTCCGGCCGGCGGTCGAGCGCTACGCCGCCGCCCACGACCCGGTTCTGCGGGACGCGGCCGAGTGGGCGCTCGCCCGGATGGAGGAGCGAGCGCCGGCGGGGGCGAGCCGGGCGTGAGCGGCTCACCGCTGCGCGAACGCCTCGCCGTCTGCGTCCACGAGGCGCGCAGCCCCGTCGCCGCCCTGGGCGCGATCGACGAGGCGTTCGCTCGCGGAGAGCTCGACGCGGCCGAGCGGCGACAGCTGGCCGCCCTCGCGGCAGCCGCGTGCCGCGGGCTCGAGCGAATCGTGCTCGACGCGGCGCTTGCGTCCGTGCGACCCGCCGAGGTCGACCCGGGGCTCCTCCTGCGCGAAGCCATGCAGCTGGCCGAGCTCGGCGGCGCGCGCGTCGAGGCTCGCGTCGCTCCCGGGCTGCCGCGGCTCCTGGCAGACCCGGTGCGGCTCCGGCAGGCGCTCGGCAACCTGCTCGCCAACGCGCTCGCCCACTCGCCTCCCGAAGCGACCGTGATCGCCGAGGCCGCCGTGCGGAGGGGAGAGGTCCTCCTCCGCGTCTCGGATGCGGGGCCGGGAATCCCTCCGGCCGACCAGGAGCGCATCTTCGCTCCCGGCACGCGGCTCGACCAGAGCCGGCCCGGCTCCGGCCTCGGGCTCTGGATCGCGAGGACGATCGTCGAGGCCCACGGCGGCACGCTCACCGTCACCTCCGCGCCGGGCGCGGGAGCGACCTTCACCATCGCCCTCCCGCTCCCCCGGCCGCGTGCGGGTGGTCTGCCCTCGCGCTAGCCCGCGACCACCGCTTCGAGCCGGTACCTGCGCACGAGCCGGCCAGAGCGGTCGTGCTCGGAGACGGCGAAGGTCGCCCGGGACGCGGCGAGGTCGACGTCCGTGCTCGACGAGATGCGGACGGGCAGGCCGCCCAGCGGCTCGTACACCTCGACGTAGCCGGCCTGCTCGACCGCCACGTAGCGTGTCCTCGCAGCCGGCTCGACCCAGACGAAGCCCAGCGGCTCGCCCTGGCGCCCGTGGCAGCCGAGGTCGAGGCGCGGGTCGTGCAGGCGCCCTCCGGTGAGCTCGCCGTAGGAGCTTCCGCACCAGCGCCGCCCGGGCTCGCCCGAGCCCGCGCCTCTGTCGCACGCGTAGACGGCTCCGGGAGAGGCGCGGGCGGCGATGCGGAAGGTCACCGACTCGGACGACACGCCGACCCGCTCGATCGCGGCGCCGGCCGGGGTCAGCGCGCGGGCTCGCTCGCGCAGGCAGGACAAGGTCGCGGAGGCGGCGGCGAGGTCCGAGGGGACGGCGAGGCGGGCGCGTGTGAGGACCGCCGGCGCGTCGATGCCCTCCAGCTCGACCGGGAGCGAGCGGGCAGGGCTGCCGTCGAGCAAGCGCTCCGGCGGACGCTCACCCTCGCCGGCGCACCCCGCGAGCGCGCCGGCGAGGGTGGCCCAGACGGCGACCTTCAGGAGGCGAGCCCGCACGGCGAGGCGGCGCCTACGAGCTCCAGCCGGTGCGGCGGACGCCGCTGTAGCTCGAGTCGCCGCGGTACGTGCGGGTCCAGATGTTCGTGCCGTAGGACTCGCCTTTGGCCTCGATGATCTGATCGGTCCCATCGGCGTTCTTCGCGTAGATCATCCCGATGTGGCCCGTGCTCGCCAAGGCGTCCATCTTGAGCAGGACCGATTTGGACACGGTCACGTTGGGGGCGCCGTCTCCGCTCTTGAACCGCGCCGCGGTGTACGGGCCGTGGACGTCTCGGAGCATGCCCCACTGGTAGAAGCCGGCGTCGCCCTCGTTCAGCGACTCGCGCCAGACCTTGAAGGTGAAGCCCGAGCAGTCGCCGCCCTCGCCGCCGGTCGAGGCGTTCTCGGGCGGGTCGCCCGGTGAGTCGTCGCGGTCGTTGTCGTTCCAGCAGCCGCCGGCCCACTGGTAGCCCTCGTAGCGAGCGCGGAGGGCGACCTGGGCCGAGCCGTCGCGCGTGATCGTCGAGGTCGGAGTCGGGGCGGCGTAGTTGCAGTTCTCGGCCACGAAGCGGGTGTGGTAGGCGCCGGCGCTGCCGGCGGCGGCCAGCCCGAACGCGGCCGCGAACGCGACGGCGAAGCGGAACGCGACGTGCATCAGCGCACCTCCAGGTCGTAGCGGCTCACGAAGACGCCCTCCGGCGTCGAGCCGAGCTGGTACAGGGACGAGCCGAGCAGGCGGAAGCGCGAGAGCGGCGCCGTCTCCGCCCAGTCGGCGGAGTCGAGGGAGAAGCGCTCGACGAGGCCGGTCCGGTCGAGCACGGCGACGAGGAACTCGTCGCGCTCGTCCGTGTAGACCCGCACCACCACCACCAAGCGGTCGCCGAGCGGCTCGGCGAGCTGCACCTCTGCGAGGGGCGTCTCGCTCGTCAGTCGCCACGAGCGCCGAGCGCCCGACGGCGAGACGAGGGCGAGGCGGACCTCGTTGGCGTGCCGGAGCACGACCACCTCGCCTCCTCCACGCAGTTGGCGCCCGGCCCGGCCGCCGGCGAGCTGCTCGGCCGTGGTCAGCGGCCTCCCGCCGCTCGTCGCGGGCATCCACTGGCCGGAAGGCTGCTCGAGGACGAGGGGCCCATCCGGTCCGACTCGGACTTGGACGCCCTGCTCCGCGACGGCGATCCGGCCGCGCGCCGCACCGTCCGGCCCGAAGGTTCGCAGGAACGGCTGCTCGCGCCCCTCACCGACCGTCTCGAGCACGTGCAGTGCGCCCTCCTCGTCGACGGCGAGGTCGGCGAGCGTGCCGTTGATCGCGAGTGGGATGCTCTCAGGCGTCCGCGCGCCCGGCCGCCAGCGCAGGAGCCGCCGGTTGGCCTCGTCCAGGACGTGCACCGCTCCGCTGCGGTCGACGTCGAAGGAAGCACCCCCGATCGGCGGCAGGTTGCGTCCCTGCTCGAGCCCGACCTGGCCTGGACCCGAGCCCCAGCTCGCCTCGGCCACGCGAGCGGCGGCGGCCCGGGTGTGGCCGAACCTGTGCGTCCCCAGGTCGATCGTCCGGACGCCGTCGAGCGGCACGCTCCGCTGAGGAGCGCGCGCACCGCCGGCCGGGTGGGTGACGGTCTCCCCGCTCGGCGCCCGGAAGACGGCGTAGTAGCTGAAGCCGGTCGGAGACGTGCGAAGCGCCTCGGGCACGGAAGCGACGAACCGGTCGCCGGCCGCTCCGGGCTCTTCGTGGAGCGCGAGCTCGCGGAAGGGGCCGGCGGCACCTGCCCGCACGAAGACGCTTCCCGCCGGATGACAGACCTCGTCTTCCTCGCCGGCCGGGAGCGTCAGGCAGGCGACGTCGTAGCGCAGCTCCACGGGCTCTCCGGGCACGGTGAGCAGCGGTGGGAGGTGCGTGACTGCGAGGGCGGGCGGGCTGCCGTCTCCGCCGCCTCGCGGCCCGCCGGGCGAGCCCGCGGCGCCGATCGCAGCCAGCCCGGCGAGCGCTCCCAGGAGGAGGCCGAGCAGATCCGGTCGGCGAAGGAGACGGAAGGAGAAGGAGAGGGAGGTGGGGCGGCGGAAGTGCCGGTCGTTGTCCATAGCGGCAACGGTAGCGCGCCCGGGCCAGGTGTCAACGGCGTGTGCGCAAGGCGGCGCGCTCTCGGCGCGCTTTCGTGACGGTCAGCCCCGGGTGGGGATGCGCTGGAGGTCGCGCTGCAGCTTCCGGGCCCGGCGCGCGACGAGGTCGCGGAGCCGCTGCGGCGCGAGCACGACCGTCTCGCCGCGGTCGGCGAACACCTCGGAGAGGAGCCACTCCTCGGTCTTGTAAGGGACCTCGGCGAGCGCGGAGCCGTCGGTCAGCGGCTGCGCGCCGCGCTCGAGCTTCCAGCGGGCGATCGCCGGGGAGTGGAGGAGCGAAGCGACGCGCGGATTGCGCAGGTAGGAGGGATCGAAGCCCTCGCGCGGCTCGAACCGCTCGTCGGTCAGCCGCGCCGAGCGCATCCGGTCGAGCCGGAACGTCCGCGCTCCGTCGACCGTCCGGTCCCAGGTGTGCACCCGCCACACGGGCAGCTCGCGCTCGATCGTGTACGGTTCTACTCGGCGCAGCGAGGGGGAGGTCTCGCCCTCCTTCAAGTACTCGATCTCGACCACGAGTCGCCGCTCCGCTCCCTCGCTCAGCACCTTGACCAGCGCCTCCTCGTCCTTCGCCTCCCGCGGCTCCGGCGTTCCGGCGAGGTCGAAGCGCCCGAAGGTCTCCTCCAGCTTGCGCCGCACGCGGGCGAGCGGGGTGTGCGCCTCGGCCGCGATCGTCGGGCCGACGTACTCGATCACGAGCCGGATGGCGCGGGCCTCGAGCGGCGTCAGCTTGGGCGGCTTGCGGAAGACGTCGCCGTACAGCTCCTTCTCCACGCGCACGACGTCGCCCTCGTGCTCGGCGTAGACGGCGTAGCACCCGCCCCCGAAGTTGACGAGGTTGAGGACGGAGAGGTGGTCCTGCAGCTCCTCGAGCGGGATCGAGAAGCGGCCGGCCAGCTCGGCCGCGTCGAGGACGACGCTCCGCTCGTCGCCGCAGGCGGCGAGCAGGTGCGCGAGCAGCGCCACGAGCACGCCGAAGCGCTCAGGTGCGACGGGACCGGCCGGCCGCTCGGGCAGCGGTTGGCGCGGGTCGACCCGCTTCGGCCTCGCGGGGACGGGCGGTGGCCCCGTGTGCCCCGCGATCAGGCGCTCCAGCCCTTCGAGGACGGCCTCGCGCACCTCCTCCGGCTCGAGGGGCACCGCCCGCCCGTTCTGGCGCAGGATCCAGCCGGCCAGCAGCTCGGGCTGCGCGTAGTCGGTCTCGAAGATGCCGTCTTCGACCGAGCCGGCGTCGGCGAGCGTGCGGGCCACCCACCAAGCCGTGTCCTCGGAGACCGCGATGCGCGCCGTTCCGGCCGGCTCGCCGATCTGCCAGGGCCTCGGGACGCGGTGCCGCTCGACGTCGAAGTCGCGCGGGATCCGGAAGTCGCGCTCACGCCGCGTCGCGAAGCGGATGTCGCCGCGGATGCGCGAGACCTTGAACGTGCGGACCTCGTTCCGGTCGAGGTCGTGTCCGATCACGTACCAGTTGCCGTCGTCGAGCCGCAACGCGTACGGGTTGACGAGCCGCTCGCTCGGACGCGAGCGACGCGGGCTCCAGTAGCCGAAGCGGATCGTCCGCTGTTTCGAGATCGCCGACTCCAGCTTCGCGAGCCGCCCGGCCAGCTCGGGCGAGTAGTCGCGCGCGCTGACGCGGACACGTTCGGCCGTATCCGTCGGAGGGCTGGGGAAGCCCGGCCGGCCGAGGGCGAGGTTCTGCAGCGCCAGGCGGAAGGGCTCCGCGTAGGCGAACTTGCCCTCCAGGTAGTAGAAGGCGGTCTGGAGCGCCGCCAGCTCGTCGTCGTCCAGCTCGAGCTGGTCGAGGAAGTAGTGCTCCGAGCGGAGCGTGTACAGCTCCTCGCCGGTGAACTCGTCCCGCTGCGAGGAGAGAGGCACGCCGAGGGCCGTCAGCTCGGCTCGGTCGGAGTAGAAGCGACGGGCGAAGGCCTCGTCCGACATCTCGCTGTAGCCCTCGACGTTCAGCTTCACGTCCCGGGCGGTCAGCGGCCGCCGCTCTGCCATCAGGTAGGCGACGAGCGAGAGCTGCCGGATCAGCTTGTCGGCGTCGTGAGACATGCCGCTCGCGAGCTTAGCGCCACCCGGCGCCCGGGTACGGCTCCCGGCGCGGTGGCGACAACCGCTGCCCAGCCGGCGTCAGGCGGCGGCGATGCTGCGGTCGAGATGCTGGTGCGAGGGGCAGTAGTCGCGCCCCGGGAGCGGCGTCCGCTGGCACGCCTTCCCCTTGCGGGTCGTCGCGTGACAGCGCGCCACGCCCCCGTCGAGCAGCCCGGCCTCGATCTGCTGCTCGACGAACGCGGTCGCGGCGCCGACCCCCTCCCGCACCGACCAGGCGACCTGAGCCTGGGCCGTGATCGGGAAGTAGCGCCGGATGTCGGCGAAGAGCGCGCGGTCGGGCTGGGCGAAGTAGTGCGGATCCTCGGCGAGGCGCTCCATCGTGCGCTCGCACTCGCTGAGGACGGCCCGCCGGTAGGCGAGCTGCGTCTCGCGGTCGACGTACGGGTCGATCAGGTCCTTGATCGAGCGATAGATCGCTCGCGAGTATTGATACATGCACGAACGGAGCTGCGCAGCGGCGTCATCCATGGCCAGTGTGGGCTCTCCTCGTGATTCCTTTATGCCGGGCGAGAAACGAGCGAGATCGAGACGTGCAGAGCCGTAGTGTAGCGCCTTTTCCCGACTGTTACAAAGTCCGCGACGAGCGGCGTCTGCACTGACAACGGATCAAGGCACGATCCGGCGGGTGGCGGCGGCGCCGACCAGCCTGCGCGCCTGCGGAAGCGCGCTCGCCGCCTCCGCCTCGGAGGGGTAGACGCCCGAGAAGACGACCCAGTAGCCCGGGTGCAGGCTGGCGAAGCGCGAGGAGTCGAGGATGCCCACGGCGGGGAGCCCTCGCCGGCGCGCCTCGCGCGCGCGTGCGATCGCGGCGCGCCGGCCTTCGGTCTGGGGGAGCGTCGCCAGCACGACCGTCCAGCCCTCCTCCCCGGCGGGCCAGTCGAGGATCGCGCCCGTGCCGGCTTCGGCGGGGGCGGGCAGGGTCGGCGTCGCCGGCACGGTCGCGAACCCGCCCGTCGCC
>DATMAP010000046.1:0-3210 GCA_035559835.1 Gaiellaceae bacterium
CGGCCTGCACCTCAGGGCGGGCGTCCACGTGGGCGAGGTCGAGGTCGTCGGCGCGGACGTGGTCGGCGTCACCGTGCACGCGACCCAGCGCATCATGGCCGCGGCCGGCGCGGACGAGATCCTCGTCTCCGACCTCGCGCGCACGCTTGCCGGCTCCCCCGACCTCGTCTTCGAGCATCGCGGCACGCATGCGCTGAAGGGGCTGGACGGCGAGTGGGAGCTCTCGGCGCTCGTCTCCGAAGCGGCGTTCGTCCCGTGAGCGCGACGAGGGCGGACTCCCGCCCGCTCGTCTTCGCCGTCGACGAGGATCGCTCGGCGATCGCGCGGACGACGGCCGAGCTCCGGCGCTACCGGCGCGACTACCGGGTCGTCTGCGGGCCGTCCACCGAGGCGGCGCTCGCCCGGCTTCAGCAAGCCCGCGACGAGGGGGAGCAGGTCGCGCTCGTGCTCGCGGCGCGCGGGTCGGGGACGCTCCGGGGCGAGGACCTCCTCGCGCGCGTCCACGAGCTCCACCCGCACGCCAAGCGCGGGCTCCTCATCGAGTGGGGAGGGTGGACCGACCCGGACACCGCCGAGTGCATCCGCCAGGCGATGACGCAGGGGACGATCGACTACTACGTGCTCAAGCCGTGGGCGGAGCCCGACGAGCTCTTCCACCGGACGGTGTCGGAGCTCCTGTTCGAGTGGCGCCGCGCAAGCGCGAGCGGCCGGCGTGAGATCACGGTCGTCGCCGATCCGGCCTCCCGGCGCGGGTACGAGATCCGGAACCTGCTGGCGCGGAACGGCGTGCCGCACGTCTTCCACTCGTGCAACTCGGACGAGGGCCGACGGGTTCTGGCCTCGTGCGGGCGCAGCGGCTCGCGCGCGCCGGTCGTGCTGCTCCCGGACGACTCGGTTCTCGACGACCCCTCCGACGAGGTGCTCGCCCGCGAGGGCTACCGGGTTCCCACCGAGCTCACGGGCGCGGGAGGGTTCGACGTCGCCATCGTCGGCGCCGGGCCGGCGGGGCTGGCTGCCGCGGTGTACGCCTCCTCGGAGGGGCTCCGCGCCCTCGTCGTCGAGCGGGAGTCCATCGGCGGCCAGTCGACCTCGAGCGCGCGCATCCGGAACTACCTCGGGTTCGCGCGGGGCATCTCCGGCGGCGAGCTCGCGCAGCGCGCGTACCAGCAGGCGTGGGTGTTCGGGACGGAGTTCCTCCTCCTGCGCGAGGTCGCCGGGCTGCGCAGCGCCGACGGCGGGTACGTCTTGGTGCTGGAGGGGGGAGGAGAGATTGCGGCGCGCAGCGTCGTGCTCGCAACCGGCGTCGTCTATCGCAGCCTGGAGATCCCCGGGCTGGCGCCCCTCGTCGGCTCGGGCGTCTTCTACGGGGCGTCGCGGTCGGATGCGCAGCTCTCCACGGGCCGTGACGTCTACGTCGTCGGCGGCGCGAACTCGGCCGGGCAAGCGGCGGTGCTCTTGAGCCGCTACGCGAGCAGCGTGACCCTCGTCGTGCGCGGGCGGGCGCTCTCGGCCACGATGTCGCAGTACCTCCAGGACGAGCTCGCGTCGCTCCGCAACGTGCGGATCCGGCTCGCGACCGAGGTGGTGGGCGTCGAGGGCGGATCGCAGCTCGAGCGCGTCACGCTGCGCGGGCCGGAGGGTGGAGAGACCGTCGCCGCGGGCGCGCTCTTCCTGCTCATCGGCGCCGAGCCGAAGACCGACTGGCTCCCCGCGGAGATCCGCGACGAGCGCGGGTTCGTCGTGACCGGCGTGGGGGAGCACCTGTTCGAGACGGCGCTGCCCGGAGTGTTCGCGGTCGGCGACGTGCGGGCCGGGTCGGTGAAGCGCGTCGCCTCGGCGGTCGGGGAGGGCTCGGTCGTCATCCAGCAGGTGCACGCGTACCTCGAGGCCCAGCACGCCTGGGCGCACGAGCGATGAGAGCCATCAGCGCCGTCTCCAGCGACGAGAGCCTCGCGCGCGGGTACGAGGCGCTCGCCGCCGGCGACTGGCCGGGCGCTCGGGAGGCGTTCGAGCGGGCGCTCGCCGCCGGGGACTCCGCCGAGGCGCTCGACGGGCTCGGGCGGGCGCTCTGGTGGCTGCGCGAGGAGCGCGAGGCCGTCGTCCAGCGGGAGCGCGCGTACGCTGCGTTCCGGCGCGAGGGCGCGCTCGCCCGCGCCGCCCGCGTCGCGCTCTGGCTCTCCCGCGAGCACGCCCTCGCCTTCGGGAACGACGCGGTCGCGCGTGGCTGGCTCGCCCGCGCCGAGCGCCTCCTGCGCGACGTCGCCCCGGGCGCGGAGGAGGGCTGGCTCGCCCTCGCTCGCTCGGAGACGACGCGGGCGCCTGAGGAGGCGGCGGCGCTCGCGGCCTCCGCGCTCGAGGTCGCCCTCGCGGCCGGGGACGCGGACCTGGAGCTGCGGGCGCTGGCCCAGCTCGGGCTGGCGGAGGTTTCGGCGGGCAGGATCGACGAGGGGCTCGCGCGCCTGGACGAGGCGATGGCGGCGGTGACGGGCGGCGAGCCCGCCACGCTCGAGACCTTCGCCGACGTCTGCTGCACCCTCATGCTCGCCTGCGAGCGCGCCGGGGACGCGGAGCGGCCGCAGCAGTGGAGCCGGGTGCTCGAGGAGTTCGTCCGCGCGTACGACCCGGTGACGCTGCTCGCCTTCTGCCGGACATGCTGCGCGGACGTGCTCGCCGCCAACGGCCGCGTGGACGCCGCCGAGGAGGAACTCGCGGCGGCGATCCGCGAGCTGACCGAGGCGGGCCAGCGCTCGCGCTGCGTGCACCCGGCGGCGCGGCTGGCCGAGATCCGCGTGCTCCAGGGGAGGTTGGAGGAGGCGGAGGAGCTCCTCGCCGGGTTCGAGGGCGAGCCGGACGCGCTGCGGGCGGCGGTGGCGCTCCGCCTCGCGCGGGGGGAAGCGGCCGCGGCCGCCGCGCTCCTCGAGCAGCGCCTCGAGGAGGTGGGCTGGTCGAGCCTCCTCGCCGCCCCCTTCCTCGAGCTGCTCGTGGAGGCTCGCCTCGCCGACGGGCGCGTGGCGGAGGCGAGCGAGGCGGCGGGCCAGCTTGGGCTCGTCGCCTCCGTCTCCGGGCGCGACCGGATCGAGGCCGCGGAGGCGCTCGCGCGGGGCCGGGTCGCGCTCGCGGCCGGAGAGCGCGAGGCGGCCGGGATCCTGCAGGAGGCGGTCAACCGGTACGCGGCCCTCGGCCTGCGGCTGGAGGCGGCGCGCGCCCGCG
>DATMAP010000047.1:0-11933 GCA_035559835.1 Gaiellaceae bacterium
CTCCGTCGGCTCGCCGGCGCGGAGGGCGCGCCCGGGCGCCCGCTCCGGGTCACGGCGGTCTTCCCCGAGCCGACGCCGTACCGGGCTCCGCTCCTCGACCGGCTGGCGGCGCTCCCCGAGCTCGAGCTGACGGTCGTCTACGCCGCCCGCACGGTGGCCGATCGCGCCTGGGCTGTCTCCCCCCGGCACCGCGCGGTCTTCCTGCGCGGCGTCGCCCTCCCCGGCGCGCGCGCGCTGCTCCGCCACGACTACCCCCTCACCCCCGGCATCGCCTCCGCCCTGCGCGCCGCGCGGCCCGAGGTCGTCGTCGTCTCCGGCTGGAGCACGTTCGCCGCGCAGGCGACGATCGCGTGGTGCCGCCTGCGGCAGGTCCCCTACCTGCTCGTGGTCGAAAGCCACGACGAGGGGCCGCGAGCCGGCTGGCGGCGCGCGGTCAAGGGGTCGGTCGTACCGCGGGTCGTGCGGGGGGCGGCGGGCGTCCTCGTCACCGGGACGCTCGCGCGCCGCTCGATGGTTGCGCGCGGGGCGGCGCCGGAGCGGGTGCGCGTGTTCGCGAACACGATCGACGTACCGGCCTTCCGCGAGCGCGCCGAGCGTCTGGCGCCGCGCCGGCCCGAGCTGCGGGAGGCCCTCGGGCTCGGGCCCGAGGAGATCGCCGTCCTCTGCGTCGCCCGGCTCGCCCCCGAGAAGGGCCTCCACACCCTCCTCCGCGCGGTCGCAGCGGCGGGCGACGAGCGACTCGCGCTCGTCCTCGCCGGGGAGGGCCCCGAGCGCGCTCGGCTCGAGGAGCTGGGGCGCGAGCTGGGGGTACGCCTCTCGCTGGCCGGAAACCTCCCCTGGGAGCGCATCGTCGAGGCCTACGTGGCCGCGGACGTCTTCGCCTTGCTCTCGACCTGGGAGCCCTGGGGGGTCGTGGTCAACGAGGCCGCCGCCTGCGGGCTCCCGCTCGTGCTCTCCGACCAGGTGGGCGCGGCCGCCGACCTGCTCCGGGACGGCGAGAACGGCTTCCTGGTGCCGACCGGGGACGTGGCCGCGGCCGCCGAGGCTCTCGGCCGGCTGGCCGCCGATCCCGAGCTGCGGCGCGCGTTCGGCGAGCGCTCGCGCGAGCTCGTCGCCGGCTGGGGTTACGAGCCGAGCGTGGAGGCGTTCGTGACGGCGGTGCGGGAGGCGGCCGGGGCTTTGGCTAGCGTGTCGTGATCGTCGCGAGACTCCGCTCCGTCTGGCGTCGCGCCGGTCCGTCCCCCGACCCAGGGTCGGAGGCGTTCCGGCGAGAGCTCGAGCACGCCGGTCTACCGCTCACCGAGCCCGCGGGCGCGCTCAAGGGCGTCTACCTCGTCAACGGCACACGCCTTTCCGCCTACGCACGCATCGCGGCGGCTGTTCGAGAGCGATACGTCGCCGTCCTCACCCACTGGTGGGAGGTGGACGAGAAGCGCCTCCGCGAGTACCGGGCGCATGCGGGCCTTTTCGACGCGGTGGCGAGCCCGTCGCCCGAGTGGGACCGTGTCTTCGACTTCGCCCCTGTCGTCCGCAGCAACTCCAGCGACCTCTGGGTGGACGACACGATGTGGCCCGACCTCGGGCTGGAACGCGACCTCGAGGTCGTCGGCTCGGTCTCGGTTCCCTGGGTACACAAACGTCCGCTCACATGGCTCCAGGACGTGCAGGCCCACCTGGACGAGCTTGGCGGCGGGCGCGCCGTGTACATGACGAAGCGGGAGCCGGCAGGGAAGGAGGACGCGCGCTGTCGCCGTGAATGGGAGCGCTTCAAGGAGCTCGTCGCCGCAGATCCGCGGGTCGAGCTGCGAGTTCGCTCGACGCAGGAGGCCGTGCTCGACCTCTACAACCGCGCCAAGGTCCTCTACCACCCGGCCTCGAGCGACTTCGGCCCGCGCTGCGTCACCGAGGCGCTCTACTGCGGCTGCCTCGTCGTCCTCGGTCGCTTCCCCTGGGTGAGCACGGCCACCGCTCATCCCGACGTCTGGCGGCGCATCGTCGTGCAGGACGGGCTGCGGCCGTTCCCCCAGTGGGAGCCGGGCGACGTCCGCCGCTGGCGCTCGACCCGCCATGCCCGCGAAGCCCTCTTCGACGCGCTGGAGCGTGTCCAACCCGTGAACCGGACGCTCGAGCCGTTCACGATGTTCTCGTCGAAGCGCCTCGTACGCCCGAACGCGAGCGCATGAGCCGCCCGCGCATCCTCGTCCTCAACCAGTACTACTGGCCCGGAGTCGAGGCCACCGCGCACCTGCTGACCGAGCTCTGCGAGGCGCTCGCGGCCGACTACGAGGTCGAGGTGATCACGGGCGTCCTGCACGGGCACGAGGACGCACCCCGCCGGGACGAGCGCAACGGCGTCCGCATCACGCGCGTGGCCTCCACCTCCTACGAGCGCTCCGAGCTGACCAGGCGGGCGGCGAACTACTTCTCCTACCTGGGCTCTGCGCTCGTGCAGGCGCTGCGCGGCGAGCGGCCCGACCTCGTCCTGTGCATGACCGACCCCCCGATCGTCGGCGACCTCGGCGTCGTCGTCGGGCGGCGGTTCGGCGCTCCCGTCGTCGTCGTCAGCCAGGACGTCTTCCCGGAGATCGCGACCGAGCTGCACCGGCTCGAGAACCCGGCGGTGGTCGCCGTGCTCGGCGGCCTCGTCGGCGCCTACCTGCGCCGGGCCGACCGCATCGTGGCCATCGGCGAGACGATGCGCGCGCGGCTGGAGGCCAAGGGCGCTCCTCCCGAGCGTCTGCGGGTGATCCCGAACTGGGTGGACACGCGCGAGCTCACGCCGCAGCCGCGCGACAACCCGTGGGCCGAGCGGCACGGCCTCGTCACCCCCTTCGTCGTCATGCACTCGGGCAACGTGGGGCACGCGCAGGACCTGGACAGCCTCGTCCGAGCGGCGACCTTCCTGCGCGACCGGGACGACCTGCGCATCGTGATCGCGGGCTTCGGCGCTCGGCACGCGGAGATGGTCGCGCTCGCCGACCGCTTGGAGGTGAAGGACACGGTCCGCTTCCTCCCCTACCAGGAGCGTGCGCGCCTGCCCTACTCGCTCTCGAGCGCCGACCTGCACGTGGTCGGGCTGGCGAAGGGCCTGGCCGGGTACGTCGTGCCGAGCCGGCTGTACGGGATCCTCTCGGCGGGGCGCCCCGTCATCGCGGCCGCCGACGAGGAGAGCGAGACGGCCAGGATCGTGCGCGAGGCGGGCTGCGGCGTGGTCATCCCGCCCGGGCGGCCCGAGCTGCTCGCGCGCACGATCCGGGCGGCTGCCGACGGCGCGTACGACCTGGCCGAGCTGGGCCGCCGCGGCCGTGCTTGGGTCGAGCGCGAGGCCGACCGGGCGGTGGCCATGGAGCGCTACCGGGCGCTCGTGCGGGAGCTGCTCGGCGAGCGCGGCCTTGGAGCGGCGGCCGCCTGAGCCGGCGCGCCCCGGGCCGCGTCTAGACTCGCCCGCGGATGGCGCTCGCCAAGCTCGTCTTCTGGGGGTCGCTCGGCGCCCTCGCCTGGACGCACGCCGGGTACCCGGCGGCGATGGGGATCCTCGCCCGCGTGCGTCCGCGTCCGGTGCGGCGCGGCGAGATCACCCCGTCCGTGACGCTGATCGTCTCCGCCCACGACGAGGAGGCGGTGATCGGGCGCCGGCTCGAGAACCTGCTCGCGCTCGACTACCCGCCCGAGCTGCTCGAGATCGTGGTCGCCTCCGACGGCTCCACCGACCGGACGGACGAGATCGTGGTCGAGCTCGCCGCCCGGGAGCCGCGCGTCCGGCTCCTGCGCTGCCCGCGGGAGGGGAAGGTGGCGGCGCAGCACCGGGCGGTGCGGGAGACGACGAGCGAGGTGCTCGCCTTCACCGACGCGAACACGGAGTGGCGGCCGGATGCGCTCCGCCTGCTTCTCCGCAACCTCGCCGACCCCGAGGTGGGGTACGTGTGCGGCCAGCTCCGCCTGGAGAGCCCGGAGGGGGCGAACCTGGAGGGGCTCTACTGGCGCTACGAGGTCTGGGTCCGCGCGCAGGAGTCGGCGTGCAGCTCCATCACCGCGGGGAACGGCGCCATCTACGCCGTGCGCCGGGAGGCCTACGTGGAGGACGATCCCAAGTTCGGGCACGACTTCGGCTTCCCCTACCTGATGGAGCAGCGCGGTCTGCGCGCCGTCTACGAGCCGGAGGCGATCGCCGTCGAGCGGGCGGCGAGCGAGCCCGAGGACGAGTACGGGCGCAAGGTGCGCACGATCGCCCGCTCCTGGGGCCACATTGCGACGGGGAGGATGTTCCGCCGCCGCATGCGCCCGCTGTACCTGGCCGAGCTCGTCTCGCACCGCCTCCTGCGCTACTCGAGCGGGCTGCTCCACCTCGGGCTGCTGGCCTCGAACGTCGCGCTCGTGGGCCGGGGGCCGCTCTACCGGGCGGCGCTCGCCGCGCAGCTCGGCGGGCTCGGCCTGGCCGCAGCCGGCAAGGCGCGGCTCCCCCTCCCTGGAGCCCGGCTCGCCTACTACTACTACGTGGTCACCAAGGCGACCGCCGCGGGCCTCGTCCGCTACCTCCGTTCGGGGACCCCGCAGACCTGGGAGAAGGCGAAGGGGACGCGCTGAACCGCGCCTTCGACGTCGCCCTTGCCGGCACGGGACTCGTCCTGACGAGCCCCCTGCTCGCGCTGGCCGCGCTCGCGATCAAGCTCGAGGACGGCGGGCCGATCCTCTACCGGCAGACCCGCGTCGGCAAGGACGGGGTCGACTTCGAGCTGCTCAAGCTACGGACGATGGTCGTGGGCGCCGAGCGCATCGGGGCCGGGTTCGCCGTGGACGAGGGCGACCCCCGCATCACGCGCGTCGGGCGCGTCCTCCGTCGCACCTCGATCGACGAGCTACCGCAGCTGTGGAACGTGCTGCGCGGGGACATGAGCGTCATCGGCCCGCGCCCGACGCTCCGCTACCAGGTCGAGTCCTACGACGAGCGCCAGCGCCGCCGGCTCGAGGTGAAGCCGGGGCTGACCGGCTGGGCACAGGTGCACGGCCGCGCCTCCCTCCCCTGGGCGGAGCGGATCGAGCTCGACGTCTGGTACGTCGAGAACCGCTCGCCCTGGGTCGATCTGAAGATCCTGCTCCGCACGCCGCTCTCCCTCTTTCGCGGCACCTACCGGGGCGCGACCGGCGGCTGGCGCTGACCAGTGGTGCAACAGGGGGTCAGGTCCCGTTTGTTGCACCCCCGGGGGGTGCAACAAACGGGACCTGACCCCCTGTTGCACCTTTGGCCTCCAGCAGAGCCCGGTAGAGGCGGTCGACGTCGTCGGCGAGGCGCGCGACCGAGTAGCGCTCGAGGACGCGAGCGCGTCCGGCCTCGCCGAGGCGCCGCCGCAGCTCGGGATCGGCGGCCAGCTCCGCGAGGCGCGCGGACGCCGCCTCCACGTCTCCGGGCTCGACCAGGAAGCCGTCGAGCCCGTCGCGCACGACGTCGGGGACGCCGCCGACGCGGTTCGCGACCACGGGCGTCCCCGAGGCGAGCGCCTCGATCGCGCTGACCGGTGTTCCCTCCGTGACCGAGGGGAGGACGAAGGCGTCGAACAGCCGGTAGTAGCCGGCCACCTCCTCCTGGTAGCCGACGAAGTAGCAGGCCCGCGCGATCCCGAGCTCGTGCGCCCGCTGCTCGAGCCGCTCCCGGTCGGGCCCGTCGCCGACCAGGCAGAGCACGGCCGGCACGCCCCGCGCCCGGGTCGCGTGCAGGATGTCCAGGATCGCCGAGGTGTCCTTGACCCCGGTCATCCGTCCGACCCAGCCGACGACGAACGCCTCCCGGTCGATCCCGTACAGGCGCCGGTAGTCGAGCTCCGCCGCGGCGCCCGAGAGGCGCTCCGCGAGCGGGATCCCGAGCCGGATGACCGCGAACTTCTCCCGTGGCGCCACGCCGAGGTCGACGAGCTCGTCGCGCACCTCGGGGCTGACCGCGATCAGCGCGTCCGAGGCGCGGGCGAGCGTCCGCTCGACTTGGCGGAAGAAGGCCGTGCGAGCGGCGTCGAAGTAGCCCTTGAGCACGTGCCCGTGGAAGGTGTGGACGACGACCGGCGGGCGGGCGTCGCCGGCGAGGACGGCGGCCGTGCGCCCGATCGCCCCCGCCTTGGCCGTGTGCGTGTGCAGGATGTGCGGGCGCTCGGCGCGGATGAGCGCGGCGAGCTGCAGTGCAGAGCGCACATCGCTCGCCGCCGAGATCTCGCGCTGGATCGCCGGCATGCTGACCACCGTCACCCCGGCCTGCTCGGCGAGGAAGGCCATCGAGTCCTCGCCGCGCGCGAGGCTCCCCGCCACGAGCGTCGTGTGGTAGCCGCGCGTCTCCAGCTCCCGGGCCAGGTTGACGACGTGGATGGCGGGCCCGCCCATGTTCAGGCGCGCGATGACGCGCAGGACGCGGATCGGCTCGGCCGGCACGGGCTCTCACGTTAGCGGGGCCGCTCCGAACTCCTGCGGCGTGCACGAGGGCGACGAGTACGCTCTCCGCTCGTGATCGCGGTGCTCTTCACCAGCGCGGGCCAGCGCGTGGACATCGTGCGGGCGTTCCGGGAAGCCGGAGCGCTCACCGTCGCGGTCGACGCCGACCAGCTTGCCCCCGCGCTCTACCACGCCGACCGCCGGGCGCTCGTGCCCCGGATCGCCGACCCGGCGTACGTCCCGGCGCTCGCCGCGCTCGTCCGCGAGCACGGCGTGCGGCTCGTCGTCCCGCTCAACGACCTCGACTTCCCGGTGCTCGCCCGCGAGCGCGACGCGCTCGCGCCGGCGCTCGTGCTCCTGCCGCCTGCGGAGGTCTGCGAGCGCATGTCCGACAAGCTGGCCGCGCACCGGTTCTTCGTCGAGCACGGGATCGCCTCCCCACGGAGCTGGCTCCCGGAGGAGGTCCCGGAGGACGCCCGCTACCCGCTGCTCGTCAAGGCGCGGGAAGGGTACGGCTCGCGGCACATCTTCCGGGCCGACGACCCCGAGCAGCTCGCCTTCTTCCTGCGCTACACGGAGGTGCCTTCCTTCGTCCAGGAGCGCTGCCAGGGCGAGGAGTTCTCGATCGACGTCTTCTGCGACCTCGAGGGACGCTGTCTGAACGCCATCCCACGCACGATGATCCAGTCCAAGGGAGGGGAGTCGATCAAGGGCTCCTCGCTCCGGGACTGGGAGCTGATCGAGTACGGCCGGCACGTCGCGGAGACGGTCGGGGTGGTGGGGCCGGCCAACGTGCAGTGCTTCCGCGAGCCCGACGGGAAGCTGCCCGTGACCGACGTGAACACCCGCTTCGGTGGAGGCTTCCCCCTCCCGCTCGCCGCCGGGAGCCGCTACCCCGAGCTCGCCCTCGCCCTCGCCCGCGGGGAGCGGCCCGAGCCGCGGCTGGGCGAGTTCGAGGAGGGCGTGGTCATGACGCGCTTCTTCTCGGAGGTCTGCCTGGCGCCCGACGGGGACGGCTCGCTGCGGCCGCTCCGGTCGCTCGCCTAGCATTGCGGCCCGTGCGCTACGTCGTCACCGGGGCCGCCGGCTTCATCGGCTCCCACCTCCTCCGCGCCCTGCTCGAGCGAGGGGACGACGCCGTCGGCTGGGATGCCTTCACCGACTACTACGACGCGGCCCTGAAGGAGGAGAACGCTCGCGGGCTGCCCGTGGAGCGTCGCGACCTGGTCGAGGACGAGCTGCCGCTCGCGGGCGTGGACGGCGTCTTCCACCTCGCAGCCCAGCCCGGCGTGCGCAGCTTCGGCGGCGTCTTCCCGGTCTACGTGCGCCAGAACGTGCTCGCGAGCCAGCGCCTCTTCGAGGCGGCCGCCGCCGCCGGCGTGCGCGTCGTGTACGCGTCCTCGTCCTCCGTGTACGGCGATGCCGCCTCCTACCCGACTTCGGAGGAGGCCGTGCCGCGGCCGCTCTCCCCGTACGGGATCACGAAGCTCGCCGCGGAGCACCTGGCCTACGCGTACGCGCGCGCGTTCGGGCTCGACGCCGTCGTCCTGCGCTACTTCAACGCCTACGGCCCGGGCCAGCGGCCGGACATGGCCTTCGCGCGGATGGTGCGGGCGCTCGCCGAAGGTCGCCCGTTCGAGGTCTTCGGCGACGGCTCGCAGTCGCGCAGCTTCACCTACGTCGGCGACGTCGTCGAGGCCTCCCTGCTGGCGATGGCGCAGGCGCCTACGGGCGCGCTCTACAACGTCGGCGGAGGGGTCGAGGTGTCGGTGCTGCAGGCGATCGAGGTGCTGGGGAGCATCGCCGGCCGCCGGCTCGAGGTCGTCTCCGCCCCCCGCGTGGCGGGCGACGTCCGGCGGACGTCGGCGGATATCTCCAGGATCCGCGCGGAGCTCGGGTGGGAGCCGCGGACCTCGTTCGTGGACGGGCTCGCCGCCCAGTGGCGGTGGGCCGCTGATAGGGTCGCGGCCCGATGAGCGAGCCCTCGGTCGCGCCTCTCCCCGAGGACGAGCAGGAGGTCGATCTCGCCTCCGCTTGGCGGCGGCTGACGCTGCGCTGGTGGCTCCCCGCCGGTGGCCTCCTCGTCGGCGCGTTCGCCGGCCTCCTGCTCGCGCTCTCCGGGGGCACCGTCTGGCGGGCGGAGACGCTGCTCTACCTGGGACAGCCGTTCGCCCCCCTCGGCGGAGGCCAGATCCAGAGCCTGGCCACGAACCCGCGCACGGTCGGAGACGTCGTCCGCTCGGAGGCCGCGCTGGAGGCGGCCGCGCGGGCGAGCGGGATCCCCGTGGGGAAGCTCCGCGCCTCGATCTCCACGCGCGAGCTGGTCGCAGCCGGGCAGGCGCGAGGCGTCAACCCCCTGATCGAGATCGCGGTCAAGGGCACCGCCAAGCGCCGCGTGGAGCAGGCGGCGGACGCGCTCGCGGCGAGGGTCGTCGAGCGCGTGTCTGTCTACGTGGCCGAGAAGAGGAAGCTGATCGAGGAGCAGGTCGCGGCCACGCAGGAGCAGCTCGCGGCCGTCGTCGCGCGGATCGAGAGCGCCCAAGCCCAGCAGGACGCGATCCTGCGCGAGAGGTCCTTGCCGCTCGCCGAGCGGCTCCTCCTCATCGCCAACCTCAACTCCACCATCACCACGGCCGATGCTCGCCGTAGCGCGCTCCAAGACGACCTCTTCGAGTACCGGCAGCTCCTCAACCTGGCCGAGAGCGTGGAGTCGAGCCGTGTCGTCGAGCCGGCGCGGGCGGCGAAGACGACCGCCCGCTCGAGCCGGACGTCGCTGCTCGTGGGCGCGCTGCTCGGGCTCCTGGTGGGCGCCGTCGCCGCCCTCGCCGCGGAGCCGATCGCCGCCCGGCGGCGGCGTGCCGGCGCGGCGCCGGGCTGATGCTCGCCGGCAAGCGGGTCGCGGTCGTCGTGCCCGCCTACGACGAGGAGCGCCTCGTCGCCGTCACCCTGCGCGGCCTCCCGGACTTCGTCGACCGCGTCTACGTCGTCGACGACGGCTCGCGCGACCGCACCGCCGAGGAGGCGCTCGCGGTCGGCGACCCGCGAGTCGAGCTGATCCGCCACGACGCCAACCGCGGCGTGGGGGCGGCGATCGTCTCCGGGTACCGGCGCGCGCTCGAGGAGGGGATCGACGTGACCTGCGTCATGGCCGCGGACAACCAGATGGATCCGGGCGAGCTGCGCGCGCTCGCCGAGCCGGTCGCCCGGGGCGAGGTCGAGTACGCGAAGGCGAACCGGCTCGTCTCCGGAGAGGCCTGGCAGCTGATCCCGCGCACGCGCTACCTCGGCAACGCCGTGCTCTCGCTCCTGACCAAGATCGCCTCGGGCTACTGGCACGTGGCCGACTCGCAGGCGGGCTACACCGCCCTCTCGCTGGACGCCCTCCGCCGCCTCGACCTCGACCGCCTCTACCCGCGCTACGGCTTCCCCAACGACCTGCTCGTGCACCTGAACGTGCAGAGCGCGAGGGTGCGCGACGTCCCCTCGCGCCCCGTCTACGGCGTCGGGGAACGCTCCGGGATCCGCCTGCGCTCGGTCGTCCCGCGCATCTCCTGGCTCCTCGTCAAGGCGTTCTGGTGGAGGCTGGGGCAGAAGTACGTCATCCGCGACTTCCACCCGCTCGTCTTCTTCTACGCCTTCGGCGTGCTGATGACGCTGGCGGGGCTCGCGCTCGGCGCGCTCGAGGTCGTGCTCCGCATCCTCGGCAACGAGATCCCGGCCGCCACCATCGTCCTCGTCGCCGTGCTCCTCATCGCCGGCGTCCAGCTCACGCTCTTCGCCATGTGGTTCGACATGGAGGCCAACAAGGACCTGCGCTGAGGCGGCCCCTCAGGCGCCGGCGGCTCCCGCTTCGTCGGCGGCGCGGGCGCGGCGGAGCAGCTCGTCCTCGACCGCGGCCGGGTCGAGCCCGCGGGCGGCGAGCAGCACGTAGGAGTGGAACCAGAGGTCGGCCAGCTCCGAGACCAAGCGCTCGTCGCTCTCGGCCGTGCCGGCGAGCGCTGCCTCGAGGCCCTCCTCGCCGAGCTTGCGCGCGGCCGCGGCGGGGCCGGCCTCGACGAGCCGGGCGACGTACGAGCCGGGCGGCCTGGCCGCCGCCCGCTCGGCGACGCGCCGCCAGAGCCAGGGCGCGAAGCAGGAGACCGCCCCCGTGTGGCAGGTTGGGCCGGCCGGCCGCACGCGAAGCAGGATCGCGTCTCCGTCGCAGTCCTCCCGCAGCTCCTCGACCGCGAGCGTGTTCCCGGAGGTCTCGCCCTTGCGCCAGAGCCGGCCGCGGGAGCGGCTGAAGAAGTGGGCCTCGCCCGTCTCGCGGGTCAGGCGGAGCGCCTCCTCGTCCATCCAGGCGAGCATGAGCACGCGCCCCGTGGACGCGTCCTGGACGACCGCGGCGCGCAGCTCAGGCGGCATCGCGCAGCGGCACCCCTAGGCCGCGCAGCTCGGCGCGCAGCTCGCGCAGCCGGGACGGGCGCTCGTGGACGATGGAGGCGAGCAGCGCCGCCTGCGCGACGCCGAGCGCCTCGGCGACGTGGCGGGCCTCCCCGGCGCCCCCGGAGGCGATCACCGGGACGGAGACGGCGCTCGCGACCGCGCCGGTGAGCGCGAGGTCGTAGCCTGCCCGCGTCCCGTCGGCGTCGATCGAGGTGAGCAGGATCTCGCCGGCCCCGCGGGCCTCCGCCTCCACCGCCCAGGAGACCGCGTCGCGTCCGGTCGGCGCCGTCCCCGCCCGCGTGCACACCTCGCCGCCGGCGGCGTCGATCGCGACCACGACCGCCTGCGAGCCGAGCAGCTCCGCCAGCTCGCCGATCAGCGCGGGACGCTCGACGGCCGCGCTGTTCACGGCCACCTTGTCGGCCCCGGCGGCGAGCAATGCCTCGGCGTCGGCGGCGCTGCGCACGCCGCCGCCGACGGTGAACGGGATCGAGAGCTCCTCGGCCACGCGCGCGATCAGCTCGGGCAGCAGCGACCGCTCCTCGAGCGTCGCCCGCACGTCCAGGAAGACGAGCTCGTCGGCTCCTGCCTGGGAGTAGGCGGCGCCCAGCTCGACCGGGTCACCGACCTCGCGCAGGCCCTGGAAGCGGACGCCTTTGACGACGCGGCCGGCCGCGACATCGAGGCAGGGGATCAGGCGCGGGAGAGGCATCTCGCGAGGAACCGCGCTCCGGCGGGGCCGCTCTTCTCGGGGTGGAACTGGACGCCGAGGAAGCTCCCGGCCTGCGCGACGGCGACGATCCCCTCCGAGCGGGCGACCGCCGCCGGCGTCTCGGCTGCGTAGGAGTGGGCGAAGTAGAAGGCCTCCCCGTCCGGCTCGACCGGCGCCCAGCCCATGCGTGGCACGCGGCCTTCCCGGAGGCGCCGCGCCCGCCCGGGCAGCAGCCCGAGCCCGGCGACGCCGCCGTCCTCCTCGCTCTCCTCGAGCGCGAGCTGGAGGCCGAGGCAGATGCCCAGCGTGGGCCGGCCGGCGGCGACGCGCACGCGCAGGGCCTCGTCGAGCCCGGCCGCGCGCAGGCCCGCCATCGCGCTCCGCG
>DATMAP010000048.1:0-11848 GCA_035559835.1 Gaiellaceae bacterium
AAGCAGCGCCTGGTCGCCGGGGTGGCCGCGCAGTACGAGTCCGAGGTGGTCTACCACAAGATCCGTGAGGACCTCGAGGAGCAGGGCGTCATCTTCCTCGACACCGACACCGGGCTGAAGGAGCACGAGGACCTCTTCAAGGAGTACTTCGGCACCGTCATCCCGGTCGGCGACAACAAGTTCGCCGCGCTGAACACCGCGGTGTGGTCCGGCGGCTCCTTCATCTACGTCCCGCCGGGCGTGCACGTCGACATCCCGCTGCAGGCCTACTTCCGGATCAACACCGAGAACATGGGCCAGTTCGAGCGGACGCTGATCATCGTCGACGAGGGCGCCTACGTGCACTACGTCGAGGGCTGCACGGCCCCTATCTACTCCTCCGACTCGCTGCACTCGGCGGTCGTCGAGATCATCGTCAAGCGCGGCGGGCGCTGCCGGTACACGACGATCCAGAACTGGTCGAACAACGTCTACAACCTCGTCACGAAGCGCGCTGTCGCCTACGAGGGCGCGACGATGGAGTGGGTCGACGGGAACCTCGGCTGCCTGAGCGGGGACGCGCAGGTCTTCACGAATCCCAGCGGGCCGCGCGCGCTCGCGGAGCTCGCACCGGGTGACAAGGTCTACGCCTTCGACCTCGAGCGGATGCGACCCGTGCGCCGCAAGGTGCTCGGGTTCAAGGAGAGCGGCATCCAGGCGGTGTACGGCGTCGAGACGAAGAACCACCGGCAGATCAAGGCGACGGCGAACCACCCGTTCCTCGTGCTCGATCGCGTCACCCCCGAGGGCTCGGCGACGCTCGAGTGGAAGATGCTCTACGACGTCCATCCCGGTGACCGGATCGGCGTGATCCGCGGGCTGCCCGACGACGGGACGTCGCGCGACCTCAGCGAGTACGTGTACCGCGGCAACCCCCGTGGGCGCCCGCGCACGGCGCTGCGGCTGCCGTCGGAGACGAGCGAGGATCTGCTCTGGCTGCTCGGCGCGTACATGGGGGGCGGCTACATGGAGCGCAACGCCAAGGGCGTCGCGAACCGCGTCTACTTCGCGGTGCCGCCTGGAGACGAGGCGCGCGCGAAGCTCGAGGAGCGTCTCGCCTCGGTGTTCGGGGTCGAGGGGCGGCAGAAGGGCCCGGTCTCGCTGGTCGTGGCATCGACCGTCCTCGCCGACTTCCTGCTGTGGCTCGACCTGGCCGGAACGGCGCGCACGAAGCGCATCCCGGGCTGGATCTGGGGGCTCCCCGTTGCGGAGCGGCTCGCCTTCATCGAGGGCTACCTCGACACGGACGGCCACGTGCGGAACGCGAGCGAGCGCGACGGCGTCCAGTACGGGCAGATCACGTTCGTCTCGGCCAACCGCGAGCTTCTGGAGGATCTGAAGCTGCTCGCGATCGGCTGCGGGCTCACGCCCGGGAAGATCAGCCGCTACGTGAAGGACCGGAAGCTCACGCTCGGCAAGGAGGTGAAGGAGGACGTCGGCTACTCGCTCTCGATGAACCTCCGCGAGAGCCTCGAAGCGATCCGCTCGCACCAGGCGCCGGCGATGCGCCTCGAGTTCGTGCCGGTGAAGGAGATCACGCCGCTTCCCGCCGAGCCCACATACGACATCGAGGTCGACGGCGCGCACAACTTCGTGGCCAACGGCCTGCTCGTCCACAACTCGAAGGTGACCATGAAGTACCCCGCCATCTGGCTGCTGGGCGAGGGCGCGCACGGGGAGGTGCTCTCGATCGCGTTCGCGGGCAAGGGCCAGCATCAGGACGCGGGCGGCAAGGTCGTCCACGTCGCTCCGCACACCTCCTCGGTGATCACGTCCAAGTCGATCTCGAAGGACGGGGGTCGCGCCGGGTACCGCGGGCTCCTGCAGGTCGCGAAGGGTGCGGTCGGCTCGCGCTCGAAGGTGGTCTGCGACGCGCTCATCCTCGACGAGGAGTCGCGCTCGGACACCTACCCGTACATCCAGGTGGACGAGTCGGAGGTCGAGCTCGGGCACGAGGCGACCGTGTCCAAGATCGGGGAGGAGCAGCTCTTCTACCTCATGAGCCGCGGCCTCTCGGAGGCGGAGGCGAGCGCGATGATCGTGTCGGGCTTCGTCGAGCCGATCACGAAGGAGCTCCCGCTCGAGTACGCCGTCGAGATGAACCGGCTGATCCAGCTCCAGATGGAGGGCTCGGTTGGCTAGGCGCGCTCGCCAAGTGACAGTTTGTCACTTGGCGGGGAGAGCTTGTCACGTGGCGGGGAGAGCGACGGGGGCTCCGGCCCGAGGAAGGGGGAAGCGATGATCGTCGAGCGCATGGACTTCCTGTCCGTGCCCGTGACCGACCTCGAGCGCTCCACCGCCTGGTACCGGGACACGCTCGGGCTCGAGCAGACCGAGGAGGGCGCCTGGCCGGAGTTCCGGCTCGGGGAGAACGCCTTCCTCTACCTCGTCGACCCGGCCAACGTCGGGCAGGAGTTCCGGGGAGCGCACAGCGCGCCGATCGCGCTCCGCGTGCCGAACGTCGAGGAGGCGCGGGCAGAGCTCGAGGCAAGGGGCGTCGAGTTCCACGGCGAGACGTTCGACACCGGCGTCTGCCACATGGCCCTCTTCAGCGACCCCGACGGGAACGTGCTCATGCTGCACCGGAGGTACGCGCCGTGATCGGCGTCGAGCGCGTCGACTACGTCCGCGTCCCGGTGACCGATCTGGAGGCGGCCACGCGCTTCTACGGCGAGCTGCTCGGCCTTCGGAGGAGCCCCAACTCGCCCGCCGAGGACTGGGTCGAGTACGAGGCCGGCAACGTGACGCTGGCGGTCATGACGCCGCACACGCACGAGTACGAGTTCGCGCCGCTGCCGCGGGCGACGATCGCGCTGCGCGTGCCCGACGTCGCGGCGGCGAAGGCGAAGCTCGAGGCTGCCGGGCTCGAGGTCGGCGAGGTGTGGGATTCCGGCGTCTGTCGAGGCGCCGGCGTCAGCGATCCCGCCGGCAACCGCATCCTCCTCCACCGCCGCTACGCGCCCTACCCGGACGGCTCGGCGCCCTGATGCCCCCGCGGGCCGAGATCCTGGAGCGCTACCGCGCGCTTCCGTTGCCGACGACGGCGGACGAGCACTGGCGCTTCACCGACCTCACCGGCTTCGACCCCGACGCCTGGACGGCGGTGAACGGCGGCGCCGCGAGCGTGGACGCCCCCTCGCTGCTCGAGCTGGACGCGACCGCGTTCGCCCGCGCGAGCGAGCGCGGGATCGAGATCGAAGGCGCTCCCGAGGGGATCCGCTTCGAGCCACTGCCGGAGGACCACGAGCTCCTCTACTCGCTCGTCGGCTGGGACGAGAAGTTCGCGGCGCACAACGCGGCGCTGTGGCAGCACGGGCTGCTCGTGCACGTCCCGCGCGGCGTCGTGCTCGAGCGGCCGCTGTACGTGCGGGTCGCGAACGCGGTCGCGGGCGGCTCGCTCTTCTGGCGGCTCCTCGTAGTCGCCGAGCCGGAGAGCCGCTTCGCGCTCGTCGAGGAGTACACCTCCGCCTCGCCCTCCCTGGAGGCGTACACGAACGCTGCGGTCGAGATCGTCGTCCGGGAGGCCGCCAGGGTCGAGTACGTCTCGGTCCAGAACCTCTCCCGCGGCACCTGGCACTTCGCCTCCCACCACGCCCGGGTCGAGCGCGACGCGGAGCTCGACTGGGTCACGGGCGGCTTCGGCTCCGCGAAGGGGAAGGTGCGGATCCAGAACGACCTCGCCGGCCAGGGGGCGACCTCGCGGGTGACGGGGGCGTACTTCGCCGACGGGACGCAGCACCTGGACTACGACACCTTCCAGGAGCACATCGCGCCCTACACGACCTCCGACTTCGCCTTCAAGGGCGCGCTCCGCGACCGGGCGCGCGCGGTCTGGCGGGGGATGATCAGGGTCGAGGAGGGCGCCCAGCGGACGAACGCCTATCAGGAGAACCGCAACCTCCTGCTCTCCAAGGCCGCGCACGCCGACTCGATTCCCGGGCTCGAGATCATGGCCAACGACGTGCGCTGCACGCACGGCGCCACGCTCGGCCAGATCGATCGCGAGCTGCTCTTCTACCTGATGACCCGCGGGCTGACGCGCGCGGAGGCCGAGCGGCTGATCGTGCGGGGCTTCTTCCAGGACGTGCTCGACCGGGTCGACCTCGCACCTGTCCGGCAGGCGCTCGAGGCCGCGCTCGAGGCACGGATCCCGGAGGCCTAGCGACGGGCAGGGAGCGCCGGCCGCTGCGCACCGTCCCTCGCCTGCGCGGGGTCTTCCACCAGTGGACCTTCCCCGTGGCGCTCGGCGCCGGCGTCGCGCTCGCGATCCTCGCCGACGGCGGGCGGGAACGGGTCGCCGTCGGCGTGTACGCCGCCGCGCTCGCGGCCCTGTTCGGGGTCAGCGCTCTCTACCACCGCTTCCCCTGGCGGAGCGCGGGGGCGCGGCTCGTCGCCCGCCGGCTCGACCACGCGACCATCTTCCTCTTCATCGCCGGGACGTATACGCCCTTCGCGCTCCTCGCCTTCGACGGGGGCCTGCGCACGGTCGTGCTCGCCTCCGCGTGGGGCGGCGCGGGCCTCGGCCTGCTCGTCGAGCTGGTCTGGATCCAGGCTCCGCGCTGGGTCTCGGCCGCCGCCTACCTCGCCGTGGGCTGGGTGGGGGTGCTCGCTGCCCCGCAGCTCTTCCCTGCGCTCGGGGTGGTGCCGGCTGTGCTCGTGCTCGCCGGGGGTGCGCTCTACAGCTTGGGGGCCCTGGCCTACGCGGCTGCCTGGCCCAACCCCTTCCCGGCCACCCTCGGCTTCCACGAGATCTTCCACGCGCTGGTGGTGGCGGCGGCCGCCGCGCAGTTCGTGGCCGTCTCGCTCGTCGTCCTCTGAGCGGGTACGCTCGGGCCGTGGAGAAGGTGGAGCTGACCGACGCGGAGTGGCGGGCGCGGCTGACGCCGGAGCAGTACGAGATCCTGCGCCGCAAGGGCACGGAGCGGGCGTTCACCGGGGCGTACTGGGACGAGCATGCCCCCGGCGTCTACCGCTGCGCCGGCTGCGGCGCCGAGCTGTTCCGATCCGAGGCGAAGTTCGACTCGGGGACGGGCTGGCCCAGCTTCGTCGAGCCTGCCTCGCTCGAGAGCGTGGTCACGGAGACCGACACGAGCTACGGGATGGTCCGCACGGAGGTCCTCTGCGCGACCTGCGGCGGTCACCTCGGACACGTCTTCGACGACGGTCCCGCCCCGACCGGACTCCGGTACTGCATCAACTCGGCTGCCCTCGAGCTCGAGCCCGAGCGCTGACCGGCACGTGGGCGGCGTGGCGAGCTGCTGCCGGAGCGGGCCGTGCGAGCAGGTGTTCAAGCCGCGGCACGCCCGCCGGAGCCTGGAGCGCTACCGGAAGCGAGGGCTCGACGAGATCGGACGAGAGCTGGTCGCCGCGGCGCTCGCGGTGGGGGTCGAGGGCGGCCGGGTGCTCGAGCTGGGCGGCGGAGTCGGCGCGATCCAGGCGGAGCTGCTCCTCGCGGGCGCGGCCGGAGGCGAGGTGGTCGAGCTCGTGGCCGCGTACGAGCCCTACGCCCGGGAGCTGGCGGAGCAGCTCGGGGTCGCGGAGCGCACGCGCTTCCGCGTCGCCGACGTCCTCGCCGAGCAGGAGGCGGTCGAGCCTGCGGACGTGGTCGTCCTCAACCGGGTCGTCTGCTGCTCGCCCGACGGCGTCGAGCTGACCGCCGCCGCGGCGCGGCTCGCCCGGCGCGCCCTGCTCCTCAGCTACCCGCGGGAGACGTGGTGGGTGCGGGCGACGATCGGCGTGCTGAACGCCGGCCTCCGGCTCGCGCGCCGCTCGTTCAGGGTGTTCGTGCACCCGCCCGCGGCGCTCGAGGCGGCCGCGGCGCGGGCGGGGCTGGCCCTCGAGCGGCGCGGGGGCGGAAGGTTCTGGGAGCTGGCCTGTTTCGTCCGCGCGGCGTGAGCGAGCTCGGCCTCTTCCCGCTCGGGATCGTCCTCCTGCCCACGGAGCAGGTCCCGCTCCACATCTTCGAGGAGCGCTACCGGGAGCTGATCGGCGAGTGCCTGGCCGAGGAGCGCGAGTTCGGGCTCGTGTACGCCGACGAGGAGGGGATCCGCGACGTCGGGACGCTGGCGGCGGTCATCGAGGTGCTCGACCGCTTCGAGGACGGACGCCTGAACATCCTCGTCGAGGGCGGCGAGCGCTTCCGGCTCCTCGCGCTGACGAGCGGGCGCAGCTTCCCGACGGGGCAGGTCGAGCCCGTCGAGGACGAGGACGACCCGGCGGAGCCGGAGTCGATCGACGAGGCGCTCTCCCTCTTCGGGCGACTCCGGACCGAGGCCGGAAGCGAGGTCGCGGCTCCGCCGGCGGACGCACCCCAGCTCTCCTACGCCCTCGCCGCGCGGGTGGAGCTGCCCGTGCAGGTGAAGCTCGAGCTGCTCGCCGAGCTGTCGGAGCGAGCACGGCTGGCCCGGGTGCGCGAGCTGCTCGAAGGCGCGCTCGTCGCGCTCCGAACCCAGCGGGCCGCCGCCCGGCAGGCCGCCGGCAACGGCCGCGTCCAGCTCGGGTGAGGTCCGGGCCGCGTGCGCGCCGGTACGATCCGGGCATGGCCGTGACGGCTCGGACCACCCTCGACGCGCACCGCCTGCGGGCGGACTTCCCCGTCTTCGACGAGCTGGTCAACGGCCAGCCGGTCGCCTACCTCGACTCCGCCGCCTCCGCGCAGAAGCCGCGGCAGGTGCTCGACGCCGTGCGGGAGTTCTACGAGCACTCCTACGCGAACGTCCACCGGGGGGTCTACCGGCTCGCGGAGCGGGCGACCGCCGCGTACGAGATGGCCCGCGGGAAGGTCGCCGCGCACGTGAACGCGCCCTCCGAGCGCGAGCTGGTCTTCACCCGCAGCGCGACCGAGGCTCTCAACCTCGTCGCCTACGCCTGGGGGCTCGACAACCTCGGGCCCGGGGATCTCGTCGTCGTCACCGAGCTCGAGCACCACTCCAACTTCGTCCCCTGGCAGTACATCGCAGGCCGGACGGGGGCGGGGTTCCGGGCGATCCCGATCGACGGGCAGGGCGAGCTGATCCTCGAGGCGCTGGACGACATCGAGCGCGAGGGCCGGGTCCGGGTGGTTGCCGCCAACCTCGTCTCGAACACGCTGGGGACGGTGAACCCGGTCGAGCGCCTCGCTGCCTGGGCCCACGAGCGCGAGGCGATCATGGTGGTGGACGCGGCCCAGGCCGCGCCCCACCGCCGGCTGGACGTGCAGGCGCTCGGCTGCGACTTCCTCGCCTTCTCCTCGCACAAGCTGTGCGGGCCGAGCGGGGTGGGCGCGCTCTGGGGCCGGCGCGAGCTGCTCGAGACGATGGCTCCCTTCAACCTGGGCGGGGAGATGATCCGCTCGGTCTCGCTCGAGCGCACGACCTGGAACGAGCTGCCGTACAAGTTCGAGGCCGGAACGCCGGCCATCGCCGAGGCCGTGGGCTTCGGCGCCGCCGTCGACTACCTGGCGGCGATCGGTCTGGAGGCGATCCAGCGCCACGAGCACGAGCTGGTCGAGTACGCGCTCGCGCGCCTGGCCGAGCTGCCCTGGGTGGAGGTCTACGGCCCGCCCCCGGAGCGGCGGGCGGGGATCGTCTCCTTCAACGTCGCCGGGGTGCACCCCCACGACGTCGCCCAGGTGCTCGACTGGGAAGGCGTCGCCGTGCGCGCGGGCCACCACTGCACGCAGCCGCTGCTGACGAAGCTCGGCGTGGCTGCGACGACCCGCGCCAGCTTCTACCTCTACTCCCTCCCCGAGGAGGTCGATCGCCTCGTCGCGGGCCTCCACAAGGCGAAGCAGAGCCTCGGGTAACGCATGAGCGAGTTCGACCAGCTGTACCGGGAGCTGATCCTGGACCACTACAAGAACCCTCGCAACCACGGGCTGCTCGAGCCCGCCGATGCCCAGGCCGAGGGGCAGAACCCCCTCTGCGGGGACGAGGTCTCCGTCTCCGTGCGCTTCGGCGCCGGCGACGTGATCGAGGAGATCGGGTTCGACGGGCGGGGCTGCGCGATCAGCCAGGCCGCGACCTCGATGCTGACCGACCTCGTTCGCGGCCGGACGGCGCAGGAGGCGGCCGCGATGCCCAAGGAGGAGCTGCTCGAGGAGCTGGGCATCCCGCTGACGCCGGTCCGCCTCAAGTGCGCGATCCTCGGGCTCGGGGTGCTGAAGCTTGCCCTGCACAAGGCCAGGGGAACGCCGCTGCCCGAGGAGTGGGGTACCTCCGTCCGCGACCTCGTGCTCGAATGAGCCGGATCGTGGTCGCTCCGCTCGAGGAGCTGCCCCCCGGGACGATGCGGCTCGTCCCGGCGGGGGCGCGCACGATCGGCGTCTACAACTGCGGGGGGAGGTTCCATGCGATCGAGGATCGCTGCTCCCACGACGACGGGCCGCTCTGCGAGGGCGAGTGGGAGCCCGAGGGCTGCGTCGTCGTGTGCCCCCGGCACGGCTCGCGCTTCGACCTGGAGACGGGCATCCCGCTGACGCTGCCGGCCTTCGCGCCCGTCGCCACCTTCCCGGTCTCGGTCGAGGAGGGAGTGGTCGTGGTCGAGGTCGAGGACTGATGCTGGACGAGCGAGTGCTGGGGACGCTCGCCCGGCTGGAGGCGGAGGACGCGGCCGAGCGTGCGGCGGGGCTGCCGCCCGAGCGCCGCTCGCGCCAGGTCGCTCCCACCACGGGACGATTCCTCTTCGCTCTCGCCGCCTCCCAGGCGGGCGTCGCCGTGCTCGAGATCGGAGCGGGCCGCGGCTACTCGACCATCTGGCTCGCCGCAGGCGCCCGCGTGCTGGGCGGAAACGTCCTCTCCCTCGAGCACGATCGCGAGCGCTGCGCCGCCTGGCGGACGAACATCGCCGAGGCCGGCCTGGAGGAGTGGGCCGAGCTGGTCGAGGGCGATGCCTTCGCGACGCTGGGGAGGCTCGGCGACGCCTTCGACCTCGTCTTCCTCGACGCAGAGAAGGGCGACTACGAGGCGCTCTTCGGCCTCGTCCGGCCGGCGCTCGAGCCCGGGGCGCTGGTCGTGGCCGACAACGTCCTCTCGCACGCCGAGACGCTGGCCGCCTACAGCGCCGCGCGGCAGTCCGATCCGACGCTCTCGAGCGTGACCGTCCCGCTCGACCGAGGCTTGGAGCTGACGGTCGTGCTCGCCGAGGTCGGGGGCTGAAGGCGCGGGCACCGGCGGGCTGGCGGCCGCTCCGCCGGGGCACGTATGCTGGCGCTACCACGGAAAGGAGGTGGTCCGGCTTGAGCGACGACAGTACGGGCAGTGGAGGTACCAGCGGGTAGGGGCGTGCCCCCGGGACCACCGGGAATCGCCTAGCCAGCGTAGGGGGCTCGCGATACGCGCCGCCGCCCCGCAAGGGGCCGGCCGGAAGCGCCTCTACTACTCCAACGCTGGTCACCGGGTTCGAGGGGCCGCTCGCGCGGCCCCTCGCCTTTTCCGCTCCCGCCGGCCCGCTCAGGCTGCGAGCGCCACCGGCGCCGCCTCGGCGACGAGCTTCGCCAGGTGCTCGCGCAGCCGCTCGGCGATGCGGGCGTCGCGCAGGCGGCCGCGCTCGTCGAAGGCGTCCTGGGCGCGCGCGACCGGCAACTCTCCCGGGATCACGCGCGCACCTGCGATCCCGAGGATGCGCCGCAGGTCCTGCTGGGCCCAGAGCGCTCCGTACTGCCCGGTGGAGGCGCCGGCGACCGCGACCGTCTTGCCCCAGATGGCCGCCTCCCCGCCGGGCGGCCGGGAGGCCCAGTCGATCGCGTTCTTGAGCACGCCCGAGACGGAGCCGTTGTACTCGGGGGTGACGAACAGGACCGCGTCCGCCTCGGCGATCCGGGTGCGCAGGTCGCGGACCGGCGCCGGGGCGTCCTCGCCGTCGAGGTCCTCGTCGTAGGGCGGCAGCGCTCCGAGGCCCTCGTACAGCTCGACCTCGACTCCCTCGGGGGCGAGCGCCCTCGCCGCGCGGGCGAGCGCGACGTTGTACGAGCCGGCGCGGAGGCTGCCGGGGACGGCGAGGATCCGCACGCTCATGCGGTCTTGATCGCCGAGAAGCTGGCTGCGAGCTGCACCGTGTTCGGGAGGAGGAAGCCGCCGCCTGGAAGCGGGGCGTTCCAGGTCAGCCCGAACTCCGTGCGATCGATCGTCGCCGAGAGCTCGAGACCGATCCGCTCGTTGCCCCACGGGTCGGTGCCGGTGCCGGTCAGGTGCCCCTCGAGCCGGACGGGCCTCGTCACTCCCTTCATCGTCAGCTCGCCCTCGATCCGGAGCCGGTCGCCCTCGGCGACGATCTGCGTCGAGCGGAAGGTCAGCTCGGGGTAGCGCTCGGCGTCGAAGAACTCGGGCGAGCGCAGGTGCGCGTCGCGGTTCTCGTCGAAGGTCGTGATGCCGGCGACGGGCACCGTGCCCGAGAGCGAAGGCTCGGGCCCGCCCACGATCGTGCCGGAGATGCCGAGCGCCCGGCCCTTGACTGTGGCCAGGCCCATGTGGGTGATCGAGAACTCGAGGGTCGAGTGCGCTGGATCGATCGACCAGGTTCCCGCGGGGATGACGCTGGCTGCTGTCTCTGCAAGGATCTGCATGAACCTACCCTCCTTTGAGTGCGCTACTATTGATCGAGCAAGCAATCTACCAGGAGTAATGTGCGGCGTCAAGCGTTGATCACGCAAGCATCTGAACAGCGGACGTTCACGAGCCTCCTGCGCGCGCACGCCAGCGTCACGCGGCGGCTGAGCGCCCAGCTGCTCGTGGAGCACGGGCTCACGCTCAGCGACTACGAGGTGCTCCTGCGGCTGAGCCGGGCGCCGGAGCGCCGGCTGCGACGGGTCGACCTGGCCGAGCAGGTCGTGCTCAGCGCGTCCGGGATCACGAGGTTGCTCGACGGGCTGGAGGCGAGCGGGCTCGTCGAGCGCGCCGCCTGCGACAGCGACCGGCGCGTCGTGTACGCGGTGCTGACGGACGCTGGGCTGGAGAAGCTCGAGGAGGCCTCACGGAGCCACGTCGCCCAGGTGGCGGAGCTGTTCGCCGACCGCTACGACGCAGCCGAGCTGGCGGAGCTGGAGACCCTGCTCGAGCGCCTCGCCGAGCCCGGGGCGCCGGAGTGCGAGCCGGCGGGGTAGGCGCGCTCAGCCCTCGTCGACGAAGTTCTGCCAGTAGCGGCTCGGGGTCGGGCCGCGCTGGCCCTGGTACTTGGAGCCGATTCCCTCCGAGCCGTACGGCCGCTCCGCGGGCTCGTCGAGGCGCACGAAGGAGAGCTGGCCGATCTTCATTCCCGGGTAGATCGTGATCGGCAAGTTCGCCACGTTGGACAGCTCGAGGGTCACGTGGCCGTCCCAGCCCGGGTCGATGAAGCCGGCGGTCGAGTGGATGAGCAGTCCCAGCCGGCCGAGGCTCGACTTGCCCTCGAGCCTGGCCACGAGGTCGTCGGGGAGGGTGACGCGCTCGAGCGTGGAGCCGAGGACGAACTCTCCCGGGTGGAGGATGAACGCCTCGCCGTCCTCGACGCAGACGAGCTCGGTCAGGTCCTCCTGCGCCGCCTTGACGTCGATGTAGGGGTAGCGCGAGTTGCGGAAGACGCGGAAGTAGCGGTCGACGCGCACGTCGAGGCTGGACGGCTGCATGAGCGCAGGGTCGAACGGCTCGATCCGGATCCGGCCGTCCGCGATCAGCCGCCTGATCGTTCGATCCGAGAGGACCATCGCGAGGCGAGTCTAGATGGACTAACCACACACCTGCGAGACGCCTGATTGCGTCCGGGCCTCCCGCGAGCCTTGAGGTCGACGAAGACCAAGGTCGCGAAGGAGGCCCAGATGCATGATCGAGTGTGCCCGCCCAGGCGGATGCGTTTCTCG
>DATMAP010000049.1:0-28529 GCA_035559835.1 Gaiellaceae bacterium
GCGAGGTCGTCGGCCGTCCGCCAGCCGTTGCGGCGAATGATCACATAGGTGTCCATCCAGCCTCCTCCGGGTCGATTGCAGATGCCCTCGACGGTAGGCCGGGCCGGCCTCGGGGGCATCGGCGCGATTGCCTAGATTCGCGGTCGGCGCTACCGGTCTTGGATTCCCAGCCGCTGCGCCTCGGCGACGGCTTCCCCCCGTGTCCGCGCGCCGAGCTTGCGGAGGATGGCCGAGACGTGGTGGTCGATCGTCCTTCGGGAGACGACGAGCCGCTCGGCGATCTCGGCGTTGCGAAGGCCTTCGGCGAGGAGGTGCAGCACATCGGTCTCGCGCTGCGTGAGCCCGGCGGGGCTCTCCCGCGTGGCCGGACGTGGGCCTCGGGGGACTCCACGGACACCTCCTGCGCGCAGGCGGCGGGCGACGACCCCCGCTGCCGGAGCCGCACCCAGGCGATCGAGCTCCTCGAGAGACAGCAGTTGCGCGCATTCGTCGCCTTCGGCGAGCGCGAGAGCGGCCTCGTACGGACAGCCGGCGGCCCGCCACTGCTCCACCGCGCTCGTCCAGTCGCCGCGGGCCTGGGCAGCGAACGGCCCTGTCAGGTCGTCGGGCAGGTCGGGCGCGATGCCGGCGTGCCGGCGCCAGTGGGCGAGCTCGGCCATGGGCCAGGCTGCGCCTCGTTCCCGCGCGTGCGCGAACGCCGCGTCGGTCAGGCCGGGGATGAGCTCGGGTCGCCCCTCGAGCCACGCCGCCTCGGCACGGGCGGCGGCGACCTGGGAGAGCCACCAGAGCTGCCCGGTCCGTTCCGCGACCTCGGCCGCCGCCGTGAGCGGAGCCCACGGATCCGGGTCACCCCGCCGTGCTCGAAGGAGCCCGAGCACGATGTTCGCCTGCGTCGAGGAGAGGATGCAGTTCCGGGCGTGAACCTGCGCGACGGTCGCCGCAGCGGCGTCCCAGGCGCCCTCCTCGAGCTCGAGCCAGCCGCGCATCGCCAGCAGGATGTCGTCCCACACGTCGAGGTCACGCTCCTCGCAGAAGTCGAGGCCCGCGACGACGTGCTTGCGCATCTGGGCCAGCGACCGCTCGCGTGAGGCTGCCATTCCGAGGAAGACGTATGTCCGGCCGGCGTGACTTTCGAGGCCATGGCTCCGCGCGAGGGCGAGCGCCTCCTCGAGGAGGGCCCGGCCGTCCTGGAGACCGCGCATGCCGTGGGCCAGGCCCAGCGTGCCGAGGGCGGTGACCCTCGCGTCGACGCTGTCGACGACGTCGGCCAGCTCCAGCGCACGGTGTGCCCAGGCGACCGCGGCGTCGAAGTCCTCGTCCAGGCAGGCGAGCGAGGCCCGAGCGTTGTACGCCATCGCGAGCTCGGGGCTCCTCGGCAGCCTCTCGAGCACGGAGACGGCCTCACGCGCGGCCTGTTCGGACTCCGCGGTGCGGCCCCAGTTGAGGAGGGCGAGGCTCCGCCAGCGGAGCGTGGCTCCGAGCCCGCGATCGTCGCCGAGCTGCCGGTAGCACAGGAGAGCCGCGTCGATCGACTCGAGCGCGGGGCCGTCCTGCGCCGTCAAGTAGCACTCGTAGGAGTGCCGTTCGAGCAGGCGTACGCGGTCTTCGAGCGGGATGGCGTCGGCGAAGCGGAGCGCACGGGCGTACTGCGCCGCGGCCTCGCGGTGCGCTCCGACCGACGCGGCGCGCCTCGCCGCTGCGGGTGCGGCGCGCAGCACCGCCTCGCGGTCGTGGGCTCCCTCCGCATGGTGGGCGAGACGTGCGAGATCGGGAGCGCCGTGCGGAGGCGTCCCGATGGCTGCGAGGACGGTCCGGTGGAGCTCGACCGCGCGACCCGGCGCGATCGATTCCTCCAACGCCAGTCGCGCGAGCTCGTGCCGGAACGTCACCCCCCGATCCGTCAGGCTGACCAGGCCCGAGGCGACGCACTCGTCGAGATCCGCGAGCGATGCCTCGGCCTCGACGAGCCACAGCTCGGTGTGCGGGTGGGCGATCGCGACGAGCTCGAGGAGCCGCCGCGCCGAGGGGCTCAGGCGCGCCGCGCGCGCGAGCACCGCGTCGCGCACCGTCGGCGGGATTCGAGCTCCTGGCGACTGCAGCACCTCGGTGACGAAGAACGGGTTTCCGCCGGTCTTCGCGAAGAGCTCGTCGCCGTCGACGCCGTACGGCTCGGCCAGCCGGGCGATCGCCGAAGCCGACAGCGGCGCGAGCGTGATCCGATCGACCATCCGGGACGTGGCTATCTCGCCGAGCATGACCCGGAGCGGGTGCTCTCGCTCGAGCTGGTCGCTTCGGAAGCTGACGACGACGAGTGTCGGGGTGTGGTCGAGCCGTCGCCCCAGGAGGCGCAGGACGTCGAGCGTTCCCTGGTCGGCCCAGTGAAGATCCTCGACCACGAGGATCGTCGGGCGCAGGTTCAGCTCGTGCTGGAGCGCTGCGGTGATCTCGTGGGGCCTTCCCTCGGCTTCGACGGCCGCCTCGAGCTCGCCGCGAGTCACCTGGGCGATCTCGACGATCGGACCGAGGGGCCGAGGGGTGAAGAGGGCGTCGCAGGTTCCCCAGAGGACACGGTGCGATGCACGGCGCGTCTCGCAGAACCGCTGGATGAGGGCTGTCTTCCCGATTCCGGCCTCCCCGCTGACGAGCACGAGTCGGCCGTGAGCTCCGGACGCCTGTCGGTGCGCGGCCTCCAGCGTGGCGAGCGCGGTCTCGCGCTCCAGCAGGTCGGGCGCGGGGAGAGCAGGGGGAGAGCTCGTGCTCATCCCTCCATCGTGCAGTCCCTCGGGCTTCGCGGCAAGCGGCGCTAGGATGGCGCGAAAGACGAAGGAGCGGTGAGATGGCGCTGGTGGAGGCGAACCCCAATCTCGGGGCACAGATCGTCGAGGACGCGAAGGAGTACGTCCTCTACTCGTGGTCGGTGCAGGACCGGATCGAGCCGATCCCGGTGGCGGGCGCCGAGGGCCGCTACTTCTGGGACTACGAGGGCAAGCGCTACCTCGACTTCGCCTCCCAGCTCGTCAACGTCAACATCGGCCACCAGCACCCGAAGATCGTCGCCGCGATCAAGGAGCAGGCGGACCGGCTCTGCACGATCGGACCGCCGATGGCGAACGAGTCGCGCTCGCGCCTCGGGCGCCTGCTGGCGGAGGTGACGCCCGGGGACCTCTGCATGTCCTTCTTCACGAACTCGGGCGCGGAGGCGAACGAGAACGCGATCAAGCTCGCGCGCCTCGCCACGGGCCGGCACAAGATCGTCGTCCGCTACCGCTCCTACCACGGAGCCACGCACGGCGCGATCACGCTCACCGGCGACCCGCGCCGCTGGCCGAACGAGCCGGGGATGGGCGGCGTCGTCCGGATGCTCGACCCCTACACGTACCGCTGTCCTGCCGGGCATCCCGACCCCTGTCCCGTGTGCACGGGGGCGCCGCACCTGGAGGAGATCCTCGCCTACGAGGGGCCGCAGAACGTGGCGGCGGTGTTCCTGGAGACGGTGACGGGGACGAACGGGGTCATCCCGCCGCCGCCCGGCTACCTGCAGGCGATCCGCGAGGTCTGCGACCGGCACGGGATCCTGCTCGTGCTCGACGAGGTGATGGCCGGCTTCGGGCGCACCGGGCGCTGGTTCGCCTGCGAGCACTGGGACGTCGTCCCGGACATCATCACCGTCGCCAAGGGGATCAACTCCGGCTACGTCCCGCTGGGGGCGATGATCATCCGCGAGCACCTGAAGGAGTGGGTGCGAAGCCGCTTCTTCCCCGGCGGGCTGACCTACGCCGGCCACCCGCTCGCCTGCGCCTCGGCGGTCGCCTCCATCGAGGCCTTCCGCGAGGAGGGTGTGGTCGAGAACGCGGCCGAGGTCGGGGCCTACCTCGGCGAGCGGCTGCGGGCGCTTGCGGACACGCACCCCTCGATCGGCGACGTGCGCGGGCTCGGCTGCTTCTGGGGCGTCGAGCTCGTGCGTAGCCGGGAGACCCGGGAGATGCTCGTCCCCTTCAACGCCTCAGGCGAGGCGGCGGCTCCGGTCGCGCAGCTCGCCAAGGCGGCGCTCGAGCGCGGCCTGTACCTGATGACGCACTGGAACGTGCTCATGATCGTCCCGCCGCTCACGATCACGCGCGACGAGGTGGACGAGGGGATCGCCATCCTCGACGAGGTGCTCGAGCTCGCCGACGAGCACGTCGTGGACTGACGTCGTACGGCGCCGCTGCGCGCGCGCCGACCTACGCAGCGAGGAAGCGCCGGATCGCAGCCGACGTCTCCTCGAGCGCGTCCCAGAGCACGGAGTGGCCGCCCGGTACCACCACTACCTCCAGCAGGTCGCCGAGCGCAGCCCGGTGTGCGTCGAGGAGGTGGTCGTAGGGGAGGTAGGACCGCTCGCCGAGGACGAGGAGCGTGGGCACCCTGACCCGCTCGAAGGGCGGCGGCGGTGAGGCCATCTCGCCGTACGCGGCGACGACCGCGGACTGGCAGTAGCGGTAGCGGACGCGACCCGATGCGTCCAGCTCGACGTGCGACGCGAGGTCCTCGACCACGAGCTCGCGCGGCGCCCGCTGGAGCTGGCTCTCCTCGTAGCGGCGGTCGATCAGCTCCTCGAAGGAGACGTAGACCTTGTCCTGCCGGGCGTTCTCCGCTGCGGCGAGCGCGACGTGCGGGGGGATGAGGATCGCCGGGTCGAGGAGGACGAGCTTGGGGACGAGCTTGGGAGCGCGGGCGGCGAGCTCGAAGGCCAAGCGCCCGCCGAAGGAGTGGCCCACGAGCGCGGCGGGACCGTGTCCGACTGCCTCCAAGATCGCATCGCAGTGCGCTTCGATGCGCCAAGGTGGCTCCCAGGGCGAGTAGCCGTGGCCGATCAGGTCCGGGGCGAGCACGTGACGTTCGGGGAGCGTTGCGGCGAGCCGCGCGAAGTGGCCACCGTGGTTGCGGACGCCGTGGAGGCAGACGACGCGGGGCGCACCGGGCTCGCCCCACTCGTGGAGATGCAGGGCCCGGGCCGTCACGGGACGACCTCGTGGAGATGCGGCGCCCGTGTCGTCACGGAGTGGCCCCGTGGAGATGCGACGCCCGAGCCGTCAGGGCGCCACCTCGTAGCGATTCAGCATCGGATCCGGCACGGAGCCACCTCGTGGAGATATAGCGCCGGAGTCCCGTGACAGAGCGACTCCGCCTGCCAAGTGACACTTTGTCACTTGGCTCGAGTCTGCGCGGCTCACTCCCCCGTCTGCCAAGTGACACTTTGTCACTTGGCTCCGCCGCATGTCCGCTCTCCCCGCCGACGTCCGGCCGGCGCTCGCCCTCCGGCCGGCGCTCGCCCTCCGGCAAGGGCGGGAAGGCCGTTGCCGGCTGGCTCGAGATCACCCGCTCTCTTCCGGTGGCATGGCGGACGAGACGCCGTGCGGCTGGGCGTGCTGTCGGCTGGCTCGAGATCACCCGCTTCTCCCGCGCCCGCGGCCCTCTTCGTCCTGCGCGCGAGACGCCGTGCGGTTGCGCTCGTTGTCGCTTTGGCTCGAGATCACTCGCTCTCTTCCAGGGCGTGGAGGGACTCGGGTACCAGCTCCGTCCTGCGCTCGTCGGTGATCTTGACGAGCGACCAGATGACGGTCCCCTCCTTGTCGATCAGGAAGGTGCCGCGGTAGGGCGCCCCGGTCGTCTCGTTGAAGACGCCGTAGGCCTTCGCCGCCGCGCCGTGCGACCAGAAGTCCGATGCGAAGACGTACTCGGCGCCGAGCTCGCGCTTCCAGGCCTGCCGGGCCGGCGCCGGGTCGCAGGAGACGAAGACGATCTCGGTCTGCGCGTTGCGGAAGGACTGGAGGTTCGCCTGCAGGTCGCGTGCCTCCTCCTCGCAGACCGGGGTGAAGGCGAAGGGGTGGAAGACGAGCAGGACGTTCGAGCGGCCGCGGAAGTCGGAGAGGCGGACGCGCTCGCCGTGCGCGACCTCCAGGTCGAACTCGGGCGCTCTGTCACCCGTCCTCACCGCCATCCGCAGGCTCCTCCTCGTCTCCGGCGGGGCGATAGTAGCGCCGCCCCCGCAGCTCCTCCGGGAGGTACGGAAGCTCGAAGCCGGCGGGGTCGTCGTGCGGGTAGAGGTAGCCCTCGCCGTGGCCCCGCGCCCGCGCTGCGAGCGGGTGTCCGGTGGAGCGCAGCATGGCTGGGGGCCGTGGGTTCCCGTGCTCGCGGACATCGCGGCGGGCCTCCCAGATCGCGACCGCGGCGGCGTTGGACTTGGGCGCGCGGGCGAGGTAGGTGGTCGCCTGGGCGAGCGCGAGCTGGGCCTCCGGGAGGCCCACGAGCTCGAGCGCGTGCGCGGCGGCGACGGCCACGACGAGCGCCTGCGGGTCGGCGTTGCCGACGTCCTCGGAGGCGAGGATGACCAGCCGCCGGGCGATGAAGCGCGGATCCTCGCCCGCCTCGAGCATCGCGGCCAGGTAGTAGATCGCCGCGTCCGCGTCCCCGCCGCGCAGCGACTTGATGAAGGCGGAGGCGAAGTCGTAGTGCTGGTCGCCCCGGCGGTCGTACCGCAGCGGACGCTTGCGGGCCGCGTCGAGGACGTGCTCCTCCGTGAGCGGGACGCCCTCGGCGCGGGCGGTCTCCACCGCCAGCTCGAGGATCTGGAGGGCCGCCCGCGCGTCGCCGCCCGCGCGCCGGGCGACGAGCTCGACCAGCGGCGCGGCGAGCTCGACCCCGAGAGCCTCCGCGCCCCGCTCGACGACGGCGGCCAGCTCCTCCTCGGAGAGCGCGACGAGCTCGATCACGGTGCAACGGGAGAGCAGCGCTGCGTTCACGTCGAAGTACGGGTTCTCCGTGGTCGCGCCGATGAGGGTGACGAGCCCGTCCTCGACCGCGTGCAGGACGGAGTCCTGCTGGGTCTTCGAGAAGCGATGGATCTCGTCCAGGAAGAGGATCGTCCGCTGCCCGTGCGCACCCAGCCGCTCCCGCGCCCGGGCGATCACCGCGCGGACGTCCTCGACGCGGGCGGAGACCGCGGACAGCTCCTCGAAGGCCGCCCCGGTCCGCTCGGCGACGATGCGGGCGAGCGTCGTCTTGCCCGTGCCCGGCGGCCCGTGCAGGATCATCGACGGCGGCCGGTCCTGCTCGATCGCGAGCCGGAGCGCGGAGCCCTCGCCGAGGACGTGCCGCTGTCCGACGAGCTCGTCCAGGGTGCGCGGGCGGAGGCGCACGGCGAGCGGTGCCTGGGCGGCTTGGCGCTCGCGCGCCGCCTCGGAGAAGAGGTCCCCCACGCGCCGAAGTATGCTCCGGACATGGCGACGGAGACCGAGGACTACTCCCAGCCCGTCCTCCCCGGCGACGCCGGCTCCGACTACGAACGCTACCTGCGCACGGACGAGCTGCTCGCGCTGCAGAAGGGGCCGGAGGAGTGGGTGCACCGCGACGAGCTCCTCTTCCAGGTCACGCACCAGGCCTCCGAGCTGTGGCTCAAGCTCGCCTGGCACGACGCCGAGGAGGCGGCGCGCCTGGTCGAAGGGGGCGACCTGCGGGGCGCCCTCCGCCTCCTCCGCCGCTCCTCCCTGTGCCTGCGCTTCCTCGTCTCCCAGCTCGACATGCTCGAGCAGATGTCCCCGTGGGAGTACCAGGAGATCCGCAAGGTGCTCGGGCACGGCTCCGGCTTCGACTCGCCCGGCTGGAACGAGCTACGGCGTGTGTTCCCGCGGCTCGGGCAGGCGTTCCACACGCTGCGCCGGGCGGCCGGGCTCTCGATCCGGGACGTGTACGTGCGCGGGCGAGAGCACGAGGACCTGTACCAGCTCGCCGAGGCGCTCATCGAGCTGGACGAGCACGCGCAGCTCTGGCGGATGCGCCACTACCAGGTCGTCGCGCGGGTGATCGGGGACAAGGTCGTGGGCACCCAGGGGACGCCGGTCGAGCTCCTCGGGCGCCTGATCCAGAAGACCTCGTTCCCCGAGCTGTGGGAGGTCCGGAACGAGCTGACCGCGTACTCCAAGGCGTCGTCGTAGTGCCGCTCCGGGGGGAGGTCACCGAGCTCCTGCAGGAGCTCCTGCGGGCGAACACGGTCAATCCGCCCGGCAACGAGCTCCGCGCCGCCGAGGTGCTGCGAGCGTACTTCGCCCGCAGCGGGATCGAGTGCGACTTCCTCGCGCGCGACCCGCAGCGCCCGAACGTGGTCGCGCGGCTGAGAGGCGGGGAGGGACCCTCGCTCGCTCTCCTCTCGCACACGGACACGGTCCTCGCCGACCCGGCCGAGTGGGAGCGCGACCCCTGGTCGGGCGACCTCGTGGACGGGGAGGTCTGGGGCCGCGGGGCGCTCGACATGAAGGGCCAGGTCGCGGCCTCCGCGGTCGCCTTCGCCTCGCTCGCCCGCGAGGGCTTCGCGCCGGCGGGCGACCTCGTCTTCGTCTCGGTCGCCGACGAGGAGGTGGGCGGCGTCGGTGGCCACGACGGGTACGGGCTGCGCTGGCTCGTACAGGCGCACCCGGAGGCGGTCCGCTGCGACTACGCCCTGAACGAGGGCGGCGGCGAGCGGCTCGTGCTCGGCGGGCGGCCCGTGTACCTGTGCGCGACCGCGGAGAAGATGTCGGCGCCGTTCATCCTGCGCGTCCGCGGCCGCAGCGGGCACGCCTCCATGCCCGGGATCGCCGACAACGCGCTGGTGAAGGCCGCCCGCTACGTCGCCGCTCTCGGCGCCTACGCACCGCCGCGGGAGCTGATCCCGGAGGCGCGCGGCTTCCTGGAGGTCGTGCTCGGGGAGGCGCCGCCGCTCGAGGAGGCGCTCGAGCGCGCGCGGACGGTGCACCCGCTGCTGCCCGCGCTCGTCGAGCCGCTCCTCTCGCTGACGCTCTCGCCGACGATGATCGAGGCCTCCCGCCAGCGGAACGTCGTGCCGGCCCTGTGCGAGGTGACGGTGGACTGCCGGCTCCTCCCGGAGCAGACCCCGGCGGAGGTCGAGCCCCTGATCCGGGCCGCGCTCGGCGAGGGCGACTACGAGCTCGAGTGGGAGGAGGCGGTCGGGGGCACCCGCTCGCCCTTCCCCACGCCCCTCTGGGACGCGCTCGCCGCGTTCACGGAGAGGATCGAGCCGGGGGCGCGCCTCGCCCCCGTCGCCTGCCCCGGCTTCACCGACAGCCACTACCTGCGGCAGGCGTTCGGGACCGTGGCCTACGGCTTCTTCCCGCTGCGGGCGATGGACGCCGAGCTCGCGACGAAGCTCGTCCATTCCGCGAACGAGCGGATCGCGGTGGACGACCTCGCGCTCGGGGTCGAGCTGCTGCGCCACGCGGCGCAGGCCCTCCTCGGCTGATCAGGCTGCCGCGGCCGCGTCCGCGACGACGAGCTGCCGCGGGTTGGGGATGCGCGCGGCCGGGATGGAGCCGTCGCCGGCGAGCAGGCGGGCGAGGGCCTCGCGCTTCGCCTCGCCCGTCACCAGCCAGACGAGCTCGCGGGCGGCCTCGAGCGCGGGGTAGGTGAGCGTCAGGCGCCGGTAGCCGCCGTGCTCGCGGGTGACCGCGACGAGCCGGTCGCGGACGTCCAGCACGGGGTCGCTGGGGAAGAGCGAGGCGGTGTGCCCGTCCGGGCCGAGGCCGAGGTGGACGAGGTCGAGGGGCCCGAGCGCGGCGGCGTGGCGCTCGGCCGCCTCCTCGAGGTCGGGCTCGTCCACCGGCAGCGGCCGGACGCGCTCGCGCGCGCGCGGCGGGAGCGCGGCGAGGAGGCCGGCCAAGTTGCGGTCGGGATGGCCCGGCGGGACGACCCGTTCGTCGACCTGGAAGATCCGCACCCGCTCCCAGGGCACGCCGCTCGCGACGAGCGCATGCAGCAGGGCCGGCGGCGCCTTGCTCAGCGCGAGCGCGAAGTCTCCCCCCGCCCGGGCGCGCTCGGCGATGAGCTCCCCGACCCGGCGGGCTGCCGCCTCCGCGTCGGGCGAGACCTCGAGGGCGGGTGTCACGCGGGCTTCTCGGCGTGGCCCCCGAACTCGCTCCGCAGGGCCGAGAGGAGGCGATTGGCGACGTCGTCCTCTCCGCGCGAGGCGAAGCGGGCGAAGAGCGCGGTCGCGAGCACGGGCGCGGGCGTCCCGGTCTCCACCGCCGCGAGCGCCGTCCAGCGCCCCTCGCCGGAGTCGGACACGCGCCCGGCGAAGCCCTCGAGCGCCGGCGAGGCGTGGAGCGCCGCCGCGGCGAGGTCGAGGAGCCAGGAGGGGATGACGCTCCCGCGCCGCCACAGCTCCGCGATCGCGGCGAGGTCGAAGCGATACGAGTACCGCTCGGGGTGGGCGAGGGGAGCGGTCTCCGCGTCGGCGTCGCGCTCACGGAGGCCCGCGTCCGCGTGCGCGAGGAGGTTGAAGCCCTCCGCATAGGCGGCCATCAGCCCGTACTCGATCCCGTTGTGGACCATCTTCACGAAGTGGCCGGCGCCGGCGGGCCCGCAGTGCAGGTAGCCGCGCTCCTCGGGTGCGGGCACGCCCGAGCGGCCTCGCGTTCGCGGCGCCGCCTCGACACCCGGCGCGAGCGAGGCGAAGATCGGCTCCAGGCGCCGGAACGTCTCCGCGTCGCCGCCGACCATGAGGCAGAAGCCGCGCTCGAACCCGAACACGCCGCCGCTCGTCCCGCAGTCGAGGTAGGCGAGGCCGCGCTCGGCGAGCGCCTCGGCGCGACGGAGGTCGTCGGCGTAGTGCGTGTTGCCTCCGTCCACGATCGCGTCGCCCGGCTCGAGGAGCGAGGCGACGTCCCAGACGGCCTGCTCGGTGACGGCGCCCGCGGGGAGCATGAGCCAGACGGCGCGGGGCGGCTCGAGCGCTGCGACGAGCTCGGCGAGCGAGCCGGCGCCCGTCGCGCCCTCGGCCACCAGCGCCTCGACCGGGGCCGGGGTGCGGTTGTAGGCCACCACTCGGTGGCCGTCGCGCAGGAGGCGGCGCGCGATGCCGGCCCCCATCCGTCCCAGCCCCACGATCCCGAGCTGCATCGGCGTCTCCGTGGCCACTCCCGCTCCTTTCCGCCAGCGCCTGGCTGTACCGTTGGGCCTGCGTGTTCGGCTCGGAGGTTACGCGGAGCGGGCGGTGCCGGTGAGCGGGCGGGCCGACGCGCTCGTGGTCTTCGGGATCACGGGCGACCTCGCCCGGCGGATGACCTTCCCGGCGCTCTACCGCCTGCACGAGCAGGGGCTGCTCACGTGCCCGGTGATCGGGGTCGGGCGGCGCGCGCTGCGGGAGGACGAGGTCGCGGAGCTGGCTCGCGCGGCGATCCTCGCCGCCGAGGGGGACGCGTCCGAGCCCGCGCTCGCCTCCTTCCTTGCCTGTCTGCGCTACGTGGGTGGGGACGCGGAGGGGGCGTCGCTCTACGACCGCCTGCGCGACGCGCTCGCGGGCGCCACCGAGCCGGTCTTCTACCTGGCCACACCCCCCGCGATGTTCCTCGAGGTCGCCGAGGAGCTGGCTGCGGCCGGGCTTGCGGGCAGGGGGCGGCTCGTGGTCGAGAAGCCGTTCGGAAGCGACCTCCGCTCGGCGCGGGAGCTGAACGAGCGGCTGACCGCGATCTTCCCCGAGGATCGCCTGTACCGGATCGACCACTTCCTGGGCAAGGAGCCCGTCCAGGACATCCTCTACCTCCGCTTCGCGAACGCGCTCTTCGAGCCCCTCTGGAACCGCGAGCACGTCGAGTCGATCCAGATCACGATGGCGGAGGACTTCGGGGTGGAAGGACGCGGTGCCTTCTACGACCGGGTGGGCGCGGTGCGCGACGTCCTCCAGAACCACCTGCTGCAGGTGCTCGCCCTCGCCGCGATGGAGCCGCCCTCCGGGGACGACGACGCCATCCCGCGCCGGCGGCTGGACGTCTTCCAGGCGATGCCGGCGGCCGACCCCGGGCAGGCCGTACGCGGTCAGTACGAGGGGTACCTCGACGTCGAGGGAGTCCGGGCGGGGTCGGACACGGAGACGTTCGTCGCCGTCCGGCTCGAGATCGAGAACTGGCGCTGGGCGGGGGTGCCGATCCTGATCCGGGCCGGCAAGGCGCTACCCGTCACGGCGACCGAGGTCGTCGTCCGGCTCGAGCGGGTCCCGCGCCTGCGCTGGGGGCGTCACCAGCTCGACTGCCCCGGCCACGACGACATCGTCCTGCGCATCGGGCGGAACGCGGGCGTCACCATCGGGCTGCGGGCGAAGACGCCGGGCAAGGAGGTCTCGCAGCCGGTCTCGCTCGACCTCGACTTCGCCGAGGAGCTGGGGGAGCCGCCGCAGCCGTACGAGCGCCTCCTCGCCGATGCGCTGCGCGGCGACCACACCCTCTTCCCGCGCTTCGAGGTGATCGAGGAGACGTGGCGGATCGTGCAGCCGCTCCTCGATGCCCCGCCCCCGGTCGAGCCCTACCGGCGCGGGACGTGGGGGCCGGAGCGGGCGCAGCGGATGGCGGATGCGGCCGGCGGCTGGCGAGAGCCTCAGGCGTCGTAGCGGATCCGCTCGACGCCGCCGCCGCGGCCGACGATCGCCTCCCAGACGAGGGCGGGCGGGAAGAGCCCGTGGTCGACCACTCCCGGGGTCGCGGAGAGGAGCGCGGCCACCGCGGCCGGGTCCTCGAGCGGCCCCTCCCAGTCGGCGAGCACGCCGCCGTCGGGGGTGGGCGGGGCATCGCGCAGCCGGACGGGCCCCAGGCGGGCGAGCGTCGCCGCGAGCCCGTAGGGAAGCAGCTCGAGCGGCACCGGCGGCTCCACCCGCTCGACGAGCTTGTTCGAGGCCGCGATCACGACGAAGCGGTCGGCGGCGGCGGCGACGATCTTCTCCCGCGTGTGGGCGCCGCCGTTCCCCTTCACGATCCAGCCGTCCCGCGCGATCTGGTCGGCGCCGTCGACGGCGAGGTCGAGGTGGGCCGGCGCGCCCGGGCCGGCGAACGGCTCGAGCCGGAGCCCGAGGTCGAGCGCCGCCCGCTCCGTGGCCGGGGAGGTGGCGACGCAGCGCACGTCGAGGTCGCGGGCGGCGAGGGCCTCCAGGAAGCAGGTCGCGGTGGAGCCCGTGCCGAGCCCGACCAGCATCCCGTCCTCGACCAGCGCCGCCGCCGCCTCCGCCGCTTGCCGCTTCTCGCGCTCGAGGTCGAGGTCCACCGGCGGGCAACTCTACAGCGGTCGCGGCCGTTCGATTACCGTGCGCGGGCGATGGCTTGGAGCGACCAGGCGCGGGCGGTGGAGGTGGAGCCCTCGCTGTACGCGGCCGACTTCTCCCGCCTCGGCGAGCAGATCGTCGCGCTCGCGGAGGCCGGCGCGCGGGTGTTCCACTTCGACACCGGCGACGGGCGCTTCATCCCCGAGATCACGATCGGGCCGGTCGTGCTCGCCTCGATCGCTCCCCTCGTCCGCGGCTTGGGCGGGGTGGTGGACTGTCACCTGATGGTGGAGGAGCCCGAGCGGCACTTCGAGGCCTTCGCGCGGGCCGGCGCCGCCGGCGTCACCTTCCACGTCGAGGTCTGCGCCGAGCCGACGGCGGCGATCGCGCGTGCCCGCGCGCTGGGGCTCGGCGTGGGCATCGCCTGCAACCCGGAGACTCCGGTGGAGGACGTCGCCGCGGCCGCGGAGGGCGCCGACCTCGTCCTCTGCATGTCGATCCACCCGGGCTACTCCGGACAGTCCTTCCTGCCCGAGGCGCTCCCCCGGCTGGAGCGGCTGCGCGCGATCCTCCCCGAGGGCGTGCGCGTGCAGGTGGACGGCGGCATCAACCGGGAGACGATCCGCACCGCTCGGGCCGCCGGCGCCGACCTCTTCGTCGCCGGGAGCGCCGTCTTCTGGCACGACGACCCGGCGGCCGCCTACCGCGCGCTCGTGGAGGCGGCCGGGGAGCGGGTCGGTGCCTGAGCCGCTGGCCGAGACGGCCGCCTGGCGGCGCCTGCGCTGGCACCAGGCGGAGATCCGCGACCTCCATCTGCGCGACCTGTTCGCGGGCGACCTCTCGCGCGGCGAGCGGCTGACCGCCTCGGCGGCCGGCCTCCACCTCGACTTCTCCAAGCACCGGGTCACGGACGACACGCTCGCGCTGCTGCGCAAGCTCGCCGCCGAGCGCAGGCTCGAGGAGCAGGTGCGGGCGATGTTCCGCGGCGAGCGGGTGAACGTCTCCGAAGGCCGCCCGGCGCTGCACGTCGCGCTGCGCATGGAGCGCTCCCGCTCGCTGATCGTGGACGGGGTGGACGTCGTCCGCGAGGTGCACGACGAGCTCGACCGGCTGCGCGCCTTCGCAGCGGAGGTGCGCTCGGGCGCCTGGCTCGGCGCGAGCGGGCGGCCGCTCCGGAACGTCGTCAACGTCGGGATCGGGGGCAGCGACCTCGGCCCGGCGCTCGCCTACGAGGCGCTCCGTCCCTGGGTGACGGCGGAGCTCCGCTTCCGCTTCGTCGCCAACGTCGACCCCGCCGAGCTGGCCGGGGCGGTCCGCGGCCTCGACCCGGCGGAGACGCTCTTCGTCGTCGTCTCCAAGACGATGAGCACGCTGGAGACGCTGGCCAACGCGGCCGCGGCCCGCGAGTGGCTGCGCGCCGGGCTCGGTCCCGGGGCCGACCTCGCCCGGCACGTGGTCGGCGTCGCGGCCGCCACCGAGCGGGCGGCCGCAGAGCTTCGCATCCCGGCCGGGCAGGTCTTCCGGATCTGGGACTGGGTCGGCGGGCGCACGTCCCTCTGCTCCGCGGTCGGTCTCTCCACGCTGCTCGCGCTCGGCGCGGAGGGCTTCGACGAGCTGCTCGCCGGCTTCCGCGCGCTCGACGAGCACTTCCTGACGACACCCCTGGGCGCAAACCTGCCCGCCATCTGCGGCCTGCTCGCCGTCTGGTACCGGAACTTCTTCGGCGCCGAGACCGCGGCGGTCATCCCCTACGCCTCGGCGCTCCGGCTGCTGCCCGCCTACCTGCAGCAGCTCTCGATGGAGTCGCTCGGCAAGGGCGTCACCGTCGCCGGCGAGCCCGTGGGCGTGGAGACGGGGCAGGTCCTCTGGGGGGCCGAGGGGACGAAGGCCCAGCATGCCGTCTTCCAGCTCCTGCACCAGGGGACGTCGCTCGTCCCGGTCGATCTGATCGGATTCGCCCGGCCGGGGGAGGGAGCGCAGGCACAGCACGACCTCCTTGCCGCGAGCCTGCTCGCCCAGGCGGAGGCGCTCGCCTTCGGCCGTACGGAGGCGGAGCTGCGCGCGGCCGGCGCGCCGGAGGAGACGATCCCGCACCGGGTCATGCCCGGGAACCGGCCGACCTCGGTCCTCCTCGCCGAGCGTCTGACTCCCGCCACGCTGGGGGCGCTGATCGCGCTCTACGAGCACGCCGTCTTCACCCAGGCCGCCGTCTGGGGGATCAACCCGTTCGACCAGTGGGGGGTCGAGCTGGGCAAGGAGCTGGCCGCCCGGATCGCTCCCGAGCTGGCTGCGGACTGGCCGCACGAGCTGCTCCACGACTCCTCGACGAACGCGCTCGTCCGACGCTACCGCCAGCTCCGCGACCGGGGAGGCTGAGCGGCGGTGGAGCGGCTCGAGCTGCACGAGCCGGAAGGAGCCTTCCGGCGACTCGAGGAGTGGCTGCGCGAGCGAGGCTTCTTCGCTCCCGGAGGCGAGGCGCTGCTCGCCGACCTCTACCTCGGGTACGGGCTCTCGCAGGCGATCCGGCGCGACCTCGCCCCACCGCCCCCCGAGCCCTGCCCGGCGCTGCCGCTGCTCGCGTGCGTCCTGCGGGACCCGACCCGCACGGGCTGGAGCGAGCCCCCCGCCCCCCAAGTGACAAAGTGTCACAAGCGGTTCCGTATCGGCGAGTGGGAGGCGACCTGGACGGCGGCGGAGCACGCGGCCGCGGTCGAGCGCGTGCGGGACGCGATCGCGCGCGGCGACGTCTACCAGGTGAACCTCGTGCAGCACCTGTCGGCGCCCTTCGCCGGCGAGCCCTCCGCGCTCGCGGCCGCGCTCGCGTCGCTCGATCCGCTCCATCCCCGGCCGTTCCTCGGCGAGGGGTACGCGATCGTCTCGGCCTCGCCGGAGCTCTTCCTCGCCCGCCGCGGCCGGCGGGTGTGGACGATGCCGATCAAAGGCACCCGGGCCGAGGGCGAAGCGGCGGCGCTGCGCGCGTCGGAGAAGGACGCGGCGGAGCACGTGATGATCGTCGATCTCGAGCGGAACGACCTCTCGCGGGTCTGCGAGCCCGGGAGCGTGCGCTGGCCGGAGCTGATGGCGACCAGGCGCTTGGCCGGTGTCGAGCACATGGTCTCGACGGTGGAAGGGACCCTCCGAAGGGACGCCCGCCTGGCGGAGGTGCTCGAGGCGACCTTCCCGGGCGGGTCGGTGACCGGGGCGCCCAAGATCGCCGCGGTCGACCTGATCGCCGCCCTCGAGCCCGTCGGGCGCGGCGCCTCGATGGGCGCGCTCGGGTGGGTGCGGGGGAACGGGGACCTCGAGCTGGCGCTCACCATCCGCACCTTCGCGATCGCCGCCGGGCGCATCCACCTCTGGGTCGGCGGGGGGGTCGTCTGGGACTCGGAGCCCGAGGCGGAGGTGGACGAGTCGTGGCTGAAGGCGCGCCCGCTCCTGGCCGCGCTCGGGGTGCGCGAGCCCGTGGGAGCGAGCCGGTGAGCCTGCTCGCGCTCGCGGTCACGGGGCGCGGTCTCTGCCCGCCCGCTGCTCCCGTCCTCCGCGCCGACGACGAGGCGCTCCTGCGCGGCCGGGCGGCCTTCGAGACGTTGCGCGTCTACGGCGGCCGGCCCTTCCGGCTCGAGGAGCACCTCGATCGGCTCCAGGCCTCGGCGGAGAGCATCGGGCTGCCGCCCCTCGGCCGCGACGAGCTGGCCGAGCTCGCCGCGCTCGTCCTCCCGGCGGCGGGCTCCGGAGACGCCGTCCTGCGGCTCGTCTGGACGGCCGGCCCCGCGGAGGGGCCGCCGCTCGGGCTCGCCCTGCTCGGCCCCATCCCGGGCTGGATCGAGGAGGTACGTGCCCGCGGTGCCAAGGCGGTCTCGCTGCTCGGGGTGCGCGCCGCGGTGCCCTGGCTCCTGCCCGGGGTGAAGTCGACGAGCTACGCGGTGAACATGGCCGCCGAGGCCGAGGCACACCGCCGCGGCGCCGACGAGGCGATCTTCGTCGACGCGGAGGGGATCGTGCTCGAAGGCACGGTCACGAACGTCTGGTGGCGGAGGGGCAGGACTCTGTTCACGCCCGCCCTCGAGCTGGGCATCCTGGCCGGGGTGACGAGGGCGGCGCTGCTCGAGCTGGCGCCCGAAGCGGGCTACGAGGTCGAGGAGGGCGTGTACCCGCTCGCCGCCCTGCGCGAGGCCGACGAGGCCTTCACCTCCTCGTCCGTCCGCGAGCTGATGCCGGTGGTGGAGCTGGACGGCCGGCCGCTCGGGCGGGGGCCGGCCGCCGACGAGCTGCAGGCGGCCCTGCGCGCGCTGGCGGCTAAGGTCTGAGCGATGGCGGAGGAGCGGATCCGGCTCGGCGGGATGGCGCTGCAGAACGGCGTGCTCGTGCACGGGCCCACCTCCTGGGCCGCCGCCATCCGGGACGAGGAGGGCACGCTCCACGTCGCCTCGGGCCGCAAGCCGCAGCTCGCCGCGTCCGTGGGCACGCCGCTCCTGCGAGGCCCGCTCCGGCTCGCCGAGGCGTTCGCGCTCATCCCCGTGGTTCGGCGCGCGCTGCCCCAGGCCCGCTTCCCCTTCCAGCGGCCGGCGGTGGCGGGCGCGATTCTCGGCTCCGCGCTCGCCGCGCGCGCCCTGCGCCGCGCACCTGGACTCCCTGCGGGCCTGCGGGAGGCCGCCGCCGCCGGCTTCGCCCTGCTCCCTGCGGCGGTCGCCCTCCGCGGCCCCGGGCTCGCTGCCTACCACGGTGCGGAGCACATCTCCATCGGGACGTACGAGCTGGGGCGCCCGGCGCCGAAGGAGCATCCTCGCTGCGGGTCCCAGCTGCTCCCGCCGCTCGTCGTCTCCTCGCTCGCCGCCAGCCTCGCGGCCGCCGCCGTACCGGCGAGATCGCGGAGCCTCGCGCGGATGCTGGGTGCGCTCGCCTCGGTCGGGGCTTCGGTCGAGGTCTTCGCCTGGATGAACCGGCACCCGGAGCACCCGCTGGCACGCGCGCTCGCGCGTCCTGGCCTGGAGCTGCAGCGCCGCTTCTCGACCGCGGAGCCGGCTCCGAGCCAGCTCGAGGTCGCAAACGCGGCCCGGGACGCCTGCCTCGCGCTCGAGCAGCAGGCCGCCGCCTGAGCGAGCGGGGCAGTGGCGAGCTCCCCGCCCGAACCCACCCGGCAGCTCCTCCCGAGCGGGCTCCTGGTCGACCTGTACGAGCTGACCATGGGCGCGAGCTACGTCGCCGAGGGGATGGCCGAGCAGGAGGCGACCTTCGGCCTCTTCTTCCGGACGCTCCCGCACGGCTGGGGCTACGCGCTCGCCGCCGGGCTCGAGGACGCGCTCGCCTACCTCGAGGGTCTGCGCTTCTCGGACGATGATCTCGCGTACCTGGAGGGGACGGGGCTCTTTCCGGATCCCTTCCTCGAGCGCCTGCGCGCCTTCCGCTTCTCCGGGAGCGTGCGGGCGCTGCCCGAGGGGACTGCGGTCTTCCCGAACGAGCCGCTGCTCGAGGTGACCGCCCCGCTCGTCGAGGCGCAGCTCGCCGAGACGATGGTGCTCAACCACGTCCACCTGCAAACCCTGATCGCGAGCAAGGCGGCGCGCTGCGTGGACGCAGCCGGTGGGCGCACGCTGGTCGACTTCGCGCTCCGGCGCACGCACGGGGGCGAGGCGGGGCTGAAGGTGGCGCGGGCGAGCTGGCTCGCGGGGTTCGACGCCACCAGCAACGTCCTCGCCGGGAAGCTCTACGGCCTCCCCATCGCGGGCACGATGGCCCACTCCTACGTCGAGAGCTTCGCGGACGAGCTGGAGGCGTTCCGTGCGTTCGCGCGCGCCTACCCTCGCGCGGCGATCCTGCTCGTGGACACCTACGACACGCTCGAGGGCGCCCGCCGGGCGACCGTCGTGGCGCGTGAGCTGGCCGCCTCCGGGCACCGCCTGCGCGGGGTGCGGCTCGACTCGGGCGACCTCCTCGAGCTGAGCAAGGGGGTGCGCGCGATTCTCGACGAGGCCGGCTGCGAGGATGCGCTCGTCTTCGCGAGCGGCGGCCTCGACGAGCACGAGATCGCCCGCCTGCTCGCGGCTGGAGCGCCCATCGGCGGCTTCGGCGTCGGGTCGAAGCTGGGTGTCTCCGCCGATGCGCCCTTCCTGGACATGGCCTACAAGCTCGTCGAGCTGGAGGGGAGGCCGGTGCTGAAGCTCTCGGCTGGGAAGGCGACGCTGCCGGGCCGCAAGCAGGTGTGGCGGGTGCGGCGCGAAGGCGTCGCGACCCACGACGTGCTCGGCTTGGCGGACGGGGAGGCAGAGGGCGAGCCGCTCCTGCGGGAGGTGATGCGCGCCGGGCGGGCGACCTGGGCGGAGCCGCTGCAGGCGAGCCGCGAGCGCGCGCGGCGAGAGCGGGAGTCGCTGCCGGAGGCGGCGCGGGCCCTGGAGGCGCCGGCGTACGAGGTCCGGATCGACGCTGCGCTCGCCGCCTTGCGCGACCGGGTGGCCGCCGGGCTCGGGCCGTAGGCCCTACCGAGCCAGCGCGGCCGCGATCGGACCCGGCCAGGAGGCGACGGGCTCGGTCGAGCGCACCACGTGCGCCCCGGCCTCGGCGAAGCGGGCGAAGGCCGCGTCCGCGTCGTCCGTGTAGTCCACCGCTCCCGGCACCACGACCGGCGAGGAGCAGTCCTCGAGCAGGTAGAGCCGGTCGGCGATCTGGGGGGCGTCCTCGAGCAAGTCCTCGACCGTCCAGGCCACGCAGTGGCTCTTCGCCTGCCCGGCGACGATCACCGCGTCGAACCCGAGGAGGTGCTCGACGAGGGCGGTGTTGCGCTCGCCGAGCGGCTCGCCGCCGGCGCCTGCGAGCACCTCCGGGCCGAGCACCGAGTAGTGCTCGGTCAGCGGGTTGCGACCCTTGAGCTCGAAGCGGGTCTGCGCGCGCCGCGCGATCGCGTGGAAGAAGAAGGCCTCCTCCACGGCGCTCACGAGCGCGTGGCCGATGCCGCCCAGCATGGCGTGGAAGGGCCAGACGGTCAGCGCGTACTTGCCGCCGCGCGCGAGCGCGTCCACGTAGGCGCGCAGGTGGGCGTCGGCGCGCCGGCCGATGCCGAGGAGCTCCGCCGCCTCGGGATCGACGCGCCAGCGGCCGGAGGCGACGTCCTCGGCGGTGACGAGCGTGTAGGGATCGGGGTGGCGTCCCTCGGGGTCGACGAGGAAGGGCGCGTGGAAGATCTGGAAGGCCTGGTGCGTGTCGAGGGTGACCGTGACCTCGGTGAGCGCGCCCAGGTTGCGGTAGAGGAAGGAGCAGAGCCGGCGGTTGTCGTCGAGCGCGCCGGTGCCGGACCGGCCGGCGACGTAGAGCTCGAAGCCCGGCGTGCAGAACGTGTTCTGGACGTCGACTGCGAGCAGGCAGACGCGGCGCTCGTCGCGCGCGGCGGGCTCGATCCCGTGCTCGTCGGCCCAGGCGCGCGCGTCGCGGAAGCGCGCCTCGTAGTCGACGCGGAAGACCTCGCCTACCCGCTCGAGGTCGGCGTGCGGGGGAAGGGGAAGCTCGTCTTGCATGCCTTCAGGCTAGACGACGGCCGCCGCTTGAGGTCGCCCGCGCGGGTGCCGATACGACCTGCGGTGGGCGACCTCCAGAACACGCTGCTCACGTGGATCCCGATCGTCTTCTTCGGGATCATCATCGTCCTCCTGCTCTACACGCTGCGCTTCATGCCGCGGGCGAAGCCCGCTCCGGTCGTGCGCGGCGCCCAGGTGGAGGTGTCCTGGGACGACGTCGCCGGGTTGGACGAGGCCAAGGACGAGCTGCGCGAGGTGGTCGAGTTCCTCCGCGACCGCAAGCGCTTCGAGCGCCTCGGCGCGCGCGTCCCGCGCGGGATCCTCCTGCACGGGCCCCCGGGCACGGGGAAGACCCTCCTCGCGAAGGCCGTGGCCAGCGCCTCGGGGGCGAACTTCTACTCGCAGAGCGCCTCCTCGTTCGTCGAGCTCTTCGCCGGCCTCGGCGCCGCACGGATCCGCAAGCTGTTCGAGGAGGCGCGCAAGAATGCTCCCGCGATCGTCTTCATCGACGAGCTGGACGCGGTCGGCTCGGCCCGCGCGGGCGGTGGCTTCCACCGCGAGCACGACCAGACCTTGAACCAGCTCCTGGTCGAGCTGGACGGCTTCGACGCTCGCGACGAGGTCGTGGTCATGGCCGCCTCGAACCGGCTCCAGGACCTCGATCCCGCCCTGCTCCGCCCCGGGCGCTTCGACCGGCAGGTGCTGGTCTCGCCTCCCGACGTCGCCGGGCGGGAGGCGATCCTGCGCGTCCACACCCGCGCCAAGCCGCTGGCCGCCGACGTCGACCTCGGGCTGATCGCGCGCCAGACCTCGGGCCTGACGGGAGCCGACCTCGCAAACCTCTGCAACGAGGCGGCCATCCTCGCCGGGCGCGCCGAGGCGCAGTACATCCGGCACGCCGACTTCGACGCTGCCATGGAGCGGATCGTCGCCGGGCTGCAGCAGCGCCGTGTCGTCTCCGAGAAGGAGAAGCGGATCCTCGCCTACCACGAGGCCGGCCACGCGGTCATGTCCCACCTCGTCGGGGAGCTCTTCCCCGCGCAGAAGGTGACCATCGTCTCGCGCGGGCAGGCGCTCGGCTACACGCTGAACGTGCCCGCGGAGGATCGCTACCTGCACACGCGGGAGGAGTTCGTCGACCTGCTCATGGTCTACCTCGCCGGGCGGGCCGCCGAGCAGGTCGTCTTCGGGCGGATCACGAACGGAGCCGCGAACGACCTCGAGCGCGTGACCCAGATCGCCCGCGCGATGGTCTTCGAGTACGGGATGTCGGAGGTCGCACCCGCACGCACCATGCGCGCGGACAACTACGCGTTGTCGGAGGAGACCAAACGCCTGCGCGACTCGGAGCAGGCCCGGCTCACCGACCTCGCCTACGAGGAGGCCCAGCGCCTGCTCCGCAAGCACCGGGCGGCGCTCGACCGGGTCGCGCAAGCGCTGCTCGAGAAGGAGACGCTCGACCGTGCCGAGCTGGAGACGCTGCTCGCGGACGTCCGGCCCGAGTCGCGCTCCTCCGAGACCGCGGGCACCGTGCGCGCCCTCCCGGTGCGCGACTGACCCGCCGGCGGGAGCCGCACGGCGAGTAGCATCGCCGCCGTGACGGTGCGCGGGATCCATCACCTGGGGGTCGCGGTCGGCGATCTCGACGAGGCGATCGCCACCTACGAGCGGCTCTTCGGCGCCCGGGTCGAGCAGCGCGGCTCGCTTCCGGAGCAGGGGGTCGAAGCCGTCTGCCTACGGGTCGGCACGGGCCGCGTGGAGCTGCTCGCTCCGACCGGGGAGGACACGCCGGTCGGGCGCTTCCTGGCCCGGCGGGGGCCGGGGATGCACCATGTCGCCTACGAGACGGACGACGTTCGCGCCGAGCTCCGCGCGCTCGCCGCCGCGGGCGCCCGGCTCGTCGACGAGACGCCGCGACGGGGCCTGTTCGGGCTCGAGGTCGCGTTCGTGCATCCCGACGCCGTCCACGGCGTCCTCACGGAGGTGGTGTCCGGTGGCTGAGAACGAGCTGGTGCGGATCGAGGTGGGGCTGGACGGGGGCCAGATCCTGAGCGCCCTCGTCACGCCGGCGAGCGCGGACGCGCTCGACCGCGCGCTGCACCTGCCGGCGGCAGGGCCGGTCGAGCTGGAGGCCCAGGACGGGGTGATCGTCCTCTTCCTCCCCCGGGTCGTGTACGTGAAGCGCTTCGCCCGGGAGGGCCGCTTGGGCTTCGGCGCCTGATGGCGCTGCAGGTCGGGATCGTCGGCCTGCCGAACGCGGGCAAGACGACGCTGTTCAACGCGCTCACTCGCGCGGGCGCCGAGATCACGGCCTACGCCTCGGTGGCGGAGAAGCCGAACGTCGGCATGGCGGCGATCGCGGACGACCGGCTCGAGCGCCTGGCCGCGCTCGTTGGCGCGCGCAAGGTGACGCCGGCCGCGATCCGCGTCGTGGACGTGCCGGGCACGGGGCGGGAGCTGCTCGGAAACCTCCGCCAAGTGGACGCGCTGCTCGCCGTCGTCGACGGCTTCTCCGAGCACGCCACCCCCGAGGACGATCTCGAGACGCTCCGGCTCGAGCTCCTCCTCGCCGACCGCGAGCACGTCGAGCGCCGGCTCGAGAAGGTGCGCAAGGAGGCGAAGTCCGGCGACCCGGCGCTGCGCCGGGAGGCGGCCGAGCTGGAGGAGCTGCTCGCGCACCTGGATGCCGGGAAGTCGCTCGCGGACTGGCCGCGCGAGCTGCCGCGCGGGCTCGAGCCGCTGACCACGAAGCCGCTCCTGGCGCTGGAGAACGGGCCGCGCGGGATCGACTGCAAGCTCGAGGCCGAGCTCGCGGAGCTGCCCGAGGAGGAGGCCGCCGCCTTCCGCGAGGGGCGGCCCTCGGCGCTGCAGGAGGTCGTCCGCCGCCTGCAGGACGCGCTCGGCCTGATCACCTTCTTCACGGTAGGCGAGAAGGAGACGCGCGCCTGGACGCTGCGTCGCGGGCAGACCGCGCTGGACGCGGCCGAGACGATCCACTCCGACCTGGCGCGCGGGTTCATCCGCTGCGAGGTCATCCGCTGGGACGACCTGCTCGCCGCGGGTTCCCACGCCGAGGCACGGCGGCGAGGGCTCGAGCGCCTGGAGGGCAAGGGCTACGTCGTCCAGGACGGCGACGTCCTCAACATCCGCTTCAACGTCTAGCCGGCCGCGACCAGCGCCGCGCCCGCCAGCGCGATCCCCCCGCCCGCGCGCCGGGCGAGGCTCAGGCGCTCACCCAGCACGAGGCGGGCGAGGAGGACGGTCGCCACCGGGTAGAGCGCGCTCAGCACGGCCACGACCCCGGCCGCCCCGCGCGTCGTGGCGACGGCGACGAGCACGTTGGCGCCGGTGTCGAAGAGGCCGATGCCGACGAGCAGCAGGAGCAGCCGTCGCGGCGCACGGAGCGAGGCCGAGAGCACGAGCGCGACGATCAGGACGAGAGCGAGCGAGCTGGAGCGGGAGGTGATCACCGCCCAAGCCGCGCTCTCGTCCGAGCCGGCGTCGATCCCGACCACGAAGCCGCCGAAGCCGAGCGCGGCCACGAGCGCGAGGCCGACGCCGGAGGCGACCCGCGCTCCGCTCGCAGCGGGCTCGCGCGAGAGGAGCGCGATCCCCGCCACGACGAGGGCGATGCCAGCTCCCTGCCGGGCGGTCGGCACGATTCCCTGCGCGGCGTCCACCGCCAAGGGCACGAGCGGGGCCGCGCCCGAGATGGGTGCGACGATCCCCATCGCGCCTACGGCCAGGCCGCGGTAGAGCGCGGCGAGGCCGACGAGGCCGGCGGCTCCGGCGGCCGCGGCAGGCAGCAGCGAGCCGGCGCCGGGGAAGGGGTCGCCGGCCGCAGCCACCCAGAGGCCGAGCCCGGCGAGCCCGGCCGCCTGCGAGGCGGCCAGCACGGCGAGGACGCCGATGCGCCGCGAGGCGAGGCCCCCGAGGAAGTCGCCCACGCCCCAGGAGAGCGCGCCGCCGAGCGCGAGCAGGGAGGTCACGCTTGCTCAGTCGTCGCCGACCGGGCGGGTCGCTGCCTGCGCGTCGAGCTGGTTCGCGTGGTAGAGGACGGCGGCCTCGGCGGTTCGCGCAGCCTGCCGGTCGTGGTGGCAGGCGACGGCGTGCAGCAGCTCGGCCAGGACGTCCGGGTCGAGGTCGGAGGCGCGCTCCTCGATCAGGCGCAGCCCGAGGTGGACGTGGCCGAGCAGGCGTCCTTCTTCCGTCTGCTTGAAGCTCGGGCCCGGCCGCAGCTCGCGCACCCGGCCGGCGTCGTGCAGGAGCGCGGCGGCGAGCAGGAGGTCGGAGCGCAGGCGCGGGTGGAGCTGCGCCGTCTCGCGGCAGAGGGTGGCGACCCCGACCGTGTGCTCGAGCAGGCCGCCCGCGTAGCCGTGGTGACCGTCCGCGCCTGCGGCCGGGAGCGCGCGGAAGGCGGCGCGGATCTCCCCGTCGGCGAGGAACCGCTGCACGAGCGCGGCGAGCCCGGGGTGCGCGATCTCGGCCGCGAGGAACTCGAGGAAGCCGTCCAGCTCGTCGGCGTCCCGCCGCATCGCCGGGGTGAGCGCCGCCGGGTCGGCGTCCGCGGCCGGCTCCACCGCGCGTACCTGGAGCTGGAGGCGGCCGCCGAAGCGCTCCACGCGTCCCAGCACCCGCACCGCGTCCCCCTCGGCGAAGCGCCGGTCGAGCAGGTCGACGTCGCTCCACACCCGAGCCTCGATCCGCCCGCTCGCGTCCGCCAGCTCGAGGGCGAGGAACGGCGCCCCTGCGCGCGTCCGCCGGCGTTCCTTCCTCGTGACCGCGAACACCCCCTCGACCGTGCGGTCCTCGACGAGCTCGGCGATGGTGGCCACGTGGGAGAGTCTAGGCCGGAGGGCCGTTGGTACGCTCGCGCGGATGGTCGACGTGCAGCCGTTCCGCGCCGTCCGCTACGCCGGCGCGGCCGGTCCGCTCGCCGACCTGGTCGCGCCGCCGTACGACGCCGTCTCACCGGAGGAGCGCGCCCTCCTCTTCACGCGCAGCCCCTACAACGTCGTCCACCTGACCCTGCCCGAGTCGGCCGAGGAGGCGGGCCGCCTGTACCGGCGCTGGCTCGCGGACGGGGTGCTCGAGCGGGAGGCGGAGCCGGGAGCCTGGCTCCTCGCCGAGGCCTTCGTGGGCCCGGACGGAGTTGCGCGCGAGCGCCGCGGCGTCGTCGTCTCGCTCGCCGCCGAGCCCTACGCGCCCGGCCGCGTGCTCCCCCACGAGCGGACGCACCCTCGCATCCGCGAGGAGCGGCTGCGGCTCCTGCGTGCGCTCCGCGCCCACCCGGAGCCGATCTTCCTCCTCGCCGACACCGACCTCGTCCTCGAGCCGCCCGCCCGCGAGCCCGACCTGCACGTGGACGGCTCCCGGCTCTGGCGTTGCCCCGATCTCGACCTGACCCCGCTCGCGCGGGCCGAGCTGCTCGTCGCCGACGGGCACCATCGCTACGAGAGCGCGCTCGAGCTCGCCGCCGGCCAGCGCGAGCGGCAGGTGCGGATCATGGCCCTGCTCGTGCCCACCGCCGACCCCGGGTTGCACGTGTTCGCCACGCACCGGCTCTTCCGGGGCCGGCCCGACCTCGCCGGCCGGCGCGAGGGCGAGGAGTGCGCGAGCCTGGAGGAAGCCCTGGCCCGGCTCGCCGCCGAGCCCCGCGGACGCTCGGCCGCCGTCGCCTACCGCGCCGGGCGGATCGAGCTGCTCCGGGGGCGCGAGGGGGAGCTGGACCCCGAGCTGGTCGACCGGCACGGACTGGAGGGGATCGCCTACACCCACCGAGCCGCGGAGGCGGCGGCAGCCGTCGACCGGGGGGAGGCGGACGTCGCCTTCTTCCTGCGCGAGCCGCGGGTCGCGGACGTCTTCGCCGTCGCCCGCCGCGGCGAGCGCATGCCGCCGAAGAGCACGTACTTCTTCCCCAAGCCCCTCTCGGGTCTCCTCTTCCACCCCCTCGAGCCGTGACGGGCTGGCTCGACACGTGCCGGCTGTGCGTCGCGGACATCCGCGGGGTGCTCGAGCGGCTGCCCACGCGGATCGAGCGCGAGCCGGTGTTGCGCCGCGGAGAGGGCGGCGACGACACGACCGCGATCGACCAGGCGGCCGAGGAGGCCGTCGTCGCCCGGCTCGAGGCGAGGGACGAGGACTTCCTGCTCGTCTCGGAGGAGCTGGGCACCCGCGCCTTCGGAAGGGGCGGCCCGCGGCGGGTCGTGGTCGACCCGGTCGACGGCTCCGTGAACGCGAAGCGCGGCATCCCCTTCTTCGCCTTCTCGCTCGCCGTCGCCGAGGGGCCGGCCATGGAGGACGTCGTGTTCGGCTACGTCTACGACTTCGGGACGGGCGAGGAGTGGACGGCGGAGCGCGGCCAGGGCGCCTTCCTCGGCGGCGCGCCGCTCGGGGAGACGCGGCCGAAGGCCGCGATCGAGATCCTCTCCTTCGAGGGGACGACGACGCCTGCGATCGCCGAGCGGATCGGCGCGGTGGTCGGGCTGGCCGGACGGCTGCGGGTGATGGGCTCGCTCGCGCTCTCCCTCTGCCATCTCGCGGCCGGACGGGTGGACGCCGTCTGCTCGCTGAAGGAGGCTCGCTCGGTGGACATCGCCGCCGCGCAGCTCCTCGTGCGCGAGCGCGGGCTCGCGATCGAGCTCTTCGACCAGCCGCCCTTCGCCGCCGCGCCGCTCGATCTCGTCCCCCGCTCGCGCGTGGCCGCGGCGGGGACGCCCGAGCTCGTCGCCGCGCTCGCGGCCGCCCTCTCCTAGCGACCCCCGGCCAGAGTCCGGCGGGCGCCGACCGCCGCCTGCTCGAACCCGCGACGCTCCGTGGTCGAGGAGGGAACGGGTACGCTGAGACCCATGGCCCCGGACCGCGACGCGATCCTGAAGGCGCTCGAGCAGGTGATCGACCCCGAGCTGCGGCGCCCCGTGACCGAGCTGGACATGGTCCGCGACGTCTTGGTCGAGGACGACGGGGCGGTCTCGGTCGAGATCGCGCTCACCGTTCCCGGCTGCCCGCTCCGGCACTCGTTCGAGGAGCAGGTCCAGCGCTTCGTGGGCGAGGTGCCGGGAGTGACGCGCATTCGCACCGGCTTCACGGTGATGACGCCGGAGGAGAAGTCGGCCCTCGTCTCCCGGCTGCGCGGCGGGCGCCCGGAGAAGGAGATCTCGCTCTCGCCCGCGACGAGGGTGGTCGTGGTCGCCTCGGGCAAAGGGGGCGTCGGCAAGTCCACGCTCACCGCCAACCTCGCCTACGCGCTGTCCGCGCTCGGCGAGCAGGTCGGCGTCCTCGACGGCGACGTGTACGGGCACTCGATCCCGCACATGCTCGGCGTGCACCAGCGCCCGATCGCGGTCGACGAGATGATCGTGCCGCCGGTGCGCGGCGACCTCAAGCTGATGTCGATCGGGTTCTTCCTCGACGGCAACGCGCCGGTCATGTGGCGCGGGCCGATGCTCCATCGCGCCCTCGAGCAGTTCCTCTCCGACGTCCACTGGGGTGCGCTGGACACGCTCGTCGTGGACATGCCGCCGGGAACCGGGGACGTGGCCATCTCCCTCGGCCAGCTCCTGCCCCGGGCGGAGGTGCTCGTGGTCACGACCCCCCAGCCGGCGGCGCAGCAGGTGGCCGTGCGGGCCGCGCAGATGGCGGTGAAGACGGGCATGCGCATCCTCGGCGCGGTCGAGAACATGTCCTACCTGGCCGGGACCGGGCAGGAGCTGTTCGGCTCGGGCGGGGGTCAGCGGCTCGCTGACGAGATCGGCGTGCCGCTGCTCGCGCGCATCCCGCTCGACCCGGTGCTGCGGGAGGCGGCCGACGAGGGGCGGCCGGTGCAGGAGGTCGCGCCCGACTCGGAGTCCGCGCGCGCGATCTCGGCGCTGGCGGAGGCGGTCGCGGCGTCCCGGGCCGGGGCGATCCGCAAGCCGCTCACGGTTCTGAGCTAGCGCCCGATCCGCGCCGCCGCCTGGCCGCCGCCG
>DATMAP010000050.1:0-58596 GCA_035559835.1 Gaiellaceae bacterium
GGCGACGGCGTCGGCCCGGTAGGCGCCGGCGCAGCGGTCGGCGGCGACCGCGGCGAGGGCCGCGGTGTCGGCGGCCAGGGCGGCGATCTCCAGGGGCACCTCGGCGGCGCGGGAGAGGTGCTGCTCGAGGGCGAAGTCGCGCCGCGGGTCACCGCCGGTCTCGGCCCCCGCGAGAGCGACCAGCGCGTCGCCCCAGGCCTCGGCGTCGGCCTCCGCGAGGACCACCGCCCGGTCGCGGAGCGCGAGCGCCTGCGCGGCGACGCCGGGAGCCTCGGGCCATGCGCTCTCCGAGCTGCGCGCCACCATGACCACGAGGCTGGCCGCGAAGGCGAGGGTCAGCGCAGCCGCCGATCCCCCGCCCGGGGCGCCGCCGCCGGCGGCGAGATCGCGCAGGACGTCGTCGAGCTGCAGCTCGAGGTAGCGCTCGGCCGTCACGGACCGACGAGTCTACGACGCCTGCAGCGCGCGACGCGCCGAGGCCGGTCCGTAGACTCGGGCCGGTGGCCCTCTACCTGAGCGAGGCCGACGTGGCCGCCCTGCTCGAGCCGGCCGACGCCCTCGAGGCGGTCGAGGGCTGCTTCCGGCGGATGGTTGCGGGCGAGGTGGAGGTCGCGCCCCGGCGGCGGCTCCGGCTTCCGGAGGGGGCGCTCGCGGACATGGCCGCAGCCGACCACGAGCTCGGGCTCGCGGGCGGCAAGCTGTACGCCGCTACCTCGCAGGGCGCGACCTTCGTCGTCTTCCTCTTCGACGCGATCACGTCCGAGCTCGTGGCGGTGATCGAGGCCGACCACCTCGGCCGGCTGCGCACCGGGGCGGCAAGCGGCGTCGCGGCGCGGTACCTGGCGAGGCCCGGCGCGCGCACCCTGGGCGTGATCGGCTGCGGCCAGCAAGCCGAGACGCAGGTCGCGTGCATCCGCGCTGCCCTCCCCAGCCTCGAGCGGACCGTCGCCTACTGCCGCACGCCCGAGCGCCTGGCGGCGTTCTGCGCGCGCACCGGCGCCCAGCCTGCCGAGAGCCACCGCGAGGCGGGCGAGCAGGACGTCGTCGTCACCATCACGACCTCGCGCGACCCGGTCCTGCGCGGGGAGTGGCTGCGGGCGGGCGCGCTCGTCGTCGCCGCCGGCGCCAACGTCGTCACCCGGCGGGAGCTGGACAACGCCGTCCTCGAGCGGGCCCGCTTCGTCTGCTGCGACCTTCTCGAGCAGGCGAGGCTCGAGTCGGGAGACCTCGTCGAGCCGGTGCAGGCCGGCGTGCTCGACTGGCTCGAGGTGCACGAGCTGCACGAGGTGGTCGCCGGGGAGGTGCCTGGTCGCCAAGCCGAGGACGACGTCGTCGTCTTCAAGTCGAACGGGATCGCCGCCTGGGACGTCGCCCTCGGGGCCGAGGCGCTGCGGCGGGCGCGCGAGCGGGGACTGGGCCGGGAGCTCTAGGCGGCGCTGGAGCCGGCGCCGAGCGAGGCCTTCGCGGCCTCCAGCATGTCGCCTGAGATGGCGGACATGATCTCCGGCCGGTCGAGGAGTCGCTTCTGCTGCTCGGGGGTGAGCCGGTTCTGGACGTAGCGGTCCTGGAGGATCTCCTGCAGGGCGCGACCGCGGTCGTGCTCGCGGATCACGTACATGGCGACCCGCTCCTCGGCGGAGCTGCGCTGGAAGAGGAAGGAGAAGAGGTTCTTGAAGATCGCCACGCGACGCGATTGTATCCCCGGGGATGAGGAGGCCGTCTCGCGAGGGTCGCTACGCCGAGCGGGTGCTCACCGGCGTCGACGAGCGCGGCGAGGAGGAGCGGATCGTCCTCTGGATCGAGCGGCGGCCGGGGGCGCTCTGGGTGGTCGGGCGCTCGGTCAACCCGCACCTGCGCCCGTCGGACGAGCCTCGGCCGGAGGACGTCGTCTTCGAGGGGTACGAGCTGGAGGACGCGCTCGAGCACGCGAACGAAGCGCTCGAGGACGAGGTGAGGGTGCTGGAGGAGGACGGCTTCCCGGCCGACGCGCGCCCGTTCACGCGCAAGGAGGTCCTCCCTCTGCTCGAGCGCTGGTTCTTCGGCCGCTGACGCCGCTCGCCGGCGCTCGGGCTCCCGCCGGGCAGAGCCCGGCTCCGCCCGGCGCCTGACGCCGCGCGCGGCAGGATGCTTCGCGCTCGTCGCGGGTCCGTACCCCACGTACTGTCCCCGCTCCTCGCGCTCGCCTCCTTTGCGCGCGGCGCCCGAGCGACGTCAGACCTGGCGCCGCTCGCCGGCGCTCGGGCTCCCGCCGGGCAGAGCCCGGCTCCGCCCGGCGCCCGAGCGACGTCAGATCGCAACCGTCACCTCTGCGGCGCCTGCGGACGCAGTGGTAGCGTCCTGCGCCTCGTGCACATCCGCGTCGGTCACAGCCCCGATCCCGACGACGCGTTCATGTTCTGGGCGCTCACCGCCGGCCTGGTGGACACCCGCGGCCACGTGTTCGAGCAGGTGCTGGCCGACATCGAGACGCTCAACCTGTGGGCGCGGGCGGGCCGCCTGGAGGTGACGGCGATCTCGCTCGCCGCGTACCCCTTCGTCCAGGAGGACTACGCGCTGCTCCCACACGGGGCGAGCATGGGCGCAGGCTACGGGCCTATCGTCGTCGCCCGCCGGCCTGTCTCCCGCGGCGAGCTCGCCGAGCTCGAGATCGTGGTGCCGGGGGCGCTGACGACCGCTTTCCTCGCGCTCCGGCTCGTCCTCGGCGACTTCCGCTACCGCGAGCTCCCCTTCGCCGAGATCCCCGCCGAGGTCGCCGAAGGTCGCGCCGAGGCCGGCCTGCTCATCCACGAGGGCCAGCTCACCTTCGAGGACTACGGGCTCGTCAAGGTGCTCGACCTGGGCGAGTGGTGGCTGCTCGAGACGGGGCTGCCGCTGCCGCTGGGCGTCAACGTCGCGCGGCGCGACCTCGGGGAGGAGGTCCTGGCCGACGTCTCGGCGGTGCTCCGGGAGTCGATCCAGTGCGGGCTCGACCACCGGGCCGAGGCGCTCGAGTACGCGCTCCAGTTCGGGCGCGGGATCGACGTCGCCGTCGCCGACCGCTTCGTCTCCATGTACGTCAACGAGCTGACGCAGGACTACGGGGACGAGGGCCGCAAGGCGGTGACGGAGCTCCTTCGCCGCGGCGAGGCGCTCGGCGTCTTCCCCGCGCCGGTGCAGATCGACTTCGTCAGCTAGCCTCGCGGCCGATGCGCCGCGCCGTCGTCCTCTCCGCCGTCCGCACGCCCATCGGCCGCTACGGGGGCGCGCTCGCGCAGGTCCGCCCCGACGACTTGGCCGCGCTCGCGATCGCCGCTGCGGTGCAGCGGGCCGGAGTGGATCCTGCCGCGATCGACGACGTCCACCTCGGCTGCGCCAACCAGGCGGGCGAGGACAACCGCAACGTCGCGCGGATGGCGGCGCTGCTCGCCGGCCTGCCCGAGTCGGTGGCGGGAGTGACGCTGAACCGGCTCTGCGCCTCGGGGCTGTCTGCCGTGATCTCGGCCTGTCACGCCGTGCTCGCCGGCGACGCCGAGGTCGTCGTGGCGGGCGGCGTCGAGTCGATGAGCCGTGCGCCGCTCGTGCTCGCCAAGCCGGAGCGGGCGTTCCCGCGCGGGAACCAGACGGTCTGGGACACGACGCTCGGCTGGCGTTTCCCGAACCCGAGACTCGAGGCGATGTTCCCCCTCGAGTCGATGGGCGAGACGGGGGAGAACGTGGCCGAGCGCTGGGGCGTGGGCCGCGAGGAGCAGGACGCCTTCGCGCTCCGCTCGCAGCAGCGCTGGGCGGCGGCGCAGGCCGCGGGCCGCTTCGCGGACGAGATCGTCCCGGTCGGCGAGGTGACGGTGGACGAGCACCCGCGCCCTGAGACGACCGCCGAGGCGCTCGCCGCGCTCCAGCCTGCCTTCCGCCCCGGGGGTACCGTCACGGCCGGGAACGCGAGCGGGATCAACGACGGGGCAGCCGCCCTCCTCGTCGCGAGCGAGGAGCGGGCGCGAGAGCTCGGGGTCGAGCCGCTCGGCGCCTTCGTCGCCTCGGCGGTGGCCGGCGTCGACCCGCGCGTGATGGGCATCGGGCCCGTTCCGGCGGTGCGCAAGCTCCTCGAGCGGGTCGGGATCGGCGTGGGAGAGCTCGACCTCGTCGAGCTGAACGAGGCTTTCGCCTCGCAGAGCCTCGCGGTGATCCGGGAGCTGGGGCTGGACGAGGAGAAGGTGAACGTGAACGGCGGCGCGATCGCGCTCGGCCATCCGCTGGGAATGAGCGGAGCGCGGCTCGTCGTTTCGCTCCTGCACGAGCTGCGGCGCCGGAACGGCCGCTACGGGCTCGCCACCCTCTGCGTCGGCGTCGGCCAGGGCGTGGCCGCGCTCTTCGAGCGCTAGATTGCCGGCGATGGCCGTCGCGACGAGAGGGGAGTACGGGCTCTTCATCGCGGGCGAGGTCGTGGAGCCCACCTCGGGGGAGGTGCGCGAGCTCGCCGAGCCGGCGACCGGCGCCCCGCTCGCCAAGGCGGCGATGGCGGGCGAAGCGGACGTCGACCGGGCGGTCGAGGCCGCCCGCGCTGCGCTCGGGGGCGCCTGGGGGAAGACGCCGGGGACGGAACGGGCCCGCCTCCTGCACGCGCTCGCCGACCTCGTCGCCTCCAACCGGGCCGAGCTCGCCGAGCTGGAGGCGCGCAACGTGGGCAAGGCGATCTCCTCGGTGAAGGCCGAGCTGCACCAGGCGGTCGAGACCTTCCGCTTCTATGCCTCCGCGATCGCCTCCATCGGCGGCCGCTCGAACCCGATCGGCGGCTCGCTCCTCTTCTACTCGCTGAAGGAGCCGGTGGGGGTGGCGGGCCAGATCGTGCCCTGGAACTACCCGCTGATGATGGCGACCTGGAAGCTCGCGCCCGCGCTCGCGGCCGGGTGCGCGGTCGTGCTCAAGCCCGACCCGCAGACTCCGCTGACCGCCCTCCGGCTCGCCGAGCTCGCGGCCGAGGCCGGGTTCCCGGCGGGCGCGATCAACGTCGTCCCCGGCGACGGCCCCACCACGGGCGCCTACCTCGTCCGCCATCCGGGCGTGGACAAGGTCGCCTTCACCGGCTCCACGCGCACGGGCGGCGAGATCATGCGGCTCGCCTCCGACCCCGTGAAGCGCGTCACCCTCGAGCTGGGCGGGAAGAGCCCCAACCTCGTCTTCGCCGACGCGAACCTGGAGAGCGCGCTGCCCAGCTCGGCGTGGGCGATCTTCTACGCGGCAGGACAGAGCTGCGAGGCACGCTCCCGGCTCCTCGTCGAGCGGCGGCTCTACGACGAGGTCGTGGCGAAGATGGCCGAGTACGCCCGCTCCCTCCGCGTCGGCGACCCGCTCGACCCGGAGACGCAGATGGGCTCGCTCATCTCGACCGCGCACCGGGAGCGCGTCCACGGCTTCGTCGAGCGTGCGGTGGCCGCGGGAGCCGAGCTGCTCGCGGGGGGCGCGGTTCCCGAGGGCCCGGGGGCCTTCTACCCGCCGACGGTCGTCGCCACCCCCTCGAACGACCTCGAGATCGCGCAGGAGGAGGTGTTCGGCCCGGTCGTGAGCGTGATCCCGTTCGAGGACGAGGAGGAGGCGATCCGGCTCGCCAACGACGTCCGCTACGGGCTCTTCGCCACCGTGTGGACCGGCGATCCCGCGCGCGGCCACAGGGTCGCGGCGCGGATCCGCTCGGGCTCGGTGGGGATCAACATGCCCTACACGGCCTTCCCCGGGGTCCCCTTCGGCGGCTACAAGCAGTCCGGCTTCGGGCGCGAGCTGGCGCTGGAGACGCTCGAGCTCTACCTGGAGACGAAGAGCGTGCTCGTCTCCACCGGCTCGCGGCCGATCAACCCCTTCGGGCTGTAGAGCCGGGGGAAGCCGGCCGGGACCGGCTTCCCCGGGGCTCAGGCGTGCACCGCCGCGCCGGGCGCCGTGTAGGCGACCTCGCCGGCCTTCTCCAGCGCCTCGAGCAGCTCGCCCTGCGTCATGAGGACGTGCGTCTCGAACTTCCGGAACGCGCCGCTGGACGTGATCGCGATCGAGAGCCCGGCCGCCGTCGTCGTGTCCGGGGCCTCGATCAGCGCGAACCCGTCGCTCTCGCCGAACGCGTACCACAGGTTGTGGAGCTTGCAGCCGGCGTCCTCGAGGATCCGGCGAACCGTCTCCTCGCGGTTCTCGGGGCTCTTGACGAGCCCGGCCCACGCCTCCGGCGTGTAGCCGAACTCGACCAGGTAGAGGGGCATGGCGGCCTCCTTTCGACCAGCCGTCGTGAGGCTCGGCGCGATCATGCACCATCGTGGCGATCGGCGCAAGCGGCCCGAGCTGCCGCTGCAGGCCCGGCGCGCCGGCGAGACCCGGGCTCGCGCGCTCGGACGCACGGGCTCTCGCCGTGGCCGCCGTGCGGGACTAGGGTCTCGGGGATGTCACGCGTCAGCGAGCGCCTCGAGGAGCTGTACGTGCTCGGCGGCGGGCCGGGCGCGAACCGGCCCTACGGGAGCGCGGCCGAGGACGAGGCGCACGCGCGCGCTGCCGCGTGGATGCGAGCCGCGGGCCTCGCCGTCGAGGTCGACCGCGCGGGCAACCTCGTCGGGCGGACGGGCCGCAGCGACGACGTCTGGGTCGGCTCCCATCTCGACTCGGTGCCGCAGGGAGGGCGGTTCGACGGGGCGCTCGGCGTGGTGGCCGCGCTCGAGGCCGTCGAGCGCGTGGGCGCTGGAGCGGTGGCCGTCTTCCGCGGGGAGGAGGTCGGGTGCGTCGGCAGCCGCGCTCTCGTCGCCTCCGGCGGGCCGCTGCCGCGCACCTTCCTCGAGCTGCACATCGAGCAGGGACCCGTGCTCGCCGAGCGCGGCGTGCCGCTCGGGGTCGTCACCGGGATCGTGGGCTACGCGCGCGGCGAGCTGACCTTCCTCGGTCGGCCGGGCCATGCGGGGACGACGCCGATGGCCGGCCGCGCGGACGCGCTCGTCGCCGCGGCCGCCGAGATCCTCCGCATCCGCGACGCCGCGCTCGCGATCGAGGGCGCCGTCGCGACTGTCGGCACGCTCGAGGTCGAGCCCGGCGGGGTCAACGTCGTCCCCGGGCGTGTGCGGCTCAGCGTCGACGTGCGCGCGCCCGACGCCGAGCGGCTCGACGCCCTGATCCGCGCCATCGGGCTCGAGCCTGAGCTTCGCGTCGAGCCCGTGCCCTTCCGGGGCGAGGCGCGCGAGGCGCTGCTCGAGGCGCTCCGGGAGCGCGGCCTCGAGCCCGTCGAGCTGCCCTCGGGCGCCGGGCACGACGCCGGGATCCTGGCGGCGGCCGGCGTGGATGCGGGGATGCTCTTCGTGCGCAGCCTGCACGGGGGCGTCAGCCACTCTCCGGACGAGCTCTCGAGCCCGGAGGACGTGGCGCTCGCGGTGGACGTGCTCGCGGCGGCGCTCGCGCGGCTCGCTAGGCCTCTCTGAACGAGATCTCCTGGGCGCCCTCCCAGAGCATGCGGCGCCCCAGCTCGCGCAGGTGCTCGTGGCCTTCCACGACGGTCGCGAAGTGGTTTCCGGCCAGCGCGCCCGCCTTGCTCGCGAAGGCGACGTAGCCGTACGCGAGCAGGAGCTCCGTCTCGCTGATGCCGCCCGGGTAGAAGATCAGCTCCCCGGGGCTCGGGTAGCGCGTCGCGTTCTCGGGGCCGAGACCGAGGTCGAGGTCGCCCATCGGGATCCACCCGCCCTCACCCGACCAGCGCACGTGGATGATCTGCGAGTCGAGCGGGAGCAACCTGCGGAACGCGGCCACGGTCTGCGGCGCGGCCTCCTCCTCGAAGCGGGCGACGAAGCGGAGGCCCGAGGCGGTGATCTCGAGCATGGGGCCGATCCTACTTTCCGGCGACCGCGGCCACGTACGCGGCCACGTCGGCGATCTGCGTCTCGTCGAGCCGGCCGCGGAAGGAGGGCATCGCCCCCCGCCCGTTCGTGACCCGCTCGACGACGAGCTCGGCGGAGGGCCGGGCTGCGTCGAGGCTCGGGCCCACCCGGCCCGACGCGCCGGCATCCGCGAGCGCGTGGCACGCGCCGCAGCCGGCCGAGGCGAACACGGCCCTCCCTGCGGCGGGGTCGCCGCTCGGCGTGGGGGCCGTGTCGCCGTCGGGCTCGATCGCGACCGCCAGCGCGACGACGGCGATCCCTGCGGCGACCGGCATCCACCAGTGCGTGCGGCCGGCGTGCCGCAGGTTGTAGAAGAGCCGCACCCAGGCGCCGAGCAGCATCAGCGCGACGAGCACGAGCCAGGGGCGCGCGGTCTGGTAGAGGAAGGGGAAGTGCGCGGCGAGCATCGTCAGCAACACCGGCAGGGTCAGGTAGTTGTTGTGCACGGAGCGCCGCTTCGCCGCGAGGCCCGGCGCGGGATCCGGCTCGCGTCCGGCCTCCTTGGCGCGAATGAGCTCCCAGTGGGCGGGGATGATCGAGAAGAGGACGTTCGCGGCCATGATCGTCCCCAGCATCGCGCCGACCTGCAGGAAGGCCGCGCGCGGGGCGAACAGCTCGCCCGCTCCCCACGCGGCGACGGCCGTGAGCGCGACGAGGCAGCCCGCGAGGACGAGCTCTCGCCCTCCGAGCAGCCGGCAGAGGACGTCGTACGCGAGCCAGGCGGCCACCAGGAGCCCGGCGCTGAGGCCCACTGCTTCGCCCGTGGAGAGATCGGCGACGGCCGGATCGACGAGGTTCGCCCGCGCGTCGAGGTAGTAGAGGACGACGAGGAGGGCGAAGCCGGAGAGCCAGGTCGTGTAGGCCTCCCACTTGAACCAGGCGAGGTGGTCGGGGAGCTGCGGGGGAGCGACGCGGTAGCGCTGCACGTGGTAGAAGCCGCCGCCGTGCACCTCCCAGAGCTCCCCGCCGACGCCCGCCTCGGCGTCCTCGGGGCGCTTCGGCGGTCGCAGCGACTGGTCGAGGAGCACGAAGTAGAAGGACGTCCCGATCCAGGCGATCGCCGCGATCACGTGCAGCCAGCGCAGGAGGAGGTCGAGCCAGTCCCGCAGGTAGGCGTCGAGGGCGAGCGGGAGGAGCGCCGAGCTCACGAGCGCTCCCAGCGGTCCCGTGCGATCGCGACCAGCTCGCGGCAGCCGGTCGCGAGCTCCTCCGCCCGGGTCCTCCCGAGCCGCTCGCGCAGGATCTCCAGGATCTCGCGCTTGGAGCGGCGGTTCACGAAGACGACGAAGCGGAAGCCGAAGCGCTCTTCGTAGGCGCGGTTCAGGCGGGCGAGCTCGGCGAGGACGACGGGGTCGGCGTCGTCGCCCTGCTCGGCGGCCGAGCGCGCCGAGAGCCCGCTGCGCTGGCCGATCGCGGGATGGGCCGAGAGCGCCTCCAGCTGCTCCTCCTCGCTCAGCGCGGCGAGCACCTCCCCGGCGCGTCCGAGCGGGTCCTCGATCTCCGCGAGGCGCTCGACCAGCCGCGTGCGCCCCTCGAAGAGCTCGGCCAGCTCGTCTGCGCTCAGCTGCCGCGGTAGCTCGCGCATCCGTAGGGCGAGACGAGGAGGGGAACGTGGTAGTGGCCCTCGGACAGCTCGATCTGGAGCTCGACGCGGGTGAAGAACGGCGAGGGCGGGTGGAACACGAGCGAGTAGCTCCCCGGCTCGAGCCCTCCGGCGAGGTGGGGGATCCTGCCGTCGGCGTCCGTCTCTCCGGAGGCGACTCGAGCGCCGTCCAGGACCAGCTCGACCCGGACTCCGCGCGCGGGCTCGCCGCGGCCGGTGTCGAGCACGTGGGTGGACACCGAGACGCTCACGGCGCGAATCTTCGCGCCTGGACGCGGTGGGCGCGAGCGATCTCGTTCTCGTCCGCCCGCACGAGCGCCCCGCCCCGGACGACGTCCTCGCCGCCCACGACGAGGCGGTCGACGCGGTGGGGCGCGGAGAGGACGAGGCCCGCGACCGGGTCCTCCGCGCCGCCCAGCTCGAGCGCGTCGGTGCGCCAGACGGCGAGGTCGGCGCACTTCCCGGGCTCGAGCGAGCCGAGGTCGTCCCGGCGGAGGACGGCGGCGCCTCCGCGCGTCCCCAGGCGGAGCGCTTCCCGCGCGGTCATCGCCGCCGGGCCGCCGCGTCCGCGGGCGACGAGCAGCGCCTGCTTCACCTCGAGCAAGAGGTCGCCGCGCTCATTCGAGGCCGAGCCGTCCACGCCGAGCCCGACGCGGACGCCGGCGTCCACCAGCTCGCGCACCGGCGCGACCCCCGCTCCCAGGCGGAGGTTGGAGGTGGGGCAGTGGGCGACGCCGGTGCCGGAGGCCGCGAAGTCCGCGATGTCGCGGGCGGAGAGGTGGACGCAGTGCGCGCACCAGACATCCTCGGCCAGCCAGCCGAGGGAGGCCAGGTACTCGACCGGCGTGCAGCCGCGCAGCTCGCGGCAGTAGGCCTCCTCCTCGACGGTCTCGGCGAGATGGGTGTGGAGCGCGAGCCCGAGGCGGCGGGCGAGCGCGGCCGACTCCTCCAGCAGCCGTCCGCTGACGGAGAAGGGCGAGCAGGGGGCGACGGCGATCTGGACGCGGGCTCCCGGCCCGGGCTCGTGCAGCTCCGCGGCGAGGCGCTCGGTGTCGGCGAGCACGGCGTCGAGCTCCTCGACGAGGTCGTCGGGAGGGAGCCCGCCGGCGGAGGCGCCCAGGTCCATCGAGCCGCGCGCGGCGACGATGCGGACACCCAGCTCGCGGGCGGCCTCGACCTCCGCCTCGACGAGCCCGGCCCGGCCGCGGGGAAAGACGTAGTGGTGGTCGAAGACGGTCGAGCAGCCGGAGAGCGCGAGCTCGGCCAGGCCGGCGCGGGCGGCCGCGTGCTCGGCCTCGGCGTCGATCCCGGCCCAGACCGGGTACAGCTCCCGCAGCCAGGTGAAGAGGTCGGCCTGCTGGGCCCGGGCGCGGGTGAGCGTTTGGTAGAGGTGGTGGTGCGTGTTGACGAGGCCGGGCGTGACCACGGCGCCGCCGAGGTCGATCCGCTCGTCCGCTGCCGGCTCCTCCCCCGAGCCGACCGCGGCGATCACGCCGTCCTCGACGAGCACCCAGCCCGAGGGGTGCTCGGCGCCGGCGTCGTCGCAGGTGACGATCCAGCCGCCCGCGAAGAGCCGTCTCATGCTCGGAGGGGCACGAGCTGGAAGCGGTCGACGTCGACGAGCCCGCGGTCGGTGATCTTCAGGTGCGGGATGACCGAGAGCGCGAGGAAGGAGAGCGTCAGGAACGGCGTCGCCCCCGTCCAGCCGAGGGCTCGGGCGGCGTCGTTGCAGGCGAGGCTCCGGCGGACGACCTCGGCTAGCGGCGCGTCCGCGAGGAGCCCGGCGACCGGAAGCGGGAGCTCGGCTCGGACCTCGCCCCCCTCCACCGCCACGATCCCGCCCCCGAGCTCCGCGAGCCTGCCCACCGCGTGCGCCAGGTCCTCGTCCCGGACTCCGAGGGCGACGATGTTGTGGGCGTCGTGGGCGACGGTCGACGCGAGCGCGCCGCGCTGCAGGCCGGACCCGCGCACGAAGCCGAGGCCGATCCGCCCCGTGCCGAGGTGGCGCTCGACGACGGCGATCTTGGCCAGGTCGCGCGCGGGGTCGGCGACCGCGGCCCCGTCGCGCACGGTGGGCCGCTCGAGGACGAGCTCGGTCACCACCTGGTCGGGCACGAGCCCGATCACCCGGGCCTGCGCCGACGCATCCCCCCAGCCGATCCGGAAGCTGTCGGCGCTGACCGGCTGGATCCGCACCGAGTGCTTGACCCACTCGGGCACCTCGGGGTGCGAGATCTCCGCTACGCGCCGGCCCGCCTTCAGCACGACCTCCGGCTGGAAGCGCTCGAGGTCTCCGAGCACGAGCAGGTCCGCCTGGTACCCGGGCGCGATCGCGCCCAGGTGCCAGAGGCGGTGCCAGACCGCCGGGTTGTGCGAGGCGAGCACGAGCGCGTCCTCGGGGGCGACTCCGGCGGCGACCGCCTCCCGGACCATGCCGTTGACGTGGCCGTGCTCGGCGATGTCCTCGGGGTCGCGGTCGTCGGTGCAGAACGCGATCCCGTTCGTCCCCAGCTCGGCGACGAGCGGCAGCAGGGCCCGCAGGTTGCGGGCCATCGAGGCCTCGCGGACGAGCAGCCACATGCCGGCGCGGAGCCGCTCGCGTCCCTCCTCGACGGTCAGCGCCTCGTGGTCGGAGCGGATCCCGGCCGCGGCGTAGGCGTTCAGCTGCTTGCCGAGCACGCCCGGCGCGTGCCCGTCGACGTGCTGGGCGCCGGCGAGCGCGAGCTTCTCCAGCTCCGTCTCCTCGCCCGCGATGACGCCGGGGAAGTTCATCATCTCCGCGAGCCCCAGCACGCGCCGGCGGCGGAGCAGGCTCTCCAGGTCGCCCGGCGTGAGCGGTCGCCGGGGCGACTCGAACGGGGACGCCGGAACGCAGGACGAGGCCATGAAGTAGAAGTCGAGCGGGAGGTCCGCGCACGCGTCGAGCAGCCAGTGGACGCCGTCCGTCCCGAGCACGTTCGCCAGCTCGTGCGGATCGGCGACGACCGCGGTCGTCCCGAGCGGGAGCACGAGCCTGGCGAACTCGTCCGGGAGCAGCTTCGTCGACTCGAGGTGCATGTGGGCGTCGATGAAGCCGGGGACGACCCAGCGCCCGGACGCGTCGAGCGTCTCGCGTCCCTCGTAGTCGCCCAGCCCGGCGACGACGCCGTCCACGACGGCGACGTCCGTCTGCAGCCACTCCCTCGTGAACACGGAGAGCACGTGTCCGCCACGGACGACGAGGTCGGCGGGCTCGTCCCCGCGGGCGACCGCCAGGCGGCGCTGGAGCCTCTCCATCGCCGCGAGAGCGTACTCGGCGCGCCCTGGTGCGGGAAGGTCCCGCTGTCGTATAGTCGAGCGGTCACTCGACGGGGACAGGAGGAGCAGATGCGAAGGAGGTTTGGCGCGGCGGGGCTCGTCCTCGCGCTCGGCGCCGTTGGGCTGGCCCTCGCCGGCGCAGGCTCGGCGTCGCCCGAGCAGGGCGTCTTCAAGGCGGCGTGGATCTACGTGGGGCCGCACAACGACGGCGGCTGGTCGCAGGCCCACGACATGGGCCGCCTGGCAGTGCAGAAGGCGCTCGGGTCGAAGGTGAAGACCACCTACAAGGAGAACGTCCCCGAGGGCCCACAGGTCGCGCAGGTGATCGAGAGTCTCGTCCGCGACGGGAACAAGATCATCTTCGCCACCTCGTTCGGCTTCCAGGGAGCGATGGTCGCGGCGGCGAAGAAGCACCCGGACGTCTACTTCGAGATGGCGACCGGAACGGCCACCGCGAAGAACCTCGCCGAGTACTTCGGCGCCGGCGAGGATGCGATCTACCTCTCCGGGATGGCGGCAGGCGCGGCGACGAAGAAGGGCGTGATCGGCTACATCGTGCCCTTCCCGATCCCCGAGGTGATCCGCCACGCCAACGCCTTCGCGCTCGGGGCGCAGGCGATGCGGCCGAACGCCAAGGTGCGCCTCGTCTGGACGCACTCGTGGTTCGACCCGAAGAAGGAGCGCCAAGCGGCGGAGAGCCTCGTCGCCGCTGGCGCGGACGTCCTCGGCCAGAACGTGGACAGCCCCTCGGCGGGACAGTACGCGGAGTCGAAGAAGATCCCGTGGGTGGGCTACGACGCGGACGCGCGCAAGTTCGCCCCCACCTCGTGGCTGACGGCGGCGATCTACAACTGGGGCGTCTACTACGTCCCCCGCGTGAAGGCGGCGATGAACGGCACCTGGAAGAGCGGCTTCTACTACGGGACGATCAAGGACGGCTTCACCGACATCGCCCCCTTCGGGCCGAAGGTGTCGGCGAAGACGAAGGCCGCCATCCTGGCGAAGAAGAAGGCGCTCGTCAACGGCACGTTCTACGAGTTCACGGGCCCGCTGTACGACCAGCAGGGGAAGCTCCGCGTCCCCAAGGGGAAGCGGCTGACGGTCAAGGACCTCTACTCAATGGACTGGCTCGTCAAGGGCGTGATCGGTAGCGCCAAGGGCTAGCGTGCGCTGAAGCCCCCGGCTCCACCGCGCGCTCCGTCGTTGTCCGGCTCGGCGGGCAACACCACTGCCACAGTCGCCCCGCACGGGGCGGCTGTGGCGATGCGGGGGATCACGAAGCGGTTCCCGGGCGTGCTCGCCAACGACAGGGTGGACTTCGAGGCCGCCGTCGGCGAGGTGCACGCGCTGCTCGGAGAGAACGGCGCGGGCAAGACGACCCTCTCGAACATCCTCACGGGCCTCTACCGCCCGGACGAGGGCCAGATCGAGCTGTACGGCGAGCCCGTTCGCTTCCACTCGCCGCGCGACGCCCTCGACGCGGGCATCTGCATGGTGCATCAGCACTTCCGCCTCGTGGCGCCGTTCACGGTGGCCGAGAACGTGCTCCTCGGCGACCACCGGGCGGAGGGCCGCAAGCTCGTGCTGCGCCCGCGCGCGATCGAGCGCCGGGTCGCCGAGCTCGGCGAGCGCTACGGTCTCGACGTCGACCCCCGGGCGCGCATCTGGCAGCTCTCGGTGGGCGAGCAGCAGCGCGTGGAGATCCTGAAGGCGCTGTACCGCGAGGCCCGCATCCTCGTCTTGGACGAGCCCACCGCGGTGCTCACCCCGCAGGAGGCGGCGAAGCTGTTCGAGACGCTGCGGGCGATGGCCGCCGAGGGCCGGACGGTCGTCTTCATCTCCCACAAGCTGCACGAGGTGCTGGCCGTCTCCTCCCGCGTCACCGTCCTCCGGGGCGGGAGGACGGTCGCCACCCTCGCCACCGCCGACGCCACCCCCCGTTCGCTCGCGGCGCTCATGGTCGGCCGCGAGGTGGCGGAGGCGCGCCGGGTCGAGCGGGGAGGGCCGCCGGGGGACGTGGCCCTGGCGCTCGAGGGCGTGTCCGTCGCGGGCGACCGGGGCGGGCTCGCGGTGCGCGACGTCTCGCTCGCGGTGCGAGCGGGAGAGATCGTCGGCGTCGCCGGGGTCGCGGGGAACGGCCAGCGCGAGCTGGCCGAGGCGGTGTACGGGATCCGCGACCTCGTCGCGGGCGTCGTCCGGGTCGAAGGGAAGGCGCTGCGCGCCGGCGACCCGCGCTCGGCGATCGCCGCCGGGGTCGCGCACGTGCCCGAGGACCGGCTCGGGACGGGGCTCGCGCCGGGCCTCAGCATCGCAGCGAACGTCGCCCTCAAGCGCTACCGCGCTGCGCCGGTCTCGAGCGGCCCGCTGCTCCGCCTGCGGCGGATGCGGGAGCTGGCGGAAGCGCTCGTCCGCCGCTACGACGTCAAGGCGCCCGGAGTGGACACGCCCGTCCGGAACCTGTCGGGCGGGAACCTGCAGAAGCTCGTCCTCGGCCGAGAGTTCGACGGCGAGCCCCGCGTGCTCGTCGCCGCGCAGCCGACGCGCGGTCTCGACGTCGGCGCGATCGAGACCGTCCACGGGTATCTGCGGGCGGCGGCGGCGAGCGGCGTCGCGGTGCTCCTCCTGAGCGAGGACCTGGACGAGATCCTCACCCTCGCCGACCGGGTCGTCGTCATGTACGAGGGCGCGCTCGTGGGCGAGGTGGACGCCGGCGCCGCCAGCGCCGAGGAGATCGGCCTGCTCATGGCCGGGGGGCGGGGCCGGTGAGGCTCGAGCGCCGCCTCGACCAGCCGCGACTGCTCCTCGTCGCCGTGCCGGTGGGGTCGCTCGCCGCCGCCTTCGTGCTGATGGCCTTCGTCCTCCTGGCGACGGGGCACAACCCGCTCGCCACGTACCGCCGGATGCTCGACTCGGCCTTCGTCGCGGACGGCGGGCTGACCTCGACCTTCGTCTTCTGCACCCCGCTCGCCTTCACCGGCCTCGCCGCGGCGGCGGCGTTTCGCATGCAGCTCTACAACATCGGCGGCGAAGGCCAGTTCTACCTCGGGGCCATCGCCGCCGTCGGGGTGACGCTCTACCTCGGCGACCTCGGCGTCGAGTCGACCCCGCTCCACGTCGTCGCCATGAGCGCTGCGGGGGCGGCCGCGGGAGCGGCCTGGGCCGCGATCCCGGCCGTGCTGCGGGCGTTCGCCAAGACCAACGAGATCATCACCACGCTCATGCTGAACTACGCCGCCGGGCTCGTCCTCACCTACCTGATCATCGACTCGAAGTCGTACTGGCGCGACCTGGAGAGCTTCGAGGGCCAGACCTTCCCGCTCGGGAAGTCGATTCCGGAGGCCGCGAGCTGGCCGGGCGCCGACCTCGGCCTCCTCGGCGGTGTCCTGCTCCCGCTCGGGTTCGGGGGGGCGCTCGCGCTCGCCGGCCTCATGTGGTTCGTCTACCGACAGACGCGCTTCGGCTTCGAGCTGCAGGTGATCGGGGACTCGCAGCGGACGGCCAGGTTCGCCGGGATGCGCCTGCGCCGCAAGATCCTGGCAGTGCTCTGCATCTCCGGTGCGATCGCGGGCCTCGGCGGCGCGAGCTTCGAAGGCGACTTCGCCCACCAGATCGACCCGACCGGCCTGCAGTCGTCGTTCTTCGGCTACACGGGGATCGTCGTCGCCGCCCTGGCCCGCTACAACCCGCTCGCGGTCATGCCCGTGGCCTTCCTCTTGGGCGGGCTCCAGAACGCCGGCTTCACGCTCCAAGGGGCCGACTTCCCCTCAGGCCTCGTGGGCGTCATGCAGGGGCTCATCCTCTTCTCCGCGCTCGGGGGAGAGGTGCTCGTGCGCTACCGGTTGCGCCTCGGCCGGGCGGTGGCGCGCGCGGGGGCGCCGAGCGAGGTCGCCCCGTGACCGGGCAGCTCCTCGCGAGCGGCGTGAACGACGGCTTCGTCGTCCTCGTGCTCGCGTCCGCCGTCCTCTACGGCACGCCGCTCCTCTTCGCAGCGCTCGGCGAGCTCCTCGCGGAGCGGTCCGGGGTGCTCAACCTCGGCGTCGAAGGGATGATGCTCGTGGGAGCGGTGACGGGCTTCTGGGCCGTACAGAGGCTCGCCGGCGCGGGCGTGGTGTCGCTCGCTGCGGCGCTCGCCGTCGCGGCCGTCGCGGGCGCGCTGATGGCGCTGATCCACGCCTTCCTCGCGATCACGCTGCGGGCCAACCAGATCGTCTCCGGCCTGGCGCTGACCATCTTCGCCGGGGCGGCGGGGCTCTCCTCGTACCTCGGCAACGACCTCGGCCTGAGCGGCGCCCCGGCGCGGCACGCGTTCACGCCGCTCGACCTCTTCGGGCTCGGCGGCCTGCCGGTCCTGGGCCCCGTGCTCTTCGCCCAGTCGGTGCTCGTCTACCTGTCGTGGGCGTGCGTCCTCGCCGTCGGCCTCTACCTGAGCCGGACGCGCCCCGGCCTGAACGTGCGTGCGGTGGGGGAGGCGCCCGCGGCCGCGGACGCGATGGGGATCGGCGTGACCGGCTACCGCTACGTCCACACGATCGCCGGGGGCGCGCTCGCCGGGGTCGGCGGGGCCTGCTTCAGCCTCCAGATCACGCCGCAGTGGGTGGACGGCCTCACCGGCGGCGCGGGCTGGATCGCGGTCGCCCTCGTCATCTTCGCGTTCTGGCGCGCCGAGCTCTGCCTCGTCGGCGCGTACCTCTTCGGCGCGTTCTCGGCGCTGCCGTTGCTGCTCCAGGCCCGCGGCTGGCTGACAAGCGTTCCGTCCGAGGTCTTCACTTCCCTCCCCTACGTAATGACCATCGTCGTGCTCGTCACCGTCTCCTCGGGCGCCGCCAAGCGCAGGCTCGGCGCCCCGGCCGCGCTCGGGACCCCGTACGTGCGCGAGGAGCGCTAGGACAGGGCGCGGTATGGACGTCCTGACCCCCCGCTCGCTGCGCGAGGCGCTCCTCCTCAAGGCCGAGCACCCGGACGCGCTCCCCATCCAGGGCGGTACCGACGTGATGGTCGCGCTCAACTTCGACCGGGTCCGTCCCGAGCTGCTCCTGAGCCTGAGCGAGATTGCGGAGCTGCGCGGCTGGTCGCGCGACGGCAGGACGCTGCGCCTCGGGGCGGGCCTCACCTACGCTGAGGCGATGGGCGAACCGCTGGCGCAGGAGCTACCGGCGCTCGCCGAAGCGTCGCGCACGGTCGGCTCCCCGCAAATCCGTAACCGCGGGACCGTGGGGGGCAACCTGGGGACCGCCTCGCCGGCCGGCGACGCGCTCCCGCCGCTCCTCGTCGAGGGGGCCGAGGTCGAGCTGGCGAGCGTGCGCGGGACGCGGCGCCTGCCGCTCGCGGACTTCCTCCTCGGCCCGAAGCAGAACGCGCTCGCCCCCGACGAGCTGATCGCGGCTGTGCTCGTCCGCCCGAGCGGTCAGCCGCAGACGTTCATGAAGGTCGGCCCCCGGAACGCCATGGTCATCGCCGTCTGCTCGCTCGCGCTCGTCGCCGACCGCGAGCGAGGAGAGCTCCGGGCCGCCTTCGGGTCGGCGGCGCCCGTCGTCCGGCTGGTGGTCGCGCCGCTCGCGGAGGCGGACACGTTCCCCGAGCAGGTCGCGGCGGCGGCGAGCCCGATCGACGACGTGCGCGGCAGCGCCGCCTACCGGCGCCACGCGCTCCGCGTGCTCGCGCGGCGCGCGCTCGAGAGGTGCCTGGCGTGAGCCCAGCTTGTGACACTTTGTCACTTGGGAGGAAAACCCGGGCACCGAGGAGGGCTCGGGCACTGAGGAGGGCTCGGGCACTGGGGCGAGCTTCGACACATGGGAGGGCTCGGGCGCTGAGGAGCGCTCGGGCACTCGGGAGGGCTCGCCCGTGAGGATCGAGCTCACGGTCAACGGTGAGCGGCGCGAGGCGGACGTGTGGGCCGGGGAGAGCTTGCTCACGGCGCTCCGCGACCGCTTGGGCCTGCCCGGCTCGAAGAACGCCTGCGAGCAGGGCGAGTGCGGCTCCTGCTCGGTCCTTCTCGACGGCCGGCTCGTCTGCTCCTGCCTCGTGCTCGCGGCGCAGGCGCACGCGCACGAGGTGGTCACGGTGGAGGGGCTGGCGGCGGGCGGCGAGCTCCACCCGGTACAGGAGGCGTTCGTGGAGACGGGCGCGGTGCAGTGCGGCTTCTGCACGCCGGGCTTCGTGGTCGCCGCCGTCGACCTCCTCCGGCGGGTGCCCGACCCGAGCGAGGACGAGATCCGCGAGGCGCTCTCGGGGAACCTCTGTCGCTGCACGGGGTACCAGAAGATCCTGGAGGCCGTCCGGCTGGCGGCGGGGCGATGAGCGTCGCCGTCCGTACCTTGCCGCGGGGCCGCGCGGAGACGACCACCCGCCGCGCCGACGCCGTTCCCAAGGTCACGGGCGAGTTCGCCTACTCGAGCGACCTCCAGGCGGCCGGGATGCTCTGGGGCCGGACCGTCCGCAGCCCGCATCCGCACGCGCGCATCCTCGAGATCGACGTCTCGCGGGCGCTGGCCATGCCCGGGGTCCACGCCGTGCTCACGTACGAGGACGTGCCCGGGCGCAAGACCTACGGGCTCGACTTCCCCGACCAGCCGGTGCTGGCCGGCGACCGCGTCCGCTACTTCGGCGAGCCGGTCGCGATCGTCGCCGCCGAGGAGCCGGAGCAGGCGCGGCGCGCGGCGGCCGCGGTTCGCGTCGAGTACGAGCCGCTCCCGCCCGTCACCGATCCGGAGCGGGCGACCGAGTCGGAGCCGCTGCACCCCGACCGGCCGACGATGGGGCACGGCTTCCGCGACGACCCGCGGCCGAACGTCATCCGCTCGCTCGTCATCCGCCGCGGCGACCCCGACGTGGAGGGTGAGGTGACGGTCCGCGGGTACTACGAGGTCGGGCAGCAAGATCAGGCCTTCCTCGGGCCCGAGTCGGGCCTCGCCATCCCCGACGGGGAGGGGGGCGTCGACATCCACGTCGCCACGCAGTGGCTCCACGTCGACCGAGACCAGGTCGCGCCCTGCCTCGACCTGCCGCCGGAGATGGTGCGTGTCCACCTCGCCGGCGTGGGCGGAGCGTTCGGCGGCCGCGAGGACCTCTCGATCCAGATCCACGCGGCGCTGCTCGCGCTCCGGACGGGGCGGCCGGTGAAGATGGTCTACACGCGGGAGGAGTCGTTCGTCGGGCACGTCCACCGGCATCCGGCGCGGATCTGGGCCGAGCACCGGGCGACGAGGACAGGCAAGCTCGTCGCGGTGCGGATGCGCATCCTCCTCGACGGCGGTGCGTACGCATCGAGCTCGGCTGCGGTCATCTCGAACGCGTGCTCCTTCGCGCTCGGGCCCTACGCCGTCGACAACGTGCTCATCGACGGTCTCGCCGTGTACACGAACAACCCGCCCTGCGGGGCGATGCGCGGGTTCGGCGCGGTGCAGTCGTGCTTCGCCGCCGAGGCGCAGATGGATCGGCTCGCGGCCGCGCTCGGGGTCGACCCGGTCGAGCTGCGGCTCGAAAACGCGCTCGAGCCCGGAGATCGCCTTCCGACCGGGCAGGTCGTGACCGGGTCCCTGCCGACGCGGGAGGTGATCCGCCGCGCCGCCGCCCTACCCGTCCCCGAGCCGGAGGAGCTGCCACGCGACGCGATCCGCCTCCCCGGGGGCGCCGGCAACACGACCCGCGGCGAGGGCGTCCGGCGCGGGGTCGGCTTCGCCGTCGGCTTCAAGAACATCTGCTACTCGGAGGGCTTCGACGACTCCTGCGCCGCGCGCGTGCGCCTCCGCGACGACGGCTCCGCAGAGGTGCACTGCGCCGCCGCGGAGGTCGGGCAGGGCGTGACCGACGTCATCTTGCAGGTCGCGCGCCGAGAGCTGGGAACGGACGAGGTCTTCCTCGCCTCGAGCTCGACCGCCCAGGTCGGATCCGCCGGCTCGGCCTCGGCGTCGCGGATGACCTGGATGGCGGCGGGGGCCGTGCAAGCGGCCTGCCGCGCTGCCCTCGAGCAGCGCGAGCGGCGAGGCGGGGGCGAGGTCGACGTCGAGCGGGTCTACCGGCATCCCCGCACGTTCCCGCTCGATCCCGAGACGGGCCAGGTCACGGACGGGGACGCGCACGTGGCGCTCGCCGTGGCCGCCATGCGCGTCGTCGCCGAGGTGGACGTGGAGCTCGGCCTGACTCGTGTCGTCTGGATCGGCACCGCCCAGGACGTCGGTCGTGCGCTCAACCGGATCGCGGTCGAAGGGCAGATCGAGGGCGGGACGGCGCAGGGCCTCGGGCTCGCGCTCATGGAGGAGATCCAGACGCGCGAGGGCGTGATCGCCAACGCCAGCTTCACGGACTACCTCATCCCCACCTTCCTGGACATGCCGCGCGTCGTCTCCGAACTGGTCGAGGAGCCCGAGCCCGCCGCGCCCTACGGCCTCAAGGGCGTCGGCGAGCCGCCGACCGTCGTCTCCACGGCCGCGATCGTGGCCGCCTTGCGGGACGCCACCGGGCGCGAGCTCACCCGCGTGCCCGTGCGCTTGGACGACCTCGTCGGGCTGTGAGTCGTCCAGTCTGTGCGGGAGAGGCCTTGCGGCCCCTCCCGCTTCCCCCGGATGGAGCTGTGGTCAGCGGCCGATCGCGCGCAGCAGGGAGATCCGGCTCGCCTTCGCGCGCTGCGAGGACACGAGGCCGGGCTTGACCAGCGCGGGCTTGACCAGCGCGGGCTTGGCTACCTGCACGCTGAGCTGCGGCTTCAGCTGGGCGACGGTACCGGCTGCGCCGACTGCCGGCGCGCCGCAGAAGGCGGCGACGATGACGAGAACGACGCCGGTGCGCTTCATCGGGTGCTCGTTGCTCCTGCGATCCACGTTGGCCTGAGCATAGGAAGGGGCGTGCCGGCCGTCGTTCGCGCCCGCGACGGTGGGAGTGTCGCCGTCGTCACAGAAGCCGCGCGCAGCTGATCGCCTCGGATGGGCGGGGCTGAGCGTCGTCTGCGATCGCTTCGCGCTCGTCGAGCTTCGCACCGACGAGCCGGGCGGGCGCCGCTCGAGCCGAGGGCCCCACCGTGCCCCCCCGTGAGCAGCCCGCAGGCGCGGCGCGTTTGCGGCCGTCGCGCGCATCACGGACACTCGCGGCGTGCACTGGCCCCTCCTCGCCGGCCTCCCCCCGGAGGACGTCCGCGAGCTGCTCGCGATCGCACGGCGGCGTACGTTCGCCAGGGGCGAGGTCGTGTTCCACCAGGACGACCCCGCCGACTCGTTGCACCTGATCGTGCGCGGGCGCTTCGGGGCGCGCGTTTCGACCCCGCTCGGGGACAGCGTCCTGCTCGAGGTGCTCGGGCCGGGACGGTCGTTCGGGGAGCTGGCCCTCGTCCTGGAGGACGCTCGCCGCTCGGCGACCGTCTCGGCGCTCGAGGACGGCGAGACGCGCTCGGTCTTCCGGGACGACTTCGCACGGCTGCAGCGGCGCCACCCGGGCGTGAAGGACGTCCTCCTCCGCCTCGTCGCCGAGCAGGTGCAGCGTCTCACCGCACGGGTCGTCGAGGCGCACTACGTGGACGCCGAGACGCGCGTGCGCCGACGGGTGTGCGAGCTGGCGGAGACGTACGGCTCGAGCGTGATCCCCCTGACGCAGGAGGATGTGGCGGCGATGGCCGGCACGTCGCGGGCGACCGTCAACCGCGTCCTCCGGGAAGAGCAGGAACGGGGGGCGGTCGCGCTCCGGCGCGGGCGCACGACCGTTCTCGACCTGGACGGACTGCAGCGGCGCTGCCGGCTCGAACGGGTGCTGGGCACATAGGATCGCTGCGTGGTGCGCCTGACGGCGATCGTTCCCGCCACGAACCGTCCGGCGACGCTCGAGCGGTGCGTCGGCGCGATTCAGGCTGCCGAGACCCCTCCCGAGGAGGTCATCGTCGTGACGGAGGCGCCGGGGCCCGGCCCTGCCGCGGCCCGCAACGAGGGCGCCCGCCGGGCCGGCGGCGACGTGCTCGTCTTCGTCGACGCCGACGTCCTGCCTCGACCCGACGCGTTCGCCCGCATCCGTGCCGCGTTCACCGAGGACCCCGGGCTCGTTGCGCTCATCGGCTCGTACGACGACGCGCCCGAGGCGCCGGGTGTCGTCTCGCGGTTCCGCAACCTGCTCCACCATCACACCCACCAGCTGGCGGGCGGCTCAGCGGAGACCTTCTGGGCCGGGCTCGGCGCCGTGCGGCGGAACGCCTTCCTCGCCGTGGGCGGCTTCGATCAGGAGCGCTACCGCGTCCCCTCCGTGGAGGACATCGACCTCGGCCTGCGCCTTGGCGCGGAAGGGGCGACGATCAGGCTCGACCCGGCCCTCCAAGGCACACACCTGAAGGCGTGGACGCTCGCGGAGATGGTCCGCACCGACCTCCTCCACCGGGGTATCCCCTGGATCGTGCTCCTGCTTCGGAGCGGCCGGCGCTCGCAGGCGCTCAACCTCGGCTGGCGCCAGCGGCTGAGCGCCGCCGCTTCCGTACTTGTTGCCGGGGCGCTGCTCGTCCGCCGGGCCGGCGTTGCCGCGAGCGCGCTGCTCGCACTCGTTGCCCTCAACCGGCGCTTCTACGCCTTGCTTTCACGGCGCCTGGGTCCGGGTGCGGCCGCTCTCGGCGTCGCCCTCCACGTCCTCCACTACCTCGTCTCCGCGCTCGCCCTCCCGCTCGGCGTGCTCGCCCACCTGTTGGAACGGCGCGGACGCAGGACCGGCTGAGCGTGGAGGTGCGCCGGCTCACGACCGGGCGGGTGCGTCCGAAGCGCGCGCGACGGGGCCTGCGCCGGTGGCTCCCCGGTGGCTGGAGCGGCGAGACCCTGCCGGTCAACGCCTTCCTCGTCGACCACCCCGCGGGCCGCTGCCTCTTCGACACCGGGCAGTCGGCGCGGGCGGCGCGGTCCGGATACCTCCCGCGCTGGCATCCGTTCCTCCGCCTCGCCCGCTTCGAGCTCACCGAGCAAGACGAGGTCGGAGCGCAGGTCGATCCCGTCACGGTGCGCTGGGTCGTGCTCTCGCACCTGCACACCGACCACGCGGGTGGTCTCGAGCCGTTCCGGGGTGCCGAGGTGCTCGTGTCGCGTACGGAGTGGGAGCGCGCGCGGGGGCTGGCGGGCCGGCTCCGTGGCTACCTCCCCCAGCGCTGGCCGGAGGGAATCGAGCCACGCCTCGTCGACTTCGACGGACCTCCGGTCGGGCCCTTCGCCGCCTCGTACGACGTGGCCGGGGACGGACGGCTCCTGCTCGTGCCCGTGCCCTGGCACACGCCGGGCCATCTCGGCCTGCTCGTCCGCGGCGAGCGCGGCGGCTACCTCCTGGGTGGGGACGTCGAGCCCAGCGAGCCGCTTGCCTCGTACTGCGCGCACGAGGGGCTCGTCTATCTCTGGGCGCACGGCTAGGTTAGGGGCGCTTCCGAGTCGCGTACACGACTTGGCGCGTACGCAGGCGCCCGGGCGCGGGGCGCGCGCCGATCGGGACGGACGCTGCGACCGTCAGGCCGGCTGCCTCGAGCTCCTCCTCGAAACGTCGAAGGACGAGGAGGCGCCTCCGCGGCGGCGGCGCGGGCCGTCCCACCGGGACGACCGCCTTCGCTGTCCGCACCAAGGGGTAGACGACGCGCAGCCGCCACAGGTTGTGCGGCGTCCAGTAGTCAGGGAAGCTGAGGACGGCGCTGCCGCTCGGCCTGAGCACACGGGCGAGCTCGCCCAGCCCGCGTCCGAGGTCGTCCACGTATTCGAGCACCCCGGTCGCTACCACGGCGTCGAAGCTTCGGTCGGCGAACGGGAGCGACTCTAGGCGCGCCTGGCGGAGTCGGGCGGCCAGGTGTGGGAGCCGCGATCTCGCGAGCTCGACCATCCGCGCGGAAGCGTCGATCCCGGTGACCGTCCAGCCGCGCCGGTCGAGCTCGGCGCACAGGCGTCCGGAGCCCATCCCGGCATCGAGAACGTCTCCCTGCCCCTCGCCGAGCAGGTCGAGCACGGCCTGGAGGCGTGCCCGCAGAACCCGGCCGCTCGCGCTCCACGCGTCGTACTGGCGGTCGTACCACTCCCCCTGCGCGTCGAAGAGGCGGCCGGCGTCCGCGCCGGTCACGACGCCTCCGGACGGGCAAGCGCGAAGAGGGTGTGGCCGAACGGCAGGCGTCGACCCGGGCGCCGCAGCCAGCGGGCCTCGGCGGAGAGGAGGGCCGAGCCGAATGCGTTCCTGGCCGCCCCGACCGGGACCGGGATGCCGCAGGTGCTCTCGGTGGGTGGTCGGGGCTCACGCTCGAGCAGGCTCAGCAGCGCGTTGGCGTGCGTGAGGCGCTCGACGCGGAAGCCGCCACGCCGCAGCTCCTCGGTGAGGGAGACGGGGTCGTACAGGCGCCAGTCGGCCCGCGCCCGCCGCCCCCGGCGGCCGCCGTTCGTGCGGACGAGCAGCATCCCGCCGGGACGCAGCACGCGCCGGAGTTCTCTCAGCCCGTGCTCGACCTCGTCCTCGTGCACGTGCTGGAGAACGTCGGCGAGCAGGGCGAGGTCGAAGGCCGAGTCCTCGAACGGGAGCGCGTGGAGCGGCGCGACACGGATGTCCGCTTCCGGGATGGCCTGACGCGCCAGCTCCACGGCCTCCGGACTGAGGTCGGAACCGCAAAGCCGGTCGAAGCGGCCGCGGCCTGCGGCCCAGGCGAGAAAGCCCCCCGTTCCGCAGCCGGCGTCGAGCAGGCTTCCTCGCAGCCTCCCGGCGAGCAGCGACGCGGCGATCCTCCGCATCCCGACCGGCCACCAGTGCCTTCTCTCGGCCTCGTAGAGCCGCCGGTAGTAGTCCGGGGGGATGCCCGGCATGGCGGTCACGCCGCGTGATCCCTCCGAAGCGACCGGCGTGCGCGCGCCCCGAATGCACGCACCTGCAGGTACCGGCCGGCAGAGCCGTCGAGCGCGCGGGCGAAGACCACCTTACGGCGCAGGTAGTGGACGTCTACCCGCGGCAAGGCGTACGGATCGGCTCCCGCCTGGACGGTCGTGAGCGCGGTGGTGCAAGCAGCCGAGTAGGTCTCGCGCACGAGCGCTTCGGCGCCCGCGAGGCCGTAGGGGTACGCGAAGGAGCGGACCGGCGCGCCGACGGCCTGCTCGATCCGTTCTCGCGACTCGACCACCTCGCGTCGCGCATGCGCTGCGGGGATGCCGGGGAGCGGCGCGTGCTCGAGGCCGTGCGAGCCGATCTCGAACCCGAGCTGTGCGAGCTCCGCCAGTGCTTCCGCCGAAGCGAGCTTGAAGCGTGCGAAACGCGCGGGCTGGCTCGGCCAGTCGTTCCAGCCGCCGAGATGTCCGGCCACGCAGAAGACGGTCGCACGGAGCCCCCGCTCGAGCAGGAGTGGAGCCGCCTCGACCGCCACGGAGGCTGCGCCGTCGTCGAACGTGAGCGCGACCCCGCGCTGAGGGAGCCGATCCTGCCGGAGCGCACCCGCGAGCTCCGAGACCGTGAGCACCGGGACGCCGGAGGCGACGATCCGATCGAGCTGCTCCCGAAAAAGCCCTGGGTCGACGGCGAGCGGGCCCGAGCCGCTGCCGATCTCGTGGTAGGTGAGCACGAGCACGCTCACGTGGCCTCCGCCAGCCTTCGCGCCTCTTCGATCGCGTCGAAGTAGCCCTGCAGGTGCGGCTCCTCCGACCAGAGTCGGAGCCAGGCCTCGTAGCCCCGATCGCCCAGCTCGCGACGGCGAGCGGGGTCATGCTGGAGCTCCTCGAGCGCCGCCAAGAGCTCGTCGTCGGACCGGTAGACGATGCCGCCTCCGCTCTCCTCGACCACCTCGGGCAGCGCGCCGAGGTCGTGGACGATCGCTGGCGTGCGCTGCGCGAACCCCTCCAGGATGACGATCCCGAACACCTCGAAGCCGACCGACGGCACGAGCACCGCGACGGCGCCCGCGTACAGGGCGGAGAGCTCGGAGGGATGCACGCGACCGAGGAACCGGACATTGCCAAGGCCGCGCGCCCGCCGGCGCAGCTCCGCTTCGTGCTCGCCGTCGCCTGCGATCAGGAGATCGGCTGCGGGGTACCCGCGGAAGCGGTCGATGAGCCGCTCGACTCCCTTGAGCTTCTCGAGGCGACCGACGAAGAGGAAGTACGGGCGCTTCCGGCCGAGCTCGAATCCACCTGCCGGAGGCTGCGCTGCGCTCGTCGGAAGGAAGTAGGGGAGTCGTCGGATCGGCCGGGTGAAGCCGCGTTCGCGGTGTGCCTGGAGCGTGAAGCGGCTTGGGGAGAGGAAGAGGTCCACCTCCTCGAGCCGGCGGGCGAGAAGGCTCGTGTAGCGCCAGAGCTGCGGGGGGCGCCGGAAGACGAGCGTGCAGCGGAGACAGGCCGGCTCCGTGCAGGGCTCCCGGTTGAATTTCCAGAGCACGTGCATCGGGCACACGAGCCAGTGCTCGTGCAGCGTGTAGAGCTTGACCCCCTCCCCGTAGGCGAGGACCCCGGGGCCGCCCAAGAGCGAGACGTTGTGGAAGTGCACGACGTCGAAACGCTCTTCGAAGACTTCGCGGAGCGGCTTCGCGTTGAGCGCCGGGCGGCCGCTGAGGTAGCTCACCACGGGGGCAGCCCGCCCGAGCCGGACGGGGACGACGACGACGCCGGGCTCGTTGGGGAAGTCCTTGTTCGGCTCCTCCCGTCGCAGCACGCGGTAGGCGTCCACGCTGTGGACGACCGTGACACGGTGCCCCCGGCGTGCGAGCTCGTTGCTCAGGCGGTAGACGTGCATCGCGTCGCCCCCGAAGTGGTACGGCGGATAGAAGGTGGTGACCATGCAGAAGGAGAGGGGCTCAGGCACGGGCCACCTCGTGCACGAGCTCCCGCAGCCGTTCCGCGCTCGCGTCCCACGAGAAGCGGGCGACGGCCGCGCGTCCGCGTGCGGCAAGCTCCCGGCGCAGCCCCTCGTCGGCGAGCAGCCGCTCGAGCTGTGCTCGGAGGGCGGTCGCATCTCCCGGCGGGAAGGTGAGGGCGGCATCGCCGAGCGTCTCCCGGTGAGCCGGGAGGTCGCTCACGAGCGTCGGCGCGCCGCAGGCAGCGGCCTCCACCGGCGGCAGTCCGAACCCCTCGGCGAGGGAGGGGCAGACGACGATCGTCGCACCGCTGTACAGGCGTGCGAGCGTCTCGTCGGAGACGAAACCGGTCAGCACCGCCCGATGCTCCGGAGGAAGATGCTCCATTCGCGCACGGACGGAGGCCACCGAGGAGAGGTACGGACCCTCGAGGTCGCCGACGAGGACGAGCGGCGGCGGCGCCTCCAGCCCGGCATAGGCATCGAGGAGGGTCTCCACGTCCTTGTGCGGGCTGATTCCCGCCGCGTACAGGAGATACGGGCCGTCCGCGAGGCCCAGGGCAGCGAGCTCACGGGCTGTCTCCTCGGGTGGGCGTGGCTGGAAGGCGGGGTCGGGCGCCTCCGGCACCACCGCGACGCGCGCCTCGTCCAGCCCGAGCCGAACTGCGATCTGCCTCCGCGCCGCCTCGGAGACGGTGAACACTCTCGCCGCCCGATGCAACGCGGTTTGCTGCTTCAACCGCCAGAAGAGGCGCGCACGCCGGGTCGGCAGCGTGAGCTCGGGGAAGTCGAGCGGCGTCGTGTCGTGGATACCGACCACGGTTGGGACGCGCAGCACCGGGAAGAACGTGTACACGGACGGGAAGAGGAACGCATCCAGCCGTGCCCGGCCGACGGCGCGCGTCAGGCGCAGGAGGTCGGCCACCGGACGGTGGGAGCCCGCCGCTGCAGCCTGCGCTGGGGACTGCCGGAGCGGAACACGAAGCTGCTCGGCCCCGGCAGGTAGGCCCTCTGCCTCCCGTTCGTCCACGCACACCACGTACGTGGTCCCGCGATCGAGCTCGACGAGGCGGGCGAGCGCGTTTCGGGCGAACCGGCCGTAGCCTCGACGGTTCGACCAGCTCGTGCCGTCGATCCCGACCCTCATTGGACCACCGCTCTCACCTCACCCGGAGCAAGCTGCGCCCGCCCCCGAAGGCGTAGCCGACGGCCTCGCCGAACGCCCAGACCGAGAGGTAGGCGAGGACGAGCGGCGTCGCGGCCAGTAGCGTTCCCCGGTGACGCCGGCGGCGAAGCACGTTGCGGGCGATCCGGGAGTAGACGAGGGGGACGAGGAGCGACGAGCCGAGCGCGTACAGCGGTCGCTTCCAGCCGAGCTCCGCGTTGCGCATCCCGGCGTACGAGCGCGCGTAGTGGTACCGCTGCGCGACGAACTCGCGGAAGTCGAAGTCCTTGTCGTGCTCGATCGCGAGGTCCGGGTCGGCCCAGAGCTCGAACCCGGAGCGGCGGAGGTGCTCGTGCAGCCACGTCTCCCAGCGTCCCGCGCGCAGCAGCTCCGCCATGGCCTCGAGCGCGCGCCGATCGTAGGAGACGTTCATCCCCGGCAGCGCGCGCGCTGGGCCCTCCGGTATGGGCTCCATGTGCTCGCTGTACTCGCACAGGAAGGCCGCCCAGTCGCGCAGCCGCCGGGTCGCCGCGTTGCGGATCGGGCCGCCGACCACCGACCGGCCCGCGCGGTGCTCCGCCAGGATCCGCGCCGCCCACCCCTCGCGCACGACGCAATGGTCCTCGATCAGGGCGACGTACGGCGCGCGTGCGGCACCGATACCTGCCGCTCGCAGCTCCGGGATCGTCCGCGGGGCATCGAACGAGACGAGGCGGACGTCGGGCCAGCGCTCGCGGACCTGTCGGCGAGTCTCCTCGTCGGTGGCGTCGGCGACGACGATCTCGGCCTCGGGGCAGCGCACGGTAAGCGCATCCAGGCATGCGCCCAGGTACGGGAAGCCGTTCACGGAGGCGACTACGACCGAGAGCTCGGGCTCGTTCATCGCCCACGGAGGACGTCGAGGTGCCCGAGCGCCTCCCCGGCCGCCCAGGAGACGTTGAACGCGAGCACGAGCGGCAGCGCGAGGAGCAGGCGGCCGCGGTGGCGCCGCTTGCGGAGCACCTCGCGGGCGAGGCGAGACGTGAGCAGAAGCGGGACGAGCGGCACCGCGGCGACGCCGGCCGCGTTCCGGGCGACGCCGAAGCCGGCTCCCCGCTGCCGCCCGTACGCTCGCCCGTGGACGAGGCGCTGGCGCGCGAATGCGCGCGCACCGGCGGAGCGTCCCTGTCGCACGACGAGCTCGGGGGCGTGCCAGAGGGTCGCGCCCTGGGCCTGCAGCCGGCGGTTGACGACCGGCTCCCAGAATCCGTCCCGAGTGAGCTCGCGGACGCGGTCGAGGAGCTCGCGCTTGTAGGCGGCGTTGTCCCCGGGCAGGTCGAGGCACTCGTGGCCTTCGAACGGGAGCATGTCGCGCGCGTAGCGGCAGAAGTACTCGGCCCAGTCGGAGACGCGGAGCCCGGATCCGGGGTCGATCGCTCCGCCCACAGCGTCCACCCGCTCGTGCAGGCGCCGGATCTCCGCGACCCAGTCGGGCGCGGGCTGCATGGGCGAGATGGTCAGCGCGACGATCCTGCCGCGGCTGCGCTCGATGCCGTCTCGCCAGAGCTCGGGGACGAGCGCGCCCGAGCGCTGGTGGAAGCGGGCCCACGGAAAGCGGCGGCGCAGGGTCTCGGAGCTGGGGGCGGGCTCGCAGACGAGCACCTCGGCGCCGTCGAGCTGGGGCTCGAGCGCCGCGAGGCAGGCGGCCATCGCGCCCGCGGCGCCGTTGCAGGCGACGACGACCGACAGCTCCGGGTCAGGCGACGAGCTCGACATCGAGCAGCTCGTCGACGATCTCGCCCTCCTCGAGGTAGGCGGCCTCGGTGTTCACCGACCACACGTCGTAGCTCGTCCCGTCGAGGAGGTTGAGCGTGGCGAGGATCGCGGTCCACATGGAGTGATCCTGGTTGTTGTAGCGGTGAAGGCCGTTGCGGCCGAAGGTCTGCAGGTTCTCGAAGTCGGCGAGGTATCGCCGCAGCACCTCCACTCGGTCGCCGTAGCGGAGGTCGTACATGGGGTACGCCTTCGGGACCCGGACCTTGACGCCCCCGAGCACGTGCGCGGGATCGATGAGCCCGATTCGCGCGAGCTCCGCGGCGGCGAGCTCGACGGCCTCGTCGTCGCGCAGCTCCCAGATCTCGTCGCCCTCGAAGCAGAAGTACTCGACTCCCAGGCAGGTCGTGTCGGGCACGACCATGCTCTCGCTCCAGGCGCCGAAGTTCTGCACGCGCCCGGCCTTCGTCTCGGGGTCGTGCAGGTAGATCCAGTTGTCCGGGAACGGCTCCGGGTCGGAGGTGATCAGGGCGACCAGGACGAAGTCCCGGTAGCGCAGGCCGCGGGCGGCTTCCACCACCTCGGGAGGCGGCGGCGGATCGAGCGAGAGGACGAGCTCGCTCAGCGGGATGCTGGAGAGGACCGCGTCCACCGGCACCTCCGTGTCCCGTCCGTTCGAGCGCAGGACGATGCTCTCGACGCACCCCTGGGCATGGCGGATCGAGACGCAGCGCTGGCTCAGGTTGACCGGAATGCCGCGCTCCTCCACGAAGCAGCGGAAGGCATCCCACATCTGGCCCGGCCCCAGGCGCGGGTACTGGAACTCCTCGATCAAGGTCGTGACGTTCCTGCGCAACCCGACCAGGCCCAACATGGCCCGCCAGAAGGAGAAGTTCTTGATGCGCTGGGCGGCCCACGCCGACTGGATCTCCGTGCCGGGGATGCCCCACACCTTTTCCGTGTAAGACTGGAAGAACGAGTGGTAGAGCCGCCTGCCGAAGCGACTGGTGACCCAGTCCTCGAACGTCACCGGCTCGGGCGGGCGCTTGATCTTCGTCCAGAAGTAGGAGAGCGCGCAGAGCGTGGACTCGAGGAGGCCGAGCCGGCCGACGACGTCGCGCGCCACGAGCGGGTAGCGGAGATACCGGCCCTGGTAGTAGATGCGCGAGAGGCGAGGGCGCGTAAGAAAGTCCTCGCCGAGCATGGATCGCCACAACCGTTCGATCGGCGCCAGCTTCGTGAAGAAGCGGTGACCGCCGAGGTCGAAGCGGTAGCCGCCGAACTCGACCGTCTTGGCGAGGCCGCCGACGACGGCGTCCGCCTCGAAGACAGCGCCCTCCTGCTCGCGGAGGGCGAGGACGTAGGCGGCCGTCAGCCCAGCCGGGCCGGCTCCCAGGACGGCTGTCCCGACCGAAGTGCGATCCATATCCACGTGCGACGACAAGGCGAGGAGTCTAGACGAGCCCTCTTACGAGATCGCCGGGCCAGGGTGTGCGAGGATCGGCTCGTCCGTGGCTGAGCCCCCGGTCAGAGTCCTCTACGTCGCGGGCGTCTCGCACTGCGGGAGCACGCTCGTCGGTGCCGTGCTCGGCCAGGTCGAGGGCGTCTTCTTCGCCGGGGAGCTCGCCCATGTGGCGCGTGCGCTCGAGCGCGACCTCGACTGTGGCTGCGGGCGCCCGCTCCGCGAGTGCCCGGTGTGGACGGACGTCTTCGCCGCGCTCGGCGAGGGCACGCCGCCCGACCTCCTCAGGCTCGAGCACGCCGAGGAGCGTGCCCGAGCCCTTCTCCGCCACCTCGCTCGCGAGCGAGGTTGGCTGCGACCCTCGCCGCCGGTCGAGAAGGCACGGGCCGCGTACATCGAGGCGCTGCGCGCCATCTGCGCGACGACGGGAAGCAGGCTCGTGGTCGACTCCTCCAAGTCGCCGGCGTACGGACGCCTGCTCGACGTTTCGGACGGTGTCGACCTGCGCGTGCTCCACCTCGTCCGCGATCCCCGGGGGACGGCGTGGTCGTGGCGGAAAGCCCCTGAGCTGACCTCCAGCCCCGTGCAGGTCGCGGCCGTCTGGAGCGTCTGGAACCCGACCATCGAGCTGCTCTGGCGCCGTCGCCGCGGGCGCTACCTGCGGCTCCGCTACGAGGACTTCGCTCGCGCCCCGCGGGAGTCGCTGCGGCGCGTCCTCGACTTCGCAGGCGAGCCTGGTGCCGAGCTCCCGTTCGTCTCGGAGCGAGAGGTCGAGCTCGCTCCTACGCACGGCGTCGCGGGGAACCGGCGCTTCGCGGGCGCCGGGCGGGTGGAGATCGTCTGCGACGACGACTGGCAGAAGGCGTCGGGCTTCTCGGGGCGGCGCACGGTCTCGGCCTTGACCTGGCCGCTCCGTCGCCGCTACGGGTACTGACATGGAGGCGCTCCGCTCGCGGCCGTTCACGGTCCTGAACCGGCAGATGGAGGTCCACCCAGACCGGGTGGCGTGGCCGACCGCGATCCTCTCTGCGATGGGCTTTCACGTCCGGCAGGTGGGGGATGGTCCGCTCGCGACATCGCCGGGGGAGGTCGTGCTCGTCTGGGGCAACCCGCTGTGGTTCCCGAGGGCGCTGCGCTCGCTCCTCGACCTGCCGGCGGGGCGGCGCCCGATGACCGTGATCTGGCATGTGGAGCCTCTTCCGCTGCCGCGCGCTGCAGGGCTCCGACGCCCGCTCTTGCGCCCACGAGAGCTTGCGAAGATCGCCCTCCGCGACCCGCGCGTGAGCGACGTCTACTCGAACTACCGCAGCCTCGCTCGATTGGCCCGCCTCGGAGTGCCCGACGTCCTCGCCGTGACCACGCGCGAGCGCGCGACCTTCCTGGCCGAGCGGGGGCTCGACGCGGTGGTCGTCCCGTACGGGTACGTGCCCGAGGACGGTCGCGACCTGGCGCTCGAGCGGGACCTCGACGTGCTCTTCCTGGGGACGCTCGGGATCCGGCGCCGGCGCGACGCCGTTCGGCGTCTCCGCCGTGCCGGGATCCGGGTCGAAGCGGTGGGCAGCTACCACGATCCCGCTCTCTGGGGCGAGGAGCGGACGAAGCTCGTCAACCGCGCGAAGATCATGCTCAGCGTCGCCCGCTTCCCCGGAACGCTCGCCGGCAAGCGTTTCCTCATCGGGATGGCGTGCAAGGCGCTCGTCCTCTCCGACCCGCTCTACGACCCCGCGCCGTACGAGCGCGGTGTTCACTTCGTCGAGGCACCGCTCGAACTCCTGCCGGAGGTCGCCGCACGGTACCTCGCCGACGAGAGCGAGCGGCTGCGGGTTGCCGAGCAGGGCCATGCCTTCGCAACCCGGGAACTGACCATGGAGCGCAGCGTGGGGCTCCTCCTCGACGCCGTCGCAGCGCGGCTGCGGGAGAAGGCTGTCCGGTAGCATCCCCGCCCACTATCGTCCAGGTCGTCGTCTGAGGAGATGCGGTTCGGGCTCGTCGGTCTCGGCTGGGCGGCGCGCGCATTCCACCTTCCTGCCCTGAGGACGGTTCCGGGCGCACAGATCGTCGGCGGCGCCGACTCGTCGGCGGAGCAGCGGGAGTCGTTCTCCCGCGCGACCGGCGTCCCCGTGTTCGGAACGCTCGATGAGCTCCTCGAACGGACGCTGCCGGACGTCGTGGTGGTGGGCACACCTCCCGACTCGCACCTCGAGCTCTGCCTCGGTGCCCTCGCAGGCGGCGCGCACGTGATCTGCGAGAAGCCCTTCGTCGGGAGCGCGGAGGAAGCGGACCGCGTGCTTGCCGCCGCGGAGGCGGCAGGGCGGAGAGTCGCGGTCAATCACGAGTACCGCGAGAAGCCGATCTTCCGAGCAGTCAAAGAGCGGATCGGCGCTCCCGACGTGGGCCGCCTCGTCTTCTGTCAGATCGTGCAGCTCATGGACCTCGCCCCCTGGGAGGAGCCTGTTCCCTGGCGGCGGGCGATGCCGAACCGCACCCTGTTCGAGGGTGGTGTCCACCTCGTCGACCTGTTGCTCATGCTCTATGGTGAGCGGCCCGAAGCGGTGTACGCGCGCCGCTCCGCGGGCCTCGACTCCGAGCGGGAGGCGGATGCGATCCAGCTGCTCACGCTCGAGTTTCCCGGCGGCAGGCTCGCGCAGATCACGATCGACCGGCTCTGCCGGGCGGGGACGCGGTACATCGAGCTCCGCGCAGACTGCGAGCACGCCTCGCTGCGTGCCTCGCACGGGGGGCGCGTGCTCTTGCAGCTGGGCATGAAGCGAGCCGAGCGGCCCGGGCTTCGGTTCGTCTACGGGCTCGGAGGTGTCGCCTGGCTCGAGCGTGGGACGCGTCGGAAGACGCTCGCCCGCAGCCCGCGGAATCCCGGGGTCGTCGCCACGGGGGCGCTCTTCCGCAAGATCGCGGCTGCGCTCGAGGAGGGCCGGGAGCCGCCGTCGAGCGGTCGCGAGGCCCGCGACGGGCTCGAGGTCGTGGACGCGGCCTACCGGTCGGCGGCGACTGGGCTGCGAGTCGAGCTCGCGCCCTGAGGCTCAGGGTGACACGATGCGGAGCGAGGCGCGGTCTCCCGCGGTGCGTCCGTCCGCTGCACGCGCGACGAGGCGGAGGTCGTAGAGCCCGATTTTGAGCCGGGCGCGGAGCACGACCGCCCCTCGACCCGCCTCGGCGGAGGTGGTCGCCTGCGCGACCACGCGGCCGCGCCGGCGGACGAGGAGGACCACGCGGGCGGAGCGGTTCACCGCGAACCGGATCGTGACGGGCTCCTGGGACCGCGCGCGGTACGCGCGGGCGAGGAGCCGCGCCGTGAGCGGCGCCCGCAGGTCGATCGAGACGAGCCGCACGCGGTTGTTCGCGGCGTCGCCGATCAGGTAGCCACGCTGGTTGGCGAGCACTGCGATCGCCTTCGGCTCGAAGAGGACCGCCTCGCTGGCGGAGCTCCCGTCACCACCGAACCCGACCGCTCCGGTCCCGGCGGCGGTCGTGATGACTCCACGCGCGTCGACCCGTCGGATGCGGTGGTTTCCCGTATCCGCGATGAGGAAGCCGCCGTCCGGAAGAGCCGCGACGGCGTGGGGCTCGTTCAGCCGGGCGGCGACCGCAGGGCCTCCGTCGCCGGAGTAGCCGGCCACGCCTGTGCCGGCGACGGTCGTGATCGTCCCGTCCGGCCAGACGCGCCGGACGCGGTTCCCCCTCCGCTCGACGATGAGGAAGCCGCCGTCCGCAACCGGCGAGACCCCGAAGGGGCCGTCGAGCTCAGCCGCCGTGGCCGGGCCCCCGTCCCCCGCCGAGCCGGCCACTCCGGTGCCGGCGACCGTCCGGATCCGTCCGTCGAGGCCGACGAGGCGGATGCGGTTGTTGCCGGAGTCAGGGATGAGAAGCTCGCCCGTGGGGAGAGCGGCGATCCCGCGGGGAAGGCTGAGCTCTGCCTGCCTCGCCGGCCCCCCGTCGCCCGAATAGCCGGCCACGCCTGTGCCGACGACGGTTGTGATCGTCCCATTCGGCGCCACGCGCCGAATGCGGTTGTTCAGCATGTCGGCCAGCACGTAGCCACCGTCCGGGAGGAGCGCGACGCCGTGCACGAAGTCGAGCTCCGCGGCCACAGCAGGCCCTCCGTCCCCGGAGAAGCCTGCGCTCCCTGTGCCGGCCACCGTCGTGATCGTGCCGTCGGCGCGCACGAGTCGAACCGTGTTGTTGAACGGCTCTGCGAACAGGAAGCCGCCTCCCGGCAGCGCTGCGATCCCGCGTGGGTGCCCGATCTCGGCCTCGGTCGCGGGGCCGCCGTCTCCGCTGCGCCCGGCGACGCCCGTGCCGGCGACGGTGGTGATCGTTCCGACCCGGTGGGAGACGGCCCGGACGTCGCCGGGGAGCCAGGCGAGCGCGACTGCCAGGACGAGCGCGACGACGGCGGAGGTCTGGGTGCGCATCCGCTCCTACGCGACTAGGGCACGTACGCGCGGCGCACGTCGTCGAAGGTCCCGTCGGCCGCCACCGAGCCCTCGTGGAGCCACAGCCCGCGGTTGCAGAGACGCTCGAGCAGCGGGTGGTCGTGTCCGGCGGCGACGAGCATGCCGCCGCGCCGCAGCAGGCGGTGCGCCTCCGCCTCCACGAGCTCGCGGAAGTCGTGGTCGAGCGCCTCGTGCACCTCGTCGAGGAGGAGGATCGAGGGCATCGCCTGCATGGCGATGGCGAACGAGAGGCGTGCCCGCATACCCTGCGAGTAGCTCGAGATCGGCCGATCGAAGGCGTCGCCGAGCGCGGTCCAGTCCCGGAGCTCATCCAGCGCCCGCCGGATGTGAGAGCGCGGCATCCCGGCGAGGACGCCGAGGAGGAGCGCGTTCTCCCGGCCCGTGAGGGCAGGGGTCAGGCCGGCGTCCACGGAGAGGAGCGACGCCACCCGTCCCCGCACGAGCAGGCGCCCCGCGTCGGGGCAGAGCACGCCGGCGAGCGTCCGCAGGAGCGTCGTCTTCCCCGAGCCGCTCGCGCCGACGAGCGCCACCGCGTCACCGGGAGCGAGTGCGAACGTGACGTCGCGGATGCCCCACGTCTCCGTCCCGCGGCGGCGGAGGCGCGCCAGGGTAGAGGTGACCACGCGCCGCTGCCGGTCGAAACGGAAACGCACGCCAACTCCCTGCGCGGCGATGGTCGCGGTGGTCATAGCACCTTGGCGAACTCGCGTTGCTCGCGGGCGTAGACGGGCAGGAGCACCGCGAGCACGAGCAACGCCGCTGCGGCCGGGACGAGAAGCTGCCAGGCCTGCGGGCTGCGCCCGTAGAGGAAGACCGAGCGGTATGCCTCGAAGAGGCCGCTCAGGGGGTTCAGCGGCAGGAGGTCGTGCGCCCGGCCCCGGATGTCGGCCAGCGCTACGAGCCCTGGGGCGAGGAAGAACATGGCTCGCACGAAGCTGATCGCGAGCGCGCGCAGATCGGGGAACCAGAGCCCGAAGAGCGACGCGCCGTACGCGCAGGCCACGGCGACGAGGACGTTGACGGCGAGCACGACCGGCAGCCACAGCACTGCGAGCGTGGGGGCGATCGCATACGCAGCCATCATCAGAGCCACGAGCAGCAGGCTGGAGCCGAAGGCGAGCGTCTCGGTGAGAGCGCCCGCCAGCGGGATCAGCGTTCGCTGAAAGCCCATGTTGAGGATGATCGAGGAGCGGGAGGCCACCGACCCGAGCCCGTTCGTCACCGACAGCATCACGAGCTGGAACGGGATCACCGCGCACGCGAGGCTCAATCCCGCGGCGAGACCGGGGCGATGGATGACGAACGTGACGAGGAGCAGGTAGACGCCCACGAGCGCGAAGGGGTCGAGCAGCCACTTCACGAGGCGGAAGCCGCCGCGGCCGTAGCGGGCGCGGAGATCCGACTCCGTGAGCGCCAAGAGGACGTCGAGCCCGACTCCGGCCGCCAGTGCACGAACGTGCGCCAAGGGCGGCACGGCTGTGCGGGGCTCCTCGATCTCCGTTGCGGCGGCCTGGCGCTCGATGGAGGCGAGTCTAGGCAACGGGCGGGAGGGAGCGGGCACGTGGGATACTCCACCCGTGCGCCCCCGGCTCTCGAGGTGAGACTTCCGGCCAGCTCGTTTCTCGCGGCACCGCTGAAGAACGCGAAGCAGGTGCTGCGCGCACGCCACACGTGGGCCCTCCAGCGCGCTCCCGAGCGGATCTTCCCCAGCTCCTGGCGAACGGGCCCGCCCGACTTCGTGGGCGTGGGGGTGCAGCGCTCCGGCACCACGTGGTGGTACGCGGCGATCGAGGCACACCCGGAGGTGCACCGGGTCCCCGGTGCCCCGAAGGAGCGGCAGTTCTTCGAGCCCTTCCACGCCGAGCCGTTCACGGTTGCGTCGGTCGAGCGCTACCACCGTCTCTTCCCGCGCCCGCCGGGGATGGTCACGGGGGAGTGGTCACCCGCGTACGTCTACCACTACTGGACGCCGAGGCTGCTCGCCCTCGCAGCGCCCGAGGCCAGGCTTCTCGTACTCCTCCGCGACCCGGTCGAGCGGTACCTCTCGGCGGTCACCGGGGACGAGCGGAACAAGCGCCGCTCGCATCGCCGGGCGAGCGAAGCGTTCGAGCGCGGCCTCTACTTCGCGCAGCTCTCCCGCTTGCTCGAGCACTTCGACCGCGAGCAGGTGCTCGTCCTCCAGTACGAGCGCTGCCGTGAGCGACCGGAGGAGGAGCTGCGCCGGACGTACGCCTTCCTCGGGCTCGGCGACGTCGCCTTCGTGCCCGACATCCTGCACCGGGGTGTGAACGTGACTCGCACCCCCAAGCTCGAGCTCGGCGAGGAGCTGCTCACCTCGCTTCGAGAGGGCTACCGCCGCGACGCCGAGGCGCTCTTCACCGCGTTCCCCGAGCTCGACCCAGCGCTCTGGCGCGCGCTCGATCCGTCTTGAGCGCCGACCTCCTCATACCTAGAGTGAGATGCGGGGTGGAGGCCTGAGCGTCGAGCGCCAGCAGCTGCGCCGGAGATTCCGGTTGGCGACCGGATTTCGTTTGCTGCTGCCCGCCGCGCTCGCGGTCGTCGTCGCCGCACCTGCTGGTGCCGGCCCGAGCCGTCCGCTGCACGGCTCGATCAGCGTCAGCAAGACGGGGAACGGGAGCGGGGTGGTCGTCTCGTCGCCAGCAGGAATCGACTGCGGCGGAGTCTGCAGCGGCAGCTTCGTCTCGGACGAGTCGCCGGACTACAAGCCTGTCTCGCTGAGCGCGTCTCCCGACCCCGGGTCCGTGTTCGACGGCTGGGGCGGTGCCTGCTCGGGCGGAGGGGGGTGCACGATCGACCCGGTGAAGATGGGCGCGTCCTACGCCGTCACGGCATCGTTCACCTCCGTGCGTCCAACGCAGCTCCCGGTTGCGGTGAGCGTGAGCGGGAGCGGCCGCGTGACCTCGAGCCCGGCCGGGATCGACTGTCCCTCCATCTGTACGGCGTCCTTCCCCACGGACAGCACGGTGACGCTGAATGTCGCGCCGACTCCGGGCTGGAGCTTCGCCGGCTGGAGCGGGGACTGCTCGGGCACCGGCACCTGCGCGCTGGTGATGAGTGGCCCCCGCGCGGTCACGGCGACCTTCAGCCCACCCGAGACCGTGTACGCGCTCACGGTTGCCGTCGAGGGCGGCACGGTCGTGAGCGACATCGAGGGGATCTCCTGTCCCGGGTCGTGTGTCGGCTCGTATGGCGCCGGGGTCACGGTGACGCTCGCTGCTCAGGGCGGCCCGGCTGCCTGGGAGGGCTCGTGCTCGGGCGAGAGCACCACGTGCCAGGTGACCATGAGCGGCCCGAGGGCAGTCGCGGCGGCCTTTGCCGGGCGAGGGCACACTCAGGCGCCTCTCGCTGTCGCCGTCGTCGGCAAGGGCGCCGTCTCCAGCAGCCCGATCGGGATCTCGTGCGGTGCGGCCTGCGGAGCCGTCTTCCCCCGAGGGACCGTCGTCGACCTGAGCGCGACGCCGGAGGCGGGCTGGGCGTTCGCCGGTTGGAGTGGCACCTGCGCCGGGGTCGTGAGGGCATGCAGAGTGGCGATGCGCGGGCCACGTGTCGCGATTGCCCTCTTCGTCGAGGCCGGGACACGCTTCCCGCTCGCGGTGACGATGGCCGGGCGCGGCGCGGTTCGTAGCAGGCCAGCCGGGATCGCCTGCTCGCCCTCGTGCAGCGCGAGCTTCCTCGCCGGGAGCACGGTCGTGCTCGAGGCCGTGGCGGCAGAGGGGTGGACGTTCGTTCGCTGGAGCGGCGCCTGCGCGGGCTCGAGGAAGGTGTGCTCGCTGGGGATGGACGGTCCCAAGTCCGTCTCGGCCACCTTCGGGCGGCTTGCCGACCGTGCCGCGCCGCGTGTGAAGTCTCTCCCGAGCACGGGCGCGCCTGGGCGCACGGCACGGCTCCGGTACAGGCTCCGGGAGGAGAGCGGACGCAGCCGCGAGTGGGCGAGCGTCTTCCGCGGCCACAAGCGCTTGGCAACTGTCCGAGGCCCCCTCGACGAGGTCGAGCCAGGCGTTCTTTTCTACTTCTTGCCCTGGCGCGTCCCGGCATCGTTCCCACCCTCGATCCTCCGCTTCTGCGTCTGGGCGGTGGATCCGACCGGGAACCGGAGCCCTCCGAGCTGCGCACCCTTGAGGATCGGATAGGTGGCTGGAGAGATGGGCATCCCGATCCAGGGACCCCATTCGGCCCTCGCGCTCGGCGCCTCCACCTACGGCGGCGAGGGCGAGCCGGAGGTGACCGACGGGGTGAACCTGCACGGCTACGAGCGGATGGTGGACCCGACTCCGGGCAGGCCTGCGGCGATTGCCGGGCCCGGGTCGACCGCGGGGCGCTTCGAGGTCGCGCTCGGGGAGCGTCGGCCGCTGGTGGCCGAGGTCGAGGTGCACCCGTGAGACGGCACACCCTCGCGCTCGCCGCCCTTCTCTGCGTGTTCGCTCTCGTCGCGCCGGAGGTTGCTACCGCCCACGGGCTGGGTGGCATCCGTGACCTGCCGGTACCAGGCTGGCTCTTCCTCGTCGGCGGCGGGACGGTGCTCGTCGTTTCGTTCCTCGCGCTCGGGGTGCTCTGGCACGAGCCGAGGCTCCATGTGAACGCAGGTGCCGCCGCTCCCGCCTGGCTGCAGCGAGTCGCTCTCTCCCGGGTGCTGCGCCTCTTGCTGCGCCTGGTCTCGCTCGGGGTCTTCCTCCTGGTCTGGAGCGCAGCCGCCTTCGGTACCGAGCGCGCGAGCCAGAACCTCGCGCCCACCTTCGTCTACGTCGTGTTCTGGGTCGGGATGGCCGTTACGGTGGTCCTGCTCGGGAACGTATGGGCGGTTCTCGATCCCTGGCGCACGGTCGCCGACGCCGCCGCCTGGGCGATCGGCCGGCTCGGCTACCGGCGAGAGCCGCGGGCGTATCCCCGCGAGCTCGGGATCTGGCCGGCTGCGGGACTCCTGCTCATGTTCACGACGCTCGAGCTCGTCTACCACGACCCAGCCAACCCGCGCGTGCTGGCGGTCGCCATCTTCGTGTACAGCGCCCTCACGTGGTCGGGGATGGCCCTCTTCGGGCGCCGCGTCTGGGCCCGGAACGGCGACGGTTTCGCCGTCTACTTCGACTTTCTCTCGCGCGTGTCCCTGTTCGGGACGCGTGAACGGGAGGGACGCACGGAGGTCGCAATCCGTCAGCCGCTTTCGAAGCTGGCCGAGATCGAGCGGCGCCCCGGCGTCGTCGCGTTCTTCGCCATCATGCTCGGCACGGTCGCCTTCGACGGTGTCTCGCGCTCGAGCTGGTGGCTCGACCGGACGTACGACATCCAGACGTCCTTCGCGGATCCGGAGACGGCCGACCGCGTGGTCATGCTCGTCAATCTCACGGCGCTCGTCACGGCCGTGCTCTTCGTCGCAGGCGTCTATACGGCCGCCGTCAAGGTCGCGGAGCGGGTGATCGGCGGCGGTGTCTCTCTCGCGGGCGTCTTCGTCTTCAGCCTCGTCCCGATCGCGTTCGTCTACGCGCTCTCGCACTACTTCTCGCTCCTCGTCGTCCAGGGACAGTTCGCCATCCCGCTCGTCTCGGACCCCTTTGGACGGGGCTGGAACGTGCTCGGAACCGACGGTTTCGAGCCCAAGCTCGACGTGCTCAGCCCGAACATGACCTGGTACGTGCAGGTGGCTGCGCTCGTCCTCGGCCACGTCGCCGCTCTCGTCGTGGCACACGATCGTGCCGTTGCCAACGCGCCGACGCCGTCGGTCGCCCTCCGCACGCAGTACGCGATGCTCGCGCTCATGATCCTCTACACCGTCGGCGGGATGTGGCTCCTCTCGATCGGCTAGGGTCGTGCGCATGCGAGCCCGACGGATCGCGAGGATGCATCTGGCTGCTGCGGCGCTCGCCGGGGTTGTCGGCCTTGCAGCGCTGACCGCGGGGTCGGCCTCGAGCGCGTCCTCGCGTTCCTCGGTCGATACGTACATCACTGGCAAGGTCATCGGGCGCATACCTGGACGGAACCTCGCCCTCGTCGAGATTGCCTGGGCCTACAAATGCCTCGGCGACAAGCTCGGCGAGTCGACCTACCAGTGGACGCTGAAGCTCGTGCGGCGAGCGCCGAAGCCCGAGAGGACGACCACGCTCGGGGAGGGCACGACGAAGAAGGGCAGCATGCGCCTCCGCCTTCCCCCTGGACAGTACCTGCCGATCGCGGATCCCTTCTTCTGCGAGACCGAGCGTGGCGCGGGCAGCGACAAGCCCGAGGTGGGCGCGCCGTTCGAGGTGCCCGACTACTGCGCGTGGAAGGTGACTGCAGCCAAGGGTGAGGTGCAGCTCGAAACCGGCGCGGCGGTCAAGCTCGCGAAGGCGGGATCCTCGGTGCGCCCGGGGGAGACGATCGTGACGCCCGCTGCCGGCTCGGCCACGCTCGTCTCCAACGGCGCGGACGGCCAAGTGGTCACCGGCGTCTCTACGCGTCTCGGGGTGAGCGCCAAGGGGTGCTCGGGCAAGGGCGCTTGGCGGTTGCAGCTCTCGGGGGGCAGCGTGACGGCCACGGTGCCGCCCAGCGCGGACACGACGCGTACGTACCAGGTGGCGACGGCGAACGCGACCGCGACCGCACGCGCACGTGCGACCTGGCGTGTGCAGTACGCCGCGGCGGGGCCGAGGACTACCGTCAAGGCGCTCGCCGGCGCTGTGGTCGTCGCGGGTCGGGGCCGTTCCGCGGTGACGGTGACGAAAGGCCTGTCCACGGTCGTTACCGGGTCTGCGGCCCCCAGCAAGCCCGCCCCGTAGTACGGCCCGTCAGGGCTGCTGCCGAGAGCAGGAAGAACGCTGGGTAGACCGGCACTCCGTACCATCCGAGGAGGACGCCCGAGGCGGCATGCACGGCCAGGACGAGGACGGCCAGCGCAGTGAGCGCGAGCAGGACGAGGCTCCCACGGGGCCTGCGCAGGACGAGGGCAACCAGCCCGACGGCGAGCCAGAAGATCGGGCGCGGGAACTTCCACGACCAGCGCTTGAGCTGTTCCGCGAGCCAGACGGAGCCGTTCCGGGAGGGGAGATCCGCGTCCCACTCCGAGAGCTGCCGCACGAGCTCCGCGTACTGGCGCTGCTGCGCCGGGTTCTCCCACACGCTCGCCGGGTGGTCGATCGTGCAGCGCTCGAGGTAAGCGGAGGCGCACCATATCCAGCCGTACTCGGCGGCAGCGAGGAGAGGTCCGAGCGCTTCCGGGTTCGGCACCTTGTGGCCGCGGATCACCGTCGCCTGTGGCGGCTCGGACTCGGACTCGGGAGCATGCCGGACGCCGGGCTCCCGGATCGGGCGCTTGTGCAGGAAGCTCCACACGCCCGAGGCGATCCGCTCGGTCAGGGGCCAGAGGGCGAAGGCGCTCCCGTCCCCGCCGTGGCCGTCCTCGTCTCCCTCGCGCGCTGCCCGTCTGAGCACGCGGTAGTCGCTGTCCCAGCCCCAGAGCCGGTCGGAGAGAGCGAGCAGGTCGATGTACTCGTAGTTCGAGCCCGCGTCGAAGTACGTTTCGACGTCGACGCCGAGGGCGCGGTACTCGGGTTTCGTCAGGATCTCGCGCTCGACCGCCCGGGCGAGCTGGCGCGAGGCGGGCCCACCCTGGGGGTCGATGTTCCCCGACAGGTACTGGCGGAAGAAGGGGACCGAAGCGACGCGCAGGCGCGAGATCGTGAAGTCGTCGTAGCGGATCCCGTTGTAGGCAGCCCAACCGGCGAGGAGGGCGACAGCCGTTCCCGCGAAGGCGGCCGCCCAGGTCAGGCGCTGCCGGAGCCGTCCCGGAAGCACGAGTGGGACGACCGCGAAAGCGAGCAGCACCTGGTTCGGCGGCCGCGTCAGGACGAGCGCGACGGCGCCCGCGCCGAGGGCGGCGTACCTCCAGGTCGCTGGGCGGCGAGCGGTGAAGACGATACCCAGCGACCAGAGCGCGAAGCCGAGTGCAAAGACGCCGTCTGCGCCGACGTCGTGGAAGACGGCGCCGAAGGGGGCGTAGGCCAGGAGCACGATCGCCATGAGGACTGCGGGCAGGCGACCGAACGTCAACGCGGCGGCGCTCCAGGCGACGACCGCGACGGCGTACAGGAGGCTCATGACCGCCTCGAGCAGGAGGGCGCCCCCGAGGTCGAGTGGCACCCCGAGGACGACCGGAGCGACCGGGGTCCGGAACGCCATCAGGCGGCGGAACACCGGATCCCCTTCCCAGAGCTGGAGGTAGTAGCTCAGGTAATCCCAGGCGTCTCGGCCCCGCTCGAGCGGCCACGCGACGCTCTCGAGCCAGTAGACCGCGACGGCGGTTGCAAAGAGGAGGGCGGCAGCCTTCTTGGTTTGTGCGAACGCGTCGACGGGCGCCCACCACCGACGAGGCACGGCCGCAGACCGGCTCCTGAGCCGCCGCAGGGCTCCGGCCTCCGTCACGGCCGGGAGCTTACCGGGAGAGGTCGTCCAGGAGGGCGCACAGGAGGCGGTAGAAGCGCGCCGTGCTCGAGATCGAGAGCCGCTCGCCGGGCGCGTGCGGCCCCACGATCTCGGGCCCGAGCGCGAGCATGCGGAGGCCGGGGAGCTTTGCCCCGAGCACGGCGCACTCGAGGCCGCCGTGGACGACCTCGGTCGCCGGCGGCCGCCCGAAGAGGCGCTCGTAGGTCGCGCTCGCGGCGGCGAGGAGCGGCGAGGCGGGGTCGGGCTGCCAGGGCGGGTAGGAGTGGACAGTCTCCACGCCGGCCCCTGCCAGGCGCGCGATCGCTTCCAGGCTCGCCACCGTGTCCTCGAGACCCGCCGGGCTCGCGCTCCGCGTCATCGAGGCGAGCTCGAGCGTTCCCTCCTCGGTGCGCGCGACGGTGAGGCAGGTGCTCGTCTCGACCGCTCCCGAGGGCTCCGGCGCGAGCGTGACCACGCCGCTCGGAAGCGCGGCCAGCAGGTCGAGCGCCCGCGCCGTCTCCTGCTCGGTGGCGGCGCCCGCGAGGCTTCCGGCCGCGCGCACCCGGAGCTCGAGCCGGTCCTCGCCCGGGTGCTGCGCGCGGATCTCCGTCAGCTCGCGCTCCGTCGCGGCCCGGAAGCCCGCCTCCGCGACCGCCGGTACCGCCACCGAGGCCGCGGCCTCGCGGGGGATCGCGTTCCGGCTGGCGCCGCCCTCGAGCCCGGCCAGCCGGAGCGGAGCGGCCTCGCGTCCTTCGCGCAGGATCCGTCCCAAGGCCTTGATCGCGTTCGCGCGTCCGCGGGCGATGTCGCCCCCGGAGTGACCGCCCCGGCCTCCGGTGACGGCTACCTCGAGCGCGACGTGTCCGGGCGGGAGCGGGTCGGGCCGGAGCGGCAGGCGGACGAGGGTGTGCGCGCTCCCGGCGCAGCCGATCGTCAGCGTCCCGTCGCTCGTCCCGTCCAGGTTCAGGAGCAGCCGTCCCGACACGAGCGCAGGGTCGAGGCCCTTGGCGCCCTCGAGGCCGTGCTCCTCGGAGACGGTGAGCAGGAGCTCGAGCGGCCCGTGCGCGACGTGCGGGTCCTCGGCCACCGCCAAAGCGGCGGCGACGCCGATGCCGTTGTCGGCGCCGAGCGTCGTCCCCTCGGCGCGCAGCCAGTCCCCGTCCCGGACGACGTCGATCCGGCCCGCACGGGGGTCGAAGAGGCTCGATGGATCGCGCTCGCAGACCATGTCCAGGTGCGCCTGCAGGACGACCACCGGCGCCGCCTCTCGGCCCGCTGAGGCCGGGACGCGGACGACCACGTTGCCCGTCGCGTCCGTCTGCGCCGCGAAGCCGTGGGTGTCCGCCCACGCGAGCACGTGCTCGCGGACGGCCGCTTCCTGCTTCGGCGGGCGCGGGATCCGGGTCAGCTCGGCGAACCGCGCCCAGACCAGCTCGGGCTCGAGCCCGGCGAACGCGGAGCGACTCACCGGCGCAGCGTGAGGAACGCACCCGCGGCCAGCAGTGCGATCCCGGCCACGCGCGGCCACGTGACCGCCACGCGCTCGATCCCGAACCAGCCGAAGCGGTCGATGACGACGGCTGCGCCGAGCTGGCCGGCGATCAGGAGCGCGACCGTCGCCGTCGTCCCGATCCGGGGCCCGGCCAGCGTGATCCCGCCGACGACGACCACGCTGAGCACGGCGCCGAGCCAGAGCCACCTCGGCGCGGCGAGGCCGTCGGCGTAGCCGCCCAGGCTGCGCCGGGCGACGAGCAGGACGACACCGGCGAGGAGCGCTCCGGCGAGCGCGGTGAAGGCGAGCGCCTCCAGCGTGCCGATGCGGTTTCCGAACGCCCCCATCACCGCCACCTGCACCGAGCCGGCGACGCCCGCGCCGACCGCGACCGTGACCGCTGCGCCCGTCCAGCTCACGCCCCGACGCTATACGCTCAAGGCCCCGCGACGAAGGAGAGGCGCATGGTGCGTGCGATCATCCTGTACGAGTCCGAGCCGGATCCCGAGCGCTACCGGCAGCACATCGAGGAGCACGCGGCGAAGGTGCCTGCGGCTGCGTTCCGGCACGGGCGCGTGTTCGGTGCCCCCTTCGGGGAGCCTGCGTACCGCTACTACGCGGAGTTCGAGTGGCCCGATCGCGAGTCGTTCCAGGCAGCGGCCGCCTCGGAGGAGTTCCTGGCCTCGGGTCGCGACGCCATGGCGATGGGTGTCCCCTTCACCGTCCACTTCGCCGAGATCGCGTGAGCGAGCCCTCCGCCCCCCGCGCCCGCGACCCGTCCCAGCTCGGGTTCGAGGCGATCGTCTACGAGAAGGCTCCGCCCCGGGCGACGATCCGTCTCAACCGACCGGACGTCCTCAACGCCTTCGACTTCCGCATGCTGAGGGAGATCGCGCGCGCCTGCGAGGACGCCTCCTGGGACGATGACGTGCGGGTCGTCGTCGTGACGGGGACGGGACGGGCCTTCTGCGTCGGCGCCGACCTGCGCTCCTGGGACGAGGAGCTGCTCGGGCGGCCCGGTGAGTACTGGAAGTGGTTCGGCGCCTTCAAGGACATGCACGACCGCCTGCGCGAGCTGGGCAAGCCGACGATCGCGCGTATCAACGGGATCGCGGTCGGAGGCGGGAACGAGCTGCAGATGGCGTGCGACCTCGCGGTGATGGTGGACACGGCCTTCATCCGGCACGTCGGCCTCCAGCACGGCTCGGTGCCCGCGGGCGGAGCGACGCAGTGGCTCCAGCTCATGGTCGGCGACCGGCGGGCACGCGAGATCGTCTTCCTCTGCGAGGAGATCCCGGCGGCGCAGGCTGCCGAGTGGGGACTCGTGAACCGGGCCGTGCCGGAGGCCGAGCTGGACGCGGTGGTAGACGAGTGGGTGGAGAAGCTGGCGGCGAAGCTGCCGCACACGACGCGCTACGCGAAGCAGCAGCTCAACGTCTGGCGCGACCTCGCCTGGCACCAGACGATCGGCCACGCGCGTGACTGGCTGGCGCTGTCCATGCTCGGTGAGGAGGCGCAGACCGCCGTCCGGGGGTTCCTCGAGCGCCGCGAGCGGCGGTAGGCTGACGGCATGGCCGAGGAGGTGCTCACCGCCCGCGACGGCGCCGTCCTGACGATCACCCTCAACCGCCCAGAGGTCTACAACGCGCTCGACCGCGCGATGCACGCGAAGCTCCGCGACGCGCTCGCCGAGGCAGCCGACCCTGAGGTGCGCGCGGTCGTCCTCACCGGGGCCGGCCGCGGCTTCTGCTCCGGCCAGGACCTGCGCGAGTTCCAGGCGCTGCCGGGGTCGATCCGCGACGCGCTCGAGGAGACGTACCACCCGAACGTGCGCGCGATCCGGGCGCTCGAGAAGCCGGTGATCGCCGCGGTCAACGGGGCGTGCGCCGGGGCGGGTCTCTCGCTGGCGTGCGCGTGCGACGTGCGGGTGGCGTCGAGCGAGGCGACCTTCGTGCCCGGCTTCGTCGGCATCGGGCTCGTGCCCGACTCGGGGGGGACGTGGTTCCTGCACCGCCTGCTCGGCTTCTCGCGCGCGTTCGAGTGGATGGTGTCGAACCGGCGACTGAGCGCGGCCGAGGCGCTGATCTGGGGGCTCGTCTCGGAGGAGATCCCCGCCGAGCGCTTTCGCAAGCGGGTCGAGGAGCTGGCGGAGTGGTACGCCGCCCTCCCGACGCGGGCGGTGGCCATGACGAAGCGGCTCTTCGAGAACGCGTACGCGGCCTCGCTCGAGGAGCAGCTTGCGCTCGAGGCCGAGCTCCAGCAGGCGGCGACGCAGACGGAGGACTTCGCCGAGGGCGTGCGGGCGTTCCTGGAGAAGCGCCTACCGGCCTTCAAAGGCCGGTAGCCACCGGTGTCAGACACCGCGAGCGGATGGCGTTCGGTGCCACCGTCACGACCGCGTCTGTTCTGGACGTGGCGAACCGCAAGCGCCAGCGTGACGCCACGGTATTCGCTGTGGAGCGATTGTCACACTCTTGGCACGAGTACCCCTTGACAAGAAAGGGTGTCTGACACCGGGGTGGAGATGGGGGCTGTGAGCGCGGTCGACTACCACACCGGCGGCGAGCCGTTCCGGATCGTCACCGGCGGGGTCGAGGCGCCGAGGGGCGCGACCATCCTCGCCAAGCGCCGCGATGCGCTCGAGCGGCTCGACCACGTGCGGCGGCTGCTCGTCTACGAGCCCCGGGGGCATGCCGACATGTACGGCTGCTTCGTGGTCGAGCCCGACGACGATGGAGCCGACCTCGGCGTCGTCTTCTTCCACAACGCCGGCTACTCGACCGCGTGCGGGCACGGCACGATCGCCCTCGTCACCTGGGCGCTCGACGAGGGCATCGTCCCGCGCCGGGAGGGGGAGAACCGGGTCGTCGTCGATGTCCCCTCCGGCCGGCTCGAGACCTGGGCGCGCGTGGAGGATGGACGCGTCCGCTCGGTTCGCTTCCGCAACGTCCCCGCCTTCGTCTGGGCCGAAGGGATCGAGGTGGCTGGACACACGCTGGATGTCGCCTTCGGCGGCGCGTTCTACGCGTCGCTCCAAGAGCGCGTGGAGCCGCGCGAGCTACCGCGCCTGATCGAGCTCGGCCGCCAGCTGAAGCGTGCGATCGAAGCCGAGCACGAGGTCGTGCACCCGCTCGAGCCCGAGCTTCGCGACATCTACGGCGTCATCTTCTGGCAGGAGGAGGAGGAGCGGGAGGGCGACCTCCCGCGCCTGCTCACCCAGCGCAACGTCACCGTCTTCGCCGACGGCGAGGTCGACCGCTCGCCCTGTGGGAGCGGTACCTCGGCCCGGCTCGCCCTCCTCGACCGCTCCGGGCGGCTTCCGCGCGGCGCCGAGCTCCGCCACCTCTCCATCGTCGGCTCGGAGTTCCGCGGTCGCGTCGTCGCCGACACCGAGGTCGCCGGGCTGCCCGCGGTCGTCACCGAAGTCGAGGGCAGCGCCTACCGCACGGGCGAGCACGTCTTCACCCTCGACCCCGACGATCCGCTCCGGGAGGGCTTCCTGCTCCGCTGACCGGCGTGGGGCGGCGGCCGCTACTCGAGCGCGGCGAGGATCTCGGCCGGCTCGGGGAAGCGGCCTTCCGTGCGCTTCGAGAAGAGGAGCTGCCCGTCCGCGCGGACGTCGAACTGTCCCTTGGCGCCCGGGGTGATCGTCGCCGGGATCCCGGTCTTCGACTCGATCTCGGCCGCGAGACTCGCGGCTCGGGTGTCGTAGCCGGTTCAGGTCGGGCAGTAGAAGATCTCGACCCGCACGCCACCAAGCCTAGTCAGCGGTACAGTCCGGCCGTGGCCACCGTCTTCGAGGTCGAGCAGGCGGGCTGCCCGAGCTGCGCACGCCGCGTGCGTGGCGCGCTGGAGGCGCTCGCCGCCGTCGCCGAGCTGACGATCGACGAGGAGCAGGACGTCGCCACCGTGCGCCTGGCTGACGCCGGCGCGTCCGAGGACGCCGTCAACCGCGTCCTTGCCGAGGCGTCACAGGGGAGCGGCCACGCCTACCGCGTGAGACCGGGCTCCTGGCGCTCCGAGTAGGCCGCCGCTCCGTACGCTGCGGCGGTGCGCCCACACAGGCCTCCGCGTACTCGGCCGACTTCGCGCAGCAGCGCGTGAGCGTGGCCACGAACCTCGACTCCGCCGGGGAGAGGTCGCGGCCGGCGAGGGTGGCCAGCGAGAACTGCCGGGTCAGGGGAGAGAGCCCGTGGACACGGAACGCCTCCAGCTCCCCGCGCGCCACCTCTTCGGCCACCGCGTAGCGCGAGAGGAACGCGACCCCGAGTCCCTCGCGCGCGGCGCGCTTGATGGCCTCGCTCGAGCCCAGCTCCCAGCGCCCGCCGGTCTCGATCCCGGCAAGGGCCAAGGCCCGCTCGACGAGGGCTCGCGTGGACGAGCCGGGCTCGCGGCAGAGGAACAACCTGCCGCGCAGCTCGGCGAGCGGCAGATAGCCGGCCTCGAGCGGCAGCGTCCCCGGCTGCGCGATCCCGACCAGCTCGTCGTCGAGGAAGGGGGTGAGGGTGACGCGCTCGTCCGTCGCCTCGGCGCCCACGATCGCGAGCTGCACGCGGCTCGAGAGCAGCCGCCGGAGGATCTCCCCGCTCGAGGCGATCTCGACCTCGACGGTGACGCCGGGGTGGTCGCGCCGGAAGCAGCCGAGCGTGTCGGGGAGCAGGTAGACGCCGGGCGCGGTGGACGCGCCGACGTGGATCGTTCCCGTCTCCAGCCCCGTGAGCGCGGCGAGCTCCTCCTCCGCCCGGTCGAGGCTCGCGAGCGCCTGCGCGGCGCGGGCGGCGAGGACGCGGCCGGCCTCGGTCAGGCGGCTGCCGCGGCCGTTGCGCTCGACGAGACGCTGGCCCGCCGCCGTCTCGAGCAGGCGCAGGTGCTGACTTGCGCTCGGCTGGCCGATGCCGATCGCCTCGGCCGCGGCCGAGAGCGTGCCCCGGCGCTCGATCTCGACGAGGAGCCGCATGCGGGTCGTGTCCCAGAGCGCGCTCAGCGTCGTCTGCGCCATCGACGCGGACGATACAGGACATCCTCGAAATCGTCTGGCGGGATGAGCGTGCGCAGCCTACGGTGCTCTCTGCACACCCGAGTGAGGAGGCAGCATGCCCCAGGAGCGCATCCGGGAGTCGATCGAGGCGGCACGTGGGTATCTGAGCGAGCATCCCGAGGAGGCGCGCGCGCACGACCTGCCGGCCACGGCGGTGCTCGAGGAGGGGCTCCGCTGCCGGGTCGAGGGCCCCGCCGGCACGGCGATCGTGACGGACATGCCCGCGGCGGTCGGGGGTATGGCCTCCGCGCCGACGCCCGGCTGGCTGGCGCGCGCGGCGCTCGCGAGCTGCGACGCGACGGTGCTCGCCATGCGGGCCGCCGAGCTCGGGATCGCGATCGAGCGGATCGAGGTGACCGTCGAGAGCGAGTCCGACGACCGCGGCCTGCTCGGAGTCGCCGAGGCGCCGGCCGGGCCGCTCAGCGTGCGCGTGCGTGCCAGGCTGGTCGGAGGGAGCGTGGACGACGACGCGGTGCGCGCGCTGCGCTCGTGGCTCGAGGACCACTCGCCCGTCGGCGGCGTCTACCGGCACGGCGTGCCGACCACCCTCGAGCTCGAGACGGTGGCCGTGCCGTGATCCTGCGCCCGTTCCTGTACGAGCCGACCTCGTGCGCGAGCTACCTCTTCGGCTGTACGACGCAGGGGCAGCTTGCGGTCGTGGACCCGCACTCCGAGCTCGTCGAGGCCTATCTCGAGACCGCGCGCGACCTCGGCCACCCCATCGTCGCGGCCTTCGAGACGCACGTCCAGGCCGACCACGTCTCCGGGCTCCCCGAGCTCGTCGCGGCTGGCGCGACCGCGTACCTGCCCGCGGGGGCCGGCGTCTCCTTCCCGCACGTCGCGCTCGCGGGCGGCGAGCGCATCGAGCTCGGCAACACGCTCGTGACCGCGCTCGCGACGCCCGGCCATGCCCCCGCGCACGCGGCGTACGCCGTCGCCGACCGACGCCGCGGCGACGAGGAGCCCTGGCTCGTCTTCACGGGGGACTCCCTGCTCGTGAACGACGTCGGCCGCCCCGACCTGCACGCGACGGGCGACCCCGAGCCGCTCGCCCGGGAGCTGCACGCATCCCTGCGGAGGCTTCTGGCGCTGCCCGACGACGTGCTCGTCCTGCCGAGCCACTACGGGGGCTCGGTGTGCGGCCGTGCCCTCTCCGGGAACCCCTTCTCGACCATCGGCTTCGAACGGCGCCACAACCGCGCGCTCGCCCTCGACGAGGACGCCTTCGCCGAGGCGGCGCTGCGCGACCTGCCCCCGCCCCCGGCGGAGCAGGAGGCGATCGTGGCGGCGAACCGCGCCGGACGGCCGCGAGCCGCGGCGTGAGCTCGATCCGGCTGGGCCTGCGGGCGAACGCCCGCCAGTTCTCCCTGCTCGTCGGGATCACGGGACTCGTCGGGGCGGCCGCCGGCCTCGAGCGCAGCGTCCTCCCGCTCGTCGGCGAGGAGGAGTTCGGGATCGCGTCGCGGACGGCGATCCTCGCCTTCGTCGCCACCTTCGGGGCCGCGAAGGCGGCGGCCAACCTCTTCTCCGGGCCGCTCGCGGAGCGGTCGGCCCGGAAGCGCGTGCTCGTGCTCGGCTGGCTGGCCGTGCTGCCGGTGGGGCCGATCGTCGCGCTCGCGCCCTCCTGGTCGACCATCGTCGCCGCCAACGCGCTCCTCGGCGCCGGCCAGGGCCTCGCTTGGTCGATGACGATCGTGATGAAGATCGACCTCGTCGGCCCGGCGCGCCGAGGCCTGGCTCTGGGGCTGAACGAGGCGGCGGGCTACCTCGGGGTCGCCGTCGCGGCCTTCGCGACCGGGGCGGCAGCGAGCGCGGTCTCGCCGCGGACGGCGGTGTGGGTCGGGATGGCGGGCGTGTCGGCGCTCGGGCTGCTCGCCTCGCTCGTCCCGGCGCGGGACACCTCGGCGCACGTCGCGCACGAGCAGGCCGCGCACGGAGCGGCGCGGGCGGCGTCGCTGCGGCGCGCGCTCGGAGCGAGCGTGCGCGCTCCCGTGCTGCGCGCCTGCTCCCAGGCGGGCTTCGTCAACAACCTGAACGACGCCGTGCTCTGGGGCCTCGTCCCCCTCTACCTCGCGGCGCGCGGCGCGACCGCGGCCGAGATCGGGCTCGCGGCAGGCGTGTATCCGGCCGTCTGGGGGCTCGGGCAGGTCGCCACCGGCTGGGCCTCCGACCACCTCGGGCGCAAGCCGCTCGTCGTCGCCGGGATGCTCGTGCAGGGCGCCGCGCTCGCGCTCCTGGCTGCCGGAGGTGGCGATCTCGCCTCCGCTCTCGTCGCCTCCGTGCTCCTCGGCCTGGGCACGGCGCTCGCCTACCCGACGCTGATCGCGGCCGTCTCCGACGTGGTCAGCCCCCGGGACCGAGCGCCCGCCGTCGGCGTCTACCGCTTCTGGCGAGACGCCGGCTTCGTCGCCGGCGCCGTCGCGGTCGGGCTCGTCGCCGACGCCGCGGGAGCGCAGGCGGCGATCGGCGTGACCGCCGCGCTGACCGCCCTCTCGGGGGTGTGGGTCGCGGCCGTCCGCTTCGCTACGAGCGCGTCGCGCGGATGACCGCGCAGACGGCGATCCGTTCGAGCCGCTCGGGCGCGATCAGCCGGCGCATGGTCGCGAGCAGCTCCTCCGTGAAGAGCGGGTAGAGCTCGCAGTCCGCGATTCCCATCGGCGTCCGCTCGAGCACCTCGATCTCCGAGAAGCCCGCCCGCTCGAGCTTTCCGACGAAGTCACGCTCCGTCAGGGCACCCGCCACTCAGCCGGCCCAGGCAGCCGGGTGCGTCAGCACCTCCGGCGGGAGCTCCTCGTCCTCCACGGTGACGTCGGCGACGCAGAGCTCGCCGCCGGGCCTCAGCACGCGCGCGCACTCGGCCAGCGCCCGCGCCTTGCGCGGCGAAAGGTTGATGACCCCGTTCGAGAGCACGCAGTCGACGCTCGCCTCGGGAAGCGGGATCGCCTCCATCTCCCCCTCGAGCGTCTCCACGTTGTCGAGCCCGGCCTCCTGCGCCGCCGCGGCCGTCCGCCCGAGCATCTCGGGGAGGAAGTCGAGCGCGAGCACGCGGCCGGAGGGGCCCGTTCGGTGCGCAGCCAGGATCGTGTCGATGCCAGCGCCGCAGCCGAGATCGAGGACGGTGTCGCCCGGCCGGATGCGCGCGTGGCGGAGGTGGTTGCCGACGCCGAGGGCGCGCCCGACCGCCGACGCCGGGACGAGGGCGAGCTCCTCGGGCGAGTAGAGCCTCTCGGCGACCGCGCGGCTCTCGCCGTCGACCGCGCGGTAGGCCTCGCGCACGAGCGCCCGGATCTCGTCTTGGTGCAGGAGGTCGCGGGTCATGCTCCGCCGAGCTCGTCGAGCGTCGCCACGAGCCGGGCGCGGACCTGCGGCGGGAGGTCGTCCTCGGCGTGGGCGGCGAGGAAGGCGCGGAGCTCCTCCGCGAACTCGAGCTCGCCGCAGCAGCGGCGACAGAAGGCGAGGTGCTCCTCGACCTGCGCGCGCCGCGACTCCTCGACGATCCCGTCGAGGTAGTCCCAGAGCTGACGCACTGCCTCCGCGCAGGTGATCACGCGCGCGCGCCTTCCTTCAGGAGGCCGTTCCGCTCGGCGTAGCTCCAGAGCTCGCGCTCGAAGAGCTTCCGCCCGCGGTGGAGCCGCGCGAGCATCGTCCCCAGCGGCACCTCGAGCATGAAGGCGACCTCCTTCACGTGGTAGCCGGCCATGTGCACGAGGACGAGGGGGACGCGGTACAGCTCGGGCAGCGAGGCGAGGACGGCGCGCACGTCCTCGCCGCCGAACTGCTGCAGGAAGTCGAGGTGCACCGAGTCCGAGTACGGGAAGGGGTCCTCGTCGGCGATCTTCCGGAAGAGCGAGAACTCGTCGGCCTTCTCCAGCTCGACGGTCTCGACCCGGCGTCCCTGCGCGCGCCAAAGGTCGTGGCAGCAGTTGACGAGGATCGCCGTGAGCCAGTCGCGCCCGGCACCGTCGTCCGCGAGCTGGGAGAAGCCTCGGTAGGCGCGGAGCAGGCACTCCTGGACGACGTCCTCGGCGTCGTCGCCGACGAGGCGGCGCGCGAGCGCGTACAGCCGGCCGAGCTCGCTCTCGGCGAGCCTCCGGAACCGCTCGACCGAGGCGGTGCCGCTGCCCGTGGAGATGGCGTCGCCCACAACTCCGCTCCCTCGTAGAGACGCTCCCGGAGAGGAAGTTATTGCAGGTGCAATGAGATCCGGGACGCGGCCGTCTTACCGGGGGAGAGAGCAGGGAATCCGAACAGGAGGGAGGAGATGGCGACCGTAACGGTGCGCAACGGCGTCGACGTGGGGGCGCTGCTCGAGACGATCGACGCGATCAAGGCCAAGCCAGAGCTCGCGAGCTTCACCTTCCGCGCGCGTACCCGGTGGCAGGAGGGGACGTGCGCGACCGCGCAGATCGGCTCGTTCCTGCACGCGGGGGCGGAGGACGGGACCCGCGAGCAGCCCTTCACGCTCGTGGGCGACGAGCCGCCCGTGCTCCTCGGGCACAACCAGGGCCCGAACGCGGTCGAGCTCCTGCTGGCCGCGCTCGGCTTCTGCTACTCGGTCGGCTACGTGGCGAACGCGGCCGCGCGCGGGATCGAGATCGAGGAGATGTCGTACGAGCTCGAGGGCGACCTCGACGTCCGCAGCTTCCTCGGCCTCGAGGGCGGCGCTCGTCCCGGGTTCACGGAGATCCGGGCAAAGGCGCGCGTCAAGGCCCCGGGAGCGAGCAAGCAGGAGCTGAAGGAGCTCTGCGCCTACGTGCAGGACACGTCGCCGGTCCTGGACGCGCTCGCGAATCCGGTGCCGGTCAAGACGACGATCGAGGTGCTCGGGGCGTAGCGGCTTCAGCCGCTACGCCCCGAACGACAGAGAGGAGCGACGATGAGCACCGTCGCGACCCGGCACGGAACGGCCGAAGAGGCGGGTTCGAGGCTGCGGCTCGGCACGGGCCTGATGACGCTCGGCGCGGCCGCGTTCATCGGCTACGCCGTCGTCTTCTTCGTGCGCAACTTCACCGACAGCTTCCTCGAGCTCGGGATCGGACCCGGCCAAGTGAGCGTGGGCAAGGAGGAGATCCAGGACTTCAGCCCCTCCCTCTACGACTACGTCGGCCACCTGCACATCGCCGTCTCCGGCTTCATCGCCGCGACCGGCCTCGCCGTAGTCTTCCTGAGCTGGTTCGGCGTCCGGCGCGGGCAGGCGTGGGCCTGGGTCGGGGCTGTCGCGGCGCCCGTGCTCGGGCTCGCCGTCGCGCTGCCTGCCCACTATCCGTACGGCTTCGACACGATCGGCCACCTGGGGCTGATCTACCTGGCCACGGCCATCTTCGTCGTCGGTGCCGTGCTCTCGGGCCAAGCGCTGCTCGCCGGGCGGGTGGGGCGCTGAGCCGGATGGAGCAGTTAGCCGCGCCGGCCGAGGCCGGCGCGGCGACCTGCGATCGGGAAAAGCGATGGACGGTATCCCGATGCTCGGGTTGACCGATGGAGTAGGACGGCGTAGGGTCGAAGCGCCGATGGCGTCGTCCTCACACGGGAACGGAGAGGCGGCAGCCGTGACCGTCGGCTCCCGCAGCGCGAGAGTCGCAACCCGTCTGGGGACGCTCGGCGGGAGGGACCGGGCGCAGGTGGCGGCAGGGAGCGCCCTGGTCGCCGCCTCGGCGCTTGCCTGGCTCGCGCTCGCTGGCACCGAGCCGCCGCTGGGCGCGGCCGGCTTCCTCGCTGGCTGGACGCTGATGATGGTGGCGATGATGCTCCCCTCGATCCTGCCGCTCGTGCTGCTCCACCGCGGCTCACGGGCGGGGTTGGTGGCGGGGTACCTGGGCGTCTGGAGCGCGCTCGGCCTCCTCCCGTACGCGGCCATGGAGTGGGGCCTCGAGCTCGGGCTCCCGCTCGTGCTCGCGCTCGCGGGCCTGTACGAGCTGAGCCCGCTGAAGTCCGCCTGCCTGCGGCGATGCCGCAACGTTGCCGGGTTCCTGCTCGAGCACTACCGCAGCGGGCCGCTCCGGCTCGGGGCCGAGCACGGCCTGTGGTGCGCCGGCTGCTGCGCAGGCCTGATGGCGCTGCTCGTGCTCGCCGCCTCCATGGGCCTGCAGTGGGCGGCGGCGATCGCGGCGGTCGTGTTCGTCCAGAAGGTCCTGTCCTTCGGCGAGCCCTCGGCCCGGGTCGTGGGCGCCGGGCTGCTCGCCGCCGCCGCGCTCGTCGCGGTCACCTGAGAGGAGAGTGGAATGGCCGAGTCGTGGACGATGAAGGGGACGGTCCTGATCGCGTGCAACTGCGCCTACGGCTGCCCGTGCAACTTCAACGCCCTGCCGACGACCGGCAAGTGCGAGGGAGAGTGGACGTGGCACGTCGAGGAGGGCGCCTACGGCACCGTCGACCTCCGCAGCGTGACTTTCACGCTGGCCGTGAACTGGCCGGGCGCGATCCACGAGGGCAACGGCGTCGCTCTGCTGCTGGTCGACGAGCGCACGACCCCCGCGCAGCGGGACGCGATCCACACCCTGGTCAAGGGCGAGGCGGGCGGCCCCTGGGGCGTCCTCGGCTGGACGTGGCCGACGCTGCACGGGCCGGAGGCCGTGTCCTTCGAGCTCGAGCTGGACGGCCTTCGCTCCCGCGTCCGCGCGGGCGCAGGGTTCGAGCTGGAGCTGGAGCCGATCCGGAACCCCGTCTCCGGGGCGGAGGTGACGCCGGGCGCGGTGCTTCCGCAGGGGATCGTCTTCAAGCAGGGCGACTTCGCCTCCACGAGGAGGTACCGGGTGGAGGCGCTGGGCATCGACTACCGGGATACGTACGCGGCCGTGGCGCCCTTCGACTACGCCGGAGGGAAGTGATGGCGATCGAGGCGGACATCGACGTCGGGCTGCTCAAGTCCGAGATCCGCAAGACGTACGCGGCCGTCTCGCAGGAGCCGGAGCGGGAGTTCGTCTTCCCGACCGGCCGCGCCTGGGCCGAGGACCTCGGCTATCCGCCCGAGCTGGCGCGGGTGCCCGACTTCGTCGTGGAGTCGTTCGCCGGCGTCGCCAACCCCTTCTCGCTCGGCCGCCTCGAGCAGGGCGAGCGGGTGCTCGACGTGGGCTCGGGGGCCGGCACCGACTCGCTCGTGGCGGCGCTCATGGTGGGGCCGGAGGGCTCGGTCACAGGGATCGACATGACGCCTGAGATGCTCGCGAAGGCACGGGCCGGCGCGGCCGAGCTCGGGCTCTCGAACGTGACCTTCGTGGAGGGCGAGGCGGAGGCGCTTCCGTTCGCCGATGCGAGCTTCGACGTCGCCGTCTCCAACGGGGTCATCGACCTCATCCCGGACAA
>DATMAP010000051.1:0-3823 GCA_035559835.1 Gaiellaceae bacterium
TCCCCTGGCGGCGCGATCGCGGTCGCCGTCTCGGCGCGCGCGGCCGCGACGACGGGCGCGCCCGCCGGCGAGGCCGGGCCCGGCTCCTCGGCGCGGCGGACGGAGACGCGCATCCCCTCGTCCTCGATCTCGATCTCGCCCACCCCGCTCTCCTGGACGATCTTGACCAGCTCCCGGATCCGCCCGGCGCGTTCCGCGTCGGCGTCCTCGGCGATCAGGACGGCCTCGCGCGAGTGCCGGGCGCGGACGACCCGGAGCAGCTCCTCCGCCTCCGCGCCGAACATCGCGATCAGGACGAGCTCCTCCTCGCTCGCGGCCAGCCCCGCCGCCCGCTCGCGCACGTCCTCGGCCGTCGGCGGCTCGTCGGCGAGGGCCGCCCGCGGAGCGAGCAGCTCGACCCGCTCGGCCACCGTCCGATCGACCGGCTCCGGCGTCTGCCCGTAGCCGCCCTGGACGAGCGCCCGGAACTCGTCCACGACCGTCCCGTACCGGCGCGCTTCGAGCACGTGCAGGAGCGCCTGCGAGGCGAGGATCTGGCCGATGGGAGCGGCGAGCGGCGGCCAGCCGGCCTCCGCGCGCACGCGGCCCACCTCCTCGAGCACCTCCAGCAGGCGGTCGCCGGCCGCATGGGCGCGCAGGTGGACGTCCAGCGCGGCGACGAGGCTGGTGGGCAACCCGTACTCGGCCGCGCGGACGGCGATCCGGGGCACGACCGGAGCGACCAGCTCGTCGCCGATGTACTCGTCGATCACGTCGGCCGCCTCCCACAGGCGGGCGGTCTCGAGCCCCGCCACGTGGCCGAGGCCCTGCAGCGAGTCGGCCAGCGACTCGCCGGAGACCCGGTGCAGCGCGAGCGCGAGCGGGTAGACGGTGGTCGCGACGAGGTCGGCACCGGCCTCCACCGCGGCGAGCGCGGCCGCCAGCCCGGTCCCAGCCGCCCCCTGCACGTACAGCCCGACGGGGAGCCCGCTCGCCTCGGCGATGCGGCCGACGAGCTCCTGGGCCAGGTGCGGCACGAGCGCGCCGGTCGGGTCGTGCACGATGACGCGCGTGGCGCCCAGCTCCGGCAGCCTGCGAGCCTGCTCGACGAGCAGGTCGGCGGCGGCCGTGCCCCCCGGGCTGTAGACGAGCCCGGCGTGGAAGGCGCCGCCCGAGTCCGTGATCGCCGCCCCCGCCTCGCGCAGGTTGGAGACGTCGTTGAGCGGGTCGTGGAGCCGGAAGACCTCGATCCCGTTCGCGGCCGCGCAGGCGACGAAGCGGGTGACGATGTCGGTCGAAACCGGCTGGGAGCCGACCAGGAAGCGGCCGCGCAGGGCGATCCCGAGCGGGGTCTGCACGCGCGCCTTGATCGCGCGGATGCGCTCCCAGGGCGTCTCCGTGCGCCGGCGCACGGTCGCGTCGAAGACGCCGCCGCCCGAGACCTCCAAGCACGCGAAGCCGGCGCGGTCGAGGATCTCGGCCACGCGCAGGATCTCGGCGGTCGGCATGCGCCCCGCGAGCGGCTCCTGCGAGAGCAGGCGGATGGTCGTGTCGACGAGCTTCGGCACCGGCTCTGGACCTTAGCGAGCGCCGGCCTGCGGGGAGCGGCCTCGCCGACGCGCCACCCGCACTCGCGCCGCCCCGCTCAGGCCCGCGAGATGTAGCGGCCGTCGCGGGGATCGACCTTGACGCGGTCGCCCGTGCCCACGAAGAGCGGGACCTGCACGACCGCCCCCGTCTCCAGCGTCGCAGGCTTGGTCACGTTGGTGACGGTGTCCCCGCGGACGGCCGGCTCCGTCTGGGTCACGGTCAGCTCCACGGAGGCGGGAAGCTGGAGACCCGCCGGCTTCCCGTCCACGGTCAGCATCTGCACCGAGCTGGAGGGCGCGAGGAAGGCGAGCTCCTCGGCCACCTCCGCGTGCGGGAGCGCGAACTGCTCGTAGGTCTGCTCGTCCATGAAGTGGGCGTCGGTGCCGTCGTCGTAGAGGAACTGGACGTTCTTGACCTCCGTGTGCACCCGCGTGAACTTCTCGCCCGCGCGGAAGGTGCGGTCGACGACCGCGCCGGAGTCGAGCGCCTTCAGCTTCGTGCGCACGAAGGCGCCGCCTTTGCCCGGCTTCACGTGCTGGAACTCGACGATGCGCCAGACGGCGCCGTCCAGCTCGATGTGCATCCCGTTGCGGAACTGGTTCGTGGAGACGGTCTCGGCCATGCCGGCGGTCAGTGTAGAGAGCGCGCGCGGCGGCGGCCCTCTCCTCCCTCAGCCGACGACGGTCAGCTCCTTCGGGAACTGCGTCAGGCGCTCGTGCCCGCCGGGGGTGACGAGCACGAGGTCCTCGATGCGGACGCCGCCCTCGCCGGAGAGGTAGATCCCGGGCTCGACGGTGACGACGTTGCCGGGCTGGAGCACGTCCTCGGACTCCGGCCGCAGCGCCGGAGCCTCGTGGATCTCGAGCCCGACCCCGTGCCCGAGCCCGTGGCCGAAGGCCGGCCCGAGCCCGGCGGCCTCGAGCACGGCCCGCGCCGCCGCGTCCACGTCACGCGCGCGGGCGCCCGGCTCCACCGCCGCGAGCCCCGCGAGCTGCGCCTCCAGGCAGAGGGCGTGCAGCTCCCGCAGCCGCGCGGAGACCGCGCCCACCGCGAAGGTGCGGGTGCAGTCCGAGCAGTACCCGTCCAGCACGCAGCCCGCGTCGACCGTGACGAGCATCCCCTCGGCGATCACCCGCTCGCCGGGGACGGCGTGCGGGATGCTCCCCCCCTCCCCCGCCGCGACCACGGCCGGGAAGGAGAGCGCCTCCGCCCCTGCCTCGCGGAAGCGCCGCTCCACCCACCAGGCCAGCTCGCGCTCGCTGCGACCGCTGAAGCGCTCGCCCGCGAGGGCCGCGAAGACCTCGTCGGAGAGCGCCCCCGCCCGGCGCACGGCCGCGATCTCGTCCGCGTCCTTGACCGCGCGCAGCGACTCGACCAGGCCGCTCGCCGGCACCGGGTCGACGCCGGCCTCGCGCAGCGCTTGGTAGCTCGCATAGGGCAGGTGCTCGGCCTCGAAGGCGATCCGGCGGCCGGCCAGGAGCGCGGCCACCGCCGGCAGCAGCTCGCGGGGGGTCTCCACCACCTCCACCCCCTCCACCTGGCGGGCGCGCGGGGCGTAGCGGAAGTCCGTGTACAGGGTCGCGCTCCCGTCCGGCTCGACGAGGAGGGCGGCGTTCGAGCTCGAGAGCCCGGTCAGGTAGCGGACGTTGACCTGGCCGCCGGCCACCCGGGGCAGGCCCGCCACGAGCAGAGGCAGCTCGAGGAGCCCGGCGAGCCGCTCGCGCCGCGCCTCGATCCCCCTCATCGGCGCCCCGCGGCGAGCAGCTCGAGCGCCTCCCGGTAGCCGGCGGCGCCCTTGCCGACGATGCGGGCGGCGGTCACACCCTCGAGCACGGAGACGCGCCGCCAGGGCTCGCGCTCGTCCACGTTCGAGAGGTGCACCTCGATCACGGGCACCGTGAACAGCTCGAGCGCGTCCCGGATCGCCCACGAGTAGTGGCCCCAGGCGCCCGGGTTGATGACCACCCCGTCCGCCCAGTCGAGCGCCTCGTGGCACCAGTCGATCAGCTCGCCCTCGTGGTTCGTCTGCCGGCAGCGGACCGTGCACTCGAGCTCGAGCGCCCACTCGTAGATCTGCGTCTCCAGCTCGGAGAGGCTGATCCCGCCGTAGAGGGCAGGGTCGCGGCGCGCGAGCACGTCGAGGTTGACGCCGTTCAGGACGAGGATGCGCATCGGGCCGACCCTAGTCGATCAGGGCGAGGAGAGCCGCGCGCAGGGCGTCCTCCTCGACCTCGACCCCGACCCGCGGCCGGCC
>DATMAP010000052.1:0-2879 GCA_035559835.1 Gaiellaceae bacterium
ACCACCTTCGGCTGCCAGATGAACGCCCACGACTCGGAGCGGATCAAGGGCCTGCTCGAGTCGCTCGGCCTCGGCGAGGCGGTCGCGCCCGAGGAGGCCGACGTCCTCGTCTTCAACACCTGCACGATCCGGGAGAAGCCGGACACACGCTTGGCCGCGTACCTGGGGCAGGCGGCGGCCCGCAAGCGCGAGCGGCCCGACCTCGTGGTCGCCGTCGGCGGCTGCTACGCGGAGGCCCAGCGGGAGCGGATCTTCGAGCGCTACCCGTTCGTCGACGTCGCCTTCGGGCCCGGCTCGATCCCGCACCTGGGCGAGTGGATCGCGGCCGGCGGCTACGCGGTGCCGCGGGGCAAGTTCGGGACGCACGAGCACTTCGCGGCCGAGCTCCCGTCGCACCGCGAGCGCCGCTTCCAGGCCTGGGTGCAGGTCTCGATGGGCTGCAACTCCGCCTGCGCGTACTGCATCGTCCCCGCCGTGCGCGGCCGGGAGCAGAGCCGGCGGCCCGGGGAGATCGTGGCCGAGGTGACGCGGCTCGCCGAGGACGGCGTCCGCGAGATCACGCTCCTCGGGCAGAACGTCAACTCCTGGGGACGCGACCTCGCCCCCGAGCTGCGCACCCACTTCGGCGAGCTCCTGCGCGCCTGCGACGCGGTCCCCGGGATCGAGCGCATCCGCTTCACGAGCCCGCACCCGAAGGACTTCCGCGAGCCGGTGATCGCGGCCCTGGCCGAGTGCGAGAGCGTGTGCGAGCACGTGCACCTGCCGCTACAGTCCGGCTCCTCGCGCGTGCTCAAGCGGATGCGCCGCACCTACGACCGAGCACGCTACCTGCGGCTCGTCGACCGGCTGCGGGCGGCCGTCCCCGACCTCGCCCTGAGCACGGACCTCATCGTCGGCTTCCCCGGGGAGACGGAGGCGGACTTCCAGCAGACGCTCGAGATCGTGGAGGAGGTCCGCTTCGACGGCGCTTACACCTTCCTCTTCTCGCCCCGCTCCGGCACGGAGGCGGCGGCGATGCCGGACCAGGTGCCCGAGGAGGTGAAGCACGAGCGCCTGGAGCGTCTGGTCGAGGTCGTGCAGCGGGTCGCCGCCGAGCGCAACGCGGAGCGCATCGGCCGGGTGGAGGAGGTGCTCGTCGAGGGGCCGAGCCGGACCGATCCGGCGCTCCTGCGGGGGCGCACCCGCCGCAACACCACCGTCAACTTCGCCGGCCCGGCCGCTCCGGGCGAGCTCGTGGACGTGCTCATCGAGGGCGCGACCTCGACCACGCTCCGGGGCCGTCAGCTCGCGCTCGTCGCCGCCTGAGCGCGCCCGAGGTCATCGCCGTCTGCGGGCCGACCGCCTCCGGGAAGACCGCGGTGGCGGAGGCGCTCGCCGACGCGCTCGCGACCGAGGTCGTCTCCGCGGACGCGCTCCAGGTCTACCGCGGGCTCGAGGTGCTCACGAGCCAGCCCGCGCGCCCGACGCGCCTGGTCGCGATCCGTGACCTCTCGGAGGAGATGTCGGTCGGCGAGTACGCGCCCCTCGCGCACGCGGCGATCGACGAGCTCGTCGCCGCGCACGGCGTCGCCGTGGTCGCCGGCGGGACCGGCCTGTACCTGCGCGCCGCCCTGACCGATCTGGCCGTCCCGCCCGCGCCTGCTACCGGCGCCCGCGAGCGCTGGGAGGCGCTCTACGACGCCGACCCCATGGGCGCTCATGCCCGCCTGCGCGAGCTCGACCCGGCAGCCGCGGCGCGCGTGCATCCGCACGACCGCCGCCGCGTCGTGCGCGCGCTGGAGCTGGCCGAGGCAGGCTTCTCGCTCGTCCCCGCCCAGGACCGGCTCTGGTCGGCGAAGACGCGCCGGCCGACGCTCCTGGCCGGGCTCGACCTGCCTCCGGACGTCCTGGAGCGGCGGATTCGCGAGCGAGCGCAACGGATGCTCGAGCAGGGCGTCGCCGAGGAGGCCCGGCGGGCCCTCGCGGGCCCGCTCTCGCGGACGGCGGCGAAGGCGCTCGGTCTGCGCGAGCTGGCGGAGCTGCCGCGCGAGGAGGCGTACGAGCGCCTGGTCGTCCGCACGCGCCGGTACGCGGCCTACCAGCGCAAGTGGCTCCGGCGCGTTCCCGGCCTCGTCATGATCGACGCCGACCGGCCCCCGAAGGAGGTGGCACGTGCGATCCTCGACCTGGCACGCCCTCGGCAATAGCTACGTCGTGGTCGAGCGAGACGCGCTCGGCGCGCTCGACGCCGCCCGCGCGCGCGAACTCTCGCGCAGCGCCGACGGCGTCTTGGAGGTGGTCGCTGCCGGCCCTGCCGAGGTCGAGATCGTGATCTGGAACCCGGACGGCTCGCAGGCGGAGCTGTCGGGGAACGGGACGCGGATCGCGGCGGCGTGGCTCGCCGAGCGGACGGGCGCGGACGAGGTCGTCGTCCGCGTGGGCGCGCGGAGCGTCGTCGCCCGCATCCTCCCCGACGGGCGCATCCGCCAGGATCTCGGCGAGGTCGAGGTGGGGGCCGAGGAGGAGGTGGAGGGCATCCGCTTCGTGCCCGTCTCCGTCGGGAACCCGCATGCGGTCGTCGCCGACGACCCGGCCGAGGTGACGCGTCTCGGGCCGCTGCTCGAGACGCACCCACGCTTTCCGGAGCGGACGAACGTCGAGGTGGTGCGCGTCGAGCGGCCCGGCGAGGTCACCGCGCGGGTCTGGGAGCGCGGGGTGGGGGAGACGTCCGCCTCGGGGACGGGCGCGGTCGCGGCCGCCGCCGCCACGCACGAGGGCGGATCGGTGCGCGTGCGCTTCCCGGGCGGCGAGCTCGAGGTCGAGCTCGCCCGGGGCCGCGCGCTCCTCACCGGCCCGGTAGAGAGGGTGTCGTAGGGGCGAGAGCGGTGTGCCACCACCGG
>DATMAP010000053.1:0-13262 GCA_035559835.1 Gaiellaceae bacterium
GCCTGTGCCCTCGTCGGCTTCGCAGCCGCCTTCGGGCTCGCGGCGACCGCGGGCGCGGACACGGGCCCGACCGAGACCGCGACCACCGAGCCACCTCCGACGGAGCCACCGCCTCCCGAGTCGCCGCCCCCGCCGTCGCCCCAGCCGGCGCCGATCGCCTTCGGGGTGACGGTGGGAGGGGTCTCCGTGGGCGGGCTGCTGCCTGCCCGCGCCCTCGAGGTGCTGCGCCGCGCGTACGAGCGGCCGCTCCTGCTCGTCGCCGACGACGGCGTGCGGATCCGGCTCGCCCCTCGCGAGCTGCGCGCGCGGGCGAGGTTCGAGAAGGCGCTCCGGCGGGCTCGCAGCGCGCGGCCGGGGGCGGTGCTGCCGCTCGAGGTCGAGGTCTCGCGGACGCGCATCCGCGCCTACGTCGAGCGCTTGGCGCGGCGGCTCGACCGCGAGCCGGTCGATGCGAGGCTCGTCCTGGACGGCGTGCGTCCGCACGCGATCCCCTCGCGGGAGGGCCGGCGGCTGCTCCGCTTGGCCGGCGCGCGCGAGATCCGGTACGCCCTGAAGCAGAACACGCGCACGCCCATCCGGCTCGCCTTCGCGACCCTGCGCCCGAAGGTGACGACCGCGAGCCTCGGGCAGGTGGTCGTGATCCTGCGCGAGTCGAAGCGGCTGCTCCTCTTCCAGGGGGCGAAGCTCGTCCGCTGGTTCCGGGTCGCGACCGGCCAGCCCTCGTTCCCGACCCCGCTCGGACGGTTCGAGATCGTGACCAAGCAGCGCGACCCCTGGTGGTACCCGCCGCCCTCGAGCTGGGCCCGCGGCCAGGAGCCCGTGCCGCCGGGGCCCGGTAACCCGCTGGGGACGCGCTGGATGGGGCTCTCGGCTCCCTACGTCGGGATCCACGGGACCCCCGACGCAGCCTCGATCGGCTACTCCGCCTCGCACGGATGCATCCGGATGAAGATCCCGGAGGCCGAGTGGCTCTTCCAGCGGGTGAAGATCGGAACGCCGGTCTTCATCGTCGCCAGGTAGCCGTGGCGCGCCGGGCGAGGCTCGTCGGCCAAGGGGTTGCGATCGGCCTCGTCGTCCTCCTCTTCGCGCTGCTCGCCTGGTCGCTCGTGCGGAGCGAGGGGGGAGACCTGGCGGCGGCCGCTGCGCGCGGTGAGCGCCCGCGCGCTCCCGGCTTCACCCTGGAACGGCTCGACCGCGAGGGGGAGCTGCGGCTCGAGTCGCTGCGCGGGCAGGTCGTCGTGCTCAACTTCTGGGCGTCTTGGTGCATCCCCTGCAAGGAGGAGGCGCCCTACCTGGAGCGGATCTGGCGCGAGCACCGGGAGCGGGGGGTGGTGGTCGTGGGGCTGGACGCCAAGGACTTCCGCCGCGACGCCCGCGCGTTCGTGCGCCGCTACGGCCTCACCTTCCCGATCGTCTACGACGGCCCCGGCGACACGCTCTCCGCCTACGGGGTGACCGGCTTCCCGGAGACCTTCGTCCTCGACCCCGACGGGAGGGTGGTCGAGGCCTTCATCGGCGCCATCGACACGGACCCGGATCGCGCGCGCCTGCGCGCTGCGCTCGAGCGCGCGCTCGGACGATGAGGCGCGTCCTGCTCGTGGCCCTGCTCCTCCCGGCCGCGCTCGCGCTCGGGGCGGCTGCAGCCAGCCCTCCCAGCGCCGCCGAGCTCGAGGCGGAGCTGGTCTGCCCGGTCTGCGAGACGACCCTCGACCAGTCGAACGCCCCGGTGGCCGAGCGGATGAAGGCGTTCATCCGGGAGCGGATCGCAGCCGGTGACAGCGAGCAGGAGATCAAGGACGCGCTCGTCGCCGAGTTCGGCCCCGGCGTGCTCGCGAGGCCGCCGCAGGGAGGGTTCGGGCTGCTCGCCTGGCTCCTCCCGCTCGCGGCGCTCGCCGGGGGCGGGATCGCCGCGATCCTCCTCGTCCGGGCCTGGAGCCGGCGGCGGGGGCCGCTCGAGCCCGAGCCGCCGCTCGCGCCCGAGCTCGAGCGCCGGGTCGACGAGGAGCTGGCCCGGTTCGAGGGCTGAGGTGAGCGCGACCTCGCTTCCCGTCGCGTTCCTCGCCGGCCTCCTCTCGTTCCTGGCGCCCTGCGTGCTCCCGCTCGTGCCCGGCTACCTCTCCGCTGTCTCCGCGGTCGATGCCGACCGGCTGGGACAGCCCGGCACGGCGAGGCGCGTCGTGCTTTCCAGCCTGCCCTTCGTCGCCGGCTTCACCGCCGTCTTCGTCGCCCTCGGGGTCGGCGCCTCCCTCGTCGGCGGGCGCCTGCTCGGCGACCAGTTCCTGCTCGAGCGGGTCGCGGGCTTCGTGCTCGTCGTCTTCGGCCTCGCCTTCCTGGGCCTTCTGCCCTGGCCGGAGCGGCTGGTCGGCGCCGGGCTGCTCGAGGGCGCGCGCAGCCGCAGCTCGCGCGTCCTGCTCGGCGGAGCGTTCGCGGTCTGCGCGGCGCCCTGCATCGGCCCGGTGCTCGCCGCCGTGCTCGTGCTCGCGGGCTCGACGGAGACGGCCGTGCAGGGCGCGCTCCTGCTCGCCGCCTACTCGCTCGGGCTGGCCGTGCCCTTCGTGCTCGCCGGCGCCGTCTTCAGCCGAGCCATGGGGGCCTTCCGCTGGGTGCGCGACCACTACCGGGCGATCCAGATCGCCGGCGGCGCGGTGCTGGTCGGGCTCGGCCTGCTCCTCTTCTTCGAGCGCTTCTACGTGCTGCGGGTGTACCTGAACCGGCTCTTGGAGGCGCTCGGCCTCGAGCCCGCGTTCTAGGAGAGCGGCGGAGGGAGCGCGAGCGAGCCCGAGACGACGAGCCGCCGGGCCTCCTCGAGCCGCTCGAGCACGGCGGCGACGTCCACCCCGCGATGGGAGGGGGCATACGGGGCGAGCCGCCGGGTGGCCTTCGCGAGCTGGCGCTCGCAGCCGGGCCGGTTGCCGCGCCCCGCGTGGTGCCAGGCGACGGCGACGTGGACGAGCCCCTGCAGGAAGTCGCGCTCCGGGGCGGAGGCCGCACGCCACTCGTCCTCCAGCTCCTCGTGCGCCTCGAAGAAGGCGCCGGCCCGGATCAGCTCCAGTCCCCGCTCGAGCCCCATGAGGTCAGGACTCCCTCCGGGACACCCGGCCTTCCGCCGGGGCTGCTAGTGTCGGCCCGTGGCGACGATCCTGCTCGTTGGGGTCGACCTCTTCTTCCGGGGGAAGCTCGAGGCTCTCCTTCCCGGCCACCGGTTCGTGACCACGGACAGCGTCCACGCGCCCGACCTCGTCATCGCCGACATCGCGCGCGTCGACCCGGAGGAGGTGGTGGACGCCTGGCCCGACATCCCCATCGTCGGCTTCACCAACCACACCGACCGGGCCGGCCTCCAGCGCGCGCACACCGCCGGCTTCGACCAGGTGATCGTCAAGTCGGCGCTCGTCGAGCGCGCGCCCGAGCTGGTCGCGGAGCTGACGGGCGTCACCTGACCGAACCGTCCTCGCAGGCGCTCTGGCTAGACTCGCGCGCGTGACGTACATCATCGCCGAGCCCTGTATCGACATCAAAGACCGTTCGTGCGTGGACGTCTGCCCGGTCGACTGCATCCACGAGTTCGAGCGCATCCTGATCATCGACCCGGAGGAGTGCATCGACTGCGGCGCCTGCGAGCCCGAGTGCCCGGTGGAGGCGATCTTCCCCGAGGACGCCCTCCCGGACAAGTGGAGCGCCTTCGTCGAGATCAACTACGCGTTCCCGGACGCGGAGAAGATCAACTCGCTGGTGGACGCGTACGCGGCCGAGCACGACGTGCAGAACGTCCTGCCCGACTGAAGACCAAGCTCAGGCGGGCTGCAGGTAGGCGCAGGGCCGCCGGTCGTCGGGGAGCGGCGAAGGCCCGACCTTCGTCACGCGGTAGCGCCGCTCGGCCTCCTCGACCTCCGCTCCGACCGGGGGCGGATCGCCGGGCCGCTCTTGGAGCAGGTAGCCGCTCGGAAGCCAGAGGAAGACGAGGTGGCCGCCTCTCCCGTTCCGGTCCACGCCCCGATCCTAGCGCCGGGCCGCCGACGGGGGCAGCTCCACGCGCAGGGTGGAGCCGCGGGGGTAGCGCACCTCGGAGGTGAAGCGGGCGTTGAGGGTCGCCGCTCGCTCGGCCAGGGCCTCGAGCACGGTCGCTCGCCGCTCGGGCGGTCCGTCGTCCGAGATCTCGAGGACGGCGCCGCCGGCTGCCGCCGGGCGCAGGGAGACCTCGATCCGCGCCGGCGCCCCGCGCCGGACGGCCTGGCCGAGCGCCTCGCGAACGATCTCGTACAGGGCGGTCTGGGCGTGCTCGCCGAGCGTGGACGCGTGCTCGACGTCGAGCTCGATCGCGACCCCGTGCTGGTTGGAGAGGCGGCGGGCGAGGGCGCCGAGCGCGGCCGCGAAGCCGAGCTCCCGCAGCGCCCGCGGCTCCAGGTCCTCGCAGAGCGCGCGCAGCTCCCTGCTCGTCTCCCGGGCCACCTCGAGCCCGCGGGCGAGCAGCTCGTCCGCCTGCGCGGGCTCGCCTGCCCGCAGGGCGGCGAGGCCCGCGTCGAGCGTCTGCGCGAGCGCGGCCAAGCGCTGCACGGGCCCGTCGTGGAGGAGCTCGGTGAGGCGGCGGCGCTCCTCCTGCTCGGCGAGGATCCGCTCGGCGAGCAGGGTGCGCTCGGCGTCCTCGGCGGTCAATCGATCATCGCCTCGCGGAGCGCGATCGCGACCGCCTGCGTGCGCGTGTCGGCCTCGAGCTTGGCGAGGATGTGGCGCACGTGGCTCTTCACGGTCTCCTGGCTGATGAAGAGCTTCTTCGCCACGTCGACGTTCGACATCCCGTCCGCCAGAAGCTGGAGGATCTCGCGCTCCCGCGGCGTGAGGATCTCGGCCTGCGCGCGCCCGGCCAGGTAGTCGGCCATCAGGCCCGGGTCGACGTAGGACTCCCCCGCGGCGACCTTCTCGATCGCCCGCAAGAGCGTCTCGTGCGGGGTCTCCTTGAGGATGTAGCCGCGGGCGCCCGTCTCCAGGCCGCGCTGCAGGAGCGAGCGCTCGCCGTAGGCGGTGAAGATGAGGACGGCCGTCTCCGGGACGCGCTCGAGGATCAGCTCGGTCGCCTCCAGCCCGTCCATCTCCGGCATGCGCAGGTCCATGATCACGACGTCGGGCCGCCGGCGCTCGGTCAGGGCGACCGCGGTCGCGCCGTCGGCAGCCTCGCCGATCACCCGGATGCGCGGGGAGCGGGAGAGCGCGAGGCGCAGGCCCTCGCGCACGACCTCGTGGTCGTCCACGATCAGGCAGGTGATCTCGTCGTCGGCGGGGTCGACGGTGTTCACGGGCTCGATTCTACGGGGCCGGTCCGCCGGCTCGACCCGGGCTCAGACTGCGAGCGCGAGCTGGCCCTCGACGGGACGGATGCGTCCCTCCCGGCGCGGGGCCGGCGTCGAGGCGGCCGCCCGCCGGACGGGCTCGGTGAGCGCACGCGCAACCGGGCCCGGCAGGTAGACCCGCAGCGCGAAGAGCGCCTCGTAGCGCGCGACCTGCTCCGGCCAGTCGCGGGCGAGCGCGGCCAGGAAGTGCTCCCGCACGCCGGGTCGCAGGTGGACGGCGCTCGCCCAGATCGCCCCTGCGCCGGCGTCCCGGGCCGCGCGGACGACGGCCTCGAGCTGCTCCGGCCGGTCGGAGAGGCCGGGGAGGACGGGCGCGATCCCCACACCCACCTCGAGCCCGGCCTCCGCGAGCCGCCGCACCGCGGCCAGGCGGCTGCGCGGCGGCGCGGTCCCGGGCTCCGTCGTCCGCCACACGCGCTCGTCCAGGGTCGGCAGCGAGACGTAGACGCGCACCGGGACGCGCCGCGCCGCCTCCTGCAGGACGTCGAGGTCGCGCACGACGAGCGGGCCGCGCGTGACGAGGGAGAAGGGCGTCCACGCTCGGGCCAGCTCGGCGAGGCAGGCGCGCGTGAGCCGGAAGCGGCCCTCGGCGGGCTGGTAGGGATCCGTCGCCGTGCCCACGGCGACCTCCTCGCGCCGCCAGGAGGGCCGGGCCAGCTCGCGGCGGAGCACCTCGGCGATGTTCGTCTTGACCCGGATCGACCGTCCGTAGCGCTCGCCCGAGGGCCGGTCGGCGCGCTGCTCGAAGTGGCGGACGTAGCAGAACGTGCAGCGGTGGGCGCAGCCCGAGTACGGGTTCAGCGACCAGCGGAAGGGCATCCCGCGCACCGCGTTGAGCGCAGTCGTGCACGGCAGCAACCGGTACTCGGGGCGCACGCGGGGAGTATAGAACACACGTTCGCAAAGAACGGGGCGCCCCTCGCCGGTAGCGTTTCGAGCGCGATGGACGAGCTCCCAGGCGGAATCCGCCGCGTCACGCTGCCGCTGCCCATGCGGCCGGGGCACGTGCACGCCTACCTGCTTCCCGGCGAGGACGGCTGGACCCTGGTCGACACCGGCCTCGGCCTGCCCGACGCCAAGGAGCTGTGGGCGGAGGAGCTGGCCCGCGCGGACGGGCGGGTGGGCCGGGTCTTCGTCACCCACTTCCACCCCGACCACGCCGGCGCGGCCGCCGACCTGCACGAGCTGACCGGCGCGCCCGTCGTCCAGGGCGCGCTCGACTACGCCCAGTGCGAGCTCGTCTGGGGGAACCCGGCCTGGTCCGAGCGCCTGCGCGACTGGTTCCGGCTGCACGGCGTGCCCGACGGCGTCACGGCCGAGCTCGTCGGCCAGAGCGCCGCCTACCGGCCCTTCATCCGCTACCAGCGCGACCCGCTCCTCGTCTACGCCGGCGAGCAGGTGGACGGATGGGACCTCGTCGCCGCTCCCGGCCACGCCGACGGGCAGCTCTGCCTGCTCCGGGAGGGGATCCTCGTCGCGGCCGACCACCTGCTCGACCGGATCACGCCCACGGTGGGCCTGTGGCCGGCGAGCCGCGCCGATCCCCTCGGCGACTACCTGGAGTCGCTCGCCCGCACGATCGAGCTGGCTCCCCGCCTCGCGCTGCCCGGCCACGGCGAGCCGATCGAGGATCCCGTCGCGCGAGCGCGCGAGCTGCAGGCCCACCACCGCGCCCGGCTCGCCGAGGCGGCAGCGGCGCTCGGGGCCGAGCCGCGCACGGGCTACGAGCTGTCCTTCGTCCTCTTCGGCGCCGACCTGAAGCCGGCCGGGCGGCGCTTCGCAGTCGCGGAGACGCTCTCGCACCTCGAGCGGCTCGTCCACGAGGGCGGCGCGCGCCGGCACGAGGAGGGCGGCCGGGTCGCCTATACTGCGGCCTGATCACAGTGGGCGACGAGCTTCCGCCTAGTACCGGCGCCCCTGACGGGGCGTGAGCACTCCTCTCCGCATCCTGATCGTGCTCCTGCTCGTGCTCGGGAACGCGGTCTTCGTGGCGGCGGAGTACGCGCTGGTCACCGCGCGGCGCTCCCGCTTGGAGGAGCGCGCGCAGCGGGGTGGCCTGGGCGCACGGACGGCGCTGCGGCTGATGGACGACCCGGTGCGCTTCATCTCCACCGTGCAGGTCGGGATCACCGTCTTCGGGATCCTGCTCGGCGCGATCGGGGAGCCGCTCCTCTCCGACCTGATCGAGCCGCCGCTCTCGGTCGCCGTCTCCTTCCTGATCGCCTTCGCGGTCCTCACCTACCTCTCCGTCGTCGTCGGCGAGCTGGTGCCCAAGGCGGTGGCGCTCCAGAAGGCGGAGCCGCTCGCGGTCGCGCTCGCCCTTCCGCTCGACTGGCTGGCCCGGATCGCGCACCCGCTCGTGTGGGCGCTCCAGATCTCGGCGAACGCGCTCCTGCGGCTGCTCCGGGTGAGGCCTGCGCCGGCCGGGATGATCGCGTACACCCGCGAGGACATCCGGCACAGCGTCGCCGCGGCGGAGGACGTGGGCGAGCTCCAGGAAGCGGAGGAGGAGATGCTGTACAAGGTCTTCGACTTCGCCGCCAAGGAGGTGTCCGCGGTGATGGTCCCGCGGCCCGAGGTGGTCGCGATCTCCGCGGACATGCCGCCGGAGGAAGCGCTGCGCGCCGTCGTCGACTCCCCGTACACGCGCTACCCCGTCTACCGCGGCTCCCTCGACGAGATCGTGGGGATCCTGCACGTCCGCGACCTCTTCTCGGCCATGCACGACGTCGGGATCGCGGCCGTACGGCTCGACGACATCGTCCGTCCGGCCTTCGTCGTCCCGGAGACGAAGGACCTGGCGGCGCTCCTGGCCGACTTCCGCCGCGAGAAGCAGCACATGGCCATCGTCGTCGACGAGTACGGGGCGATGGAGGGGATCGTGACCTTGGAGGACCTGCTGGAGGAGATCGTCGGCGAGATCGAGGACGAGTTCGACCTCCCGGATACCTCCGTCGAGCGCGTCGACGAGCGCCGGATCCGGATCGACGGGACGTACACGATCGACGACTTCAACGAGGAGTTCGGGACGAGCCTCGCCCAGGAGGACTTCCACACCATGGCCGGGCTCGTCTTCGGGGCGCTCGGCCGGGCGCCGGAGGTGGGGGACGAGGTGCGCGTGGACGGCTTGGCGCTGACCGTGCTGGAGGTCGAGGGCTCGCGCATCCTCCGGCTCGAGGTCGAGTTCGGCGCCGGCGAGACGGCCGGGACGCCCGAAGCCGCGTAGCGCTCGCGTGGACGGCGCGCGCGGTCGCTCCGCGTTCCGGCACCGCGACTTCGTCCTCTTCTGGATCGCGCTCGTCGCGACGGGCCTCGCCATGGCCATGGCCACCGTAGCCATCGGGTGGCAGGTCTACGCGGTCCGCGAGAACCCGCTCGACCTGGGGCTCATCGGGCTCGCGGAGTTCGTCCCGCTCCTGCTCTTCGCGCTCCCCGCCGGGCATGTCGCCGACCGCCTCCCGCGCCGGCGGGTGGTCGCGGTCATGGTCTGCCTCGACTGTGTCGTCTTCGGCGCGCTCCTCCTCGTCACGCTCCAGGGTGCCGACCGCGTCTGGCCGTTCTTCGCGCTCGCCTTCGTGACCGGGACGGGGAGCGCGTTCGGCGCCCCCGCGGGCCGCGCCCTTACGCCTTCGCTCGTGCCCCAGGAGATCCTGGTCAGCGCGCTCGCGCAGCGCTCGATCGCCTTCCAGCTCTCGGCGGTGGCCGGGCCGGCGGCCGGCGGGATCCTCTTCGCGCTCCGGCCCGAGCTCGTGTACGCGGTCGCGATCGGGCTCTCGCTCGTCGCGCTCGCCTGCGTGCTGGCGCTGCGGAAGGGGCGCGAGCCGGCGACCACGGGAGCCGCCGACCTGCGAGACGTCCTCGCGGGCGTTCGCCTCATCCGGCGGACGCGCGTGCTCCTGGGCGCGATCTCGCTCGACCTCTTCGCCGTCCTCTTCGGGGGCGCCGTGGCGCTGCTCCCGATCTTCGCCAAGGACATCCTCGAGGTCGGCCCGACCGGGCTCGGGCTGCTACGCACCGCGCCCGCGGCCGGCTCCTTCCTCGCCGCCCTCGCGATCGCGCGCTACCCGATCCGGCGCCGCGCGGGACCGACGCTCTTCCTCGTCGTGGCGGGCTTCGGCGCCTGCATGATCGTCTTCGGTCTCTCGCGGGAGCTGTGGCTGTCCATGCTCGCGCTCGCGCTGGGCGGCGCCTTCGACATGGTCAGCGTCGTGCTGCGCTCGACGATCCTCCCGCTCGTCACCCCGGATCAGCTCCGCGGCCGGGTGAACGCGGTCGAGATGGTCTTCATCAGCGCCTCGAACGAGCTGGGCGCGTTCGAGTCCGGGGTCGCGGCCGCGCTGATCGGGGCGGTGCCGGCGGTCGTGGCGGGCGGCGTCGCCACGGTCGTCGTCGCGGGCCTGTGGTGGAAGCTCTTCCCCGCGCTCCGCGGCGTCGACCGGCTGGACGAGCTGCGGCCCGTGGCGCTCGAGGCCTTCTGAGGCAGGGCCGATCCGGCCATCTTGCCGCCCGATCGGCACCGGGGCAGCATGAGCTCGTGGACGAGCGCGACGACGAGGCGACTCAGCTGATGCTCGAAACCCTCTTCGACATCAAGGTTGCGGTGTTCGAGATCCATCGTGCACTCTTTGGCCGAGACGACGATGAAGAAGAAGAGACGGAAGAAGACTCCTGAGGAGTGGGCCGAGATCGAGGCTCGCCATGAGGACCTCCTGCGTCGTCTGCAAGAGATGATCGAGCGCTACCGGGCGATCAACGAGGAGAAGCGGCGCCGGCGCGAAGCCGGTGAGTCAGCCGCCTGACGACTCGCCCGGCCGAACGATCCCCGTCTCGTAGGCGAGCACGACTGCCTGGACCCGGCCGCGGAGATCGAGCTTGCCGAGGACGTGCGCCACGTGCGTCTTCACCGTGTGCTCGCTGACGACGAGGGAGGCGGCGATCTCGGCGTTCGAGAGCCCCCGGGCGACGAGCCGGAGCACCTCGAGCTCACGCGCGGTCAGCTCGTCGAGCCCCGGGGGTGGCGCTATCGCGTGCCTGCCGGCAAAGCGCTCGATCAACCGTCGGGTCACCGCAGGCGCAAACAGCGAGCCTCCGTCGGCCACGATCTTGATTCCGGCGACGAGCTGCTCCTCCGGGGCGTCCTTGAGCAGGAAGCCGCTGGCGCCGGCGCGGAGGGCCTCGTACACGTAGTCGTCGAGGTCGAAGGTGGTGAGGACGAGCACCCGGGGCGCGTCGCCTCCGTCGACGATCCGCCGGGTGGCGTCGATCCCGTCCAGTACCGGCATCCGGACGTCCATGAGGACGACGTCGGGAGCGAGGTCGCGTGCGAGCGCGACGGCCTCCGCGCCGTCGCCCGCCTCGCCGACGACGTCGATCTCGGGCTCGGCCTTCAGGATCATCCGAAACCCCGCGCGGACGAGCGCCTGGTCGTCGGCGAGCAGGACGCGGATCACCGCTCGCTCGCGTAGGGGAGACGTGCACGGACCGCATACCCTCCCTCGGGCCGGCTCCCGGCCTCGACGTCGCCGCCGAAGACCGCCACGCGCTCGCGGATCCCGGCCAGGCCCTGACCGCCGCCGCCGCCGTTCCCGCTGCCGGCACCGTCGTCCGAGACCTCGAGCTCGAGCTCGCCCTCGCCGTAGCGCACCGTCACCCTCGCGCTCGCCGGGCCGGCGTGCTTGAGCGCGTTCGTGAGCGCCTCCTGGACGATCCGGTAGGCAGAGAGGTCGATGCCGGGTGGGAGCTCCAGCGGAGTGCCCTCGATCGCGACCTCGACCGGGAGCCCGGCCTCGCGCACCTGCCCGACGAGGTCGTCGAGGCGGGCGAGCGTCGGCTGCGGCGCCAGCGCAAGCTGCTCGTCGCTCTCGCGCAGGAGCCCGAGGAGCCTGCGCATCTCGGCGAGCGCCTGCGAGGCCGTGCGCTCGATCGCGTCGAGCGCCTGCCGCGCCTCTGCGGGGTCGGTGGCGAGGAGCCTCCGGCCGCCGCGCGCCTGCAGGACGATGACGCTGATCGCGTGCGCCACGACGTCGTGGAGCTCGCGCGCGATGCGGGTCCGCTCCTCGGCGATCGCCGCCTCGGCCTCTGCCTTCTCGCGCTCGAGCTTCTCCTCCCGGAGGCGCCGGTGGCGGATCGCGCGGCCGATCACCCAGGGTGTCCCGAAGAGCATCCCGAAGAACAGCATCCCGCCGAGGTAGACGCCGTCGGGGTCGGTGATGAGCGCGATCCAGGCCAGCGCGAACGTGATGGCGCCGCCGACCCACATCCGCGCTCCGCTCGTGTGCGCGGCGGCGGTGTAGACGGAGACGAGGACGATCAGGCCGAAGGCTTCGGCGTCGCCGGCGTCGCCCATCCAGCGCTCCGTGATCGGTGTGAGGGTGAGGAGCGCGAGCGGGAGCAGGGGATACCGACTGCGCCCGGCGAGCGCTGCGCCCATCACGGCGAGCGCCGCCACCGACGCGAGCTTCTCCTCGGCTGCGAGATCCTCGTTGCCGCTCACCTGCGCGAGCCCGAGCACGACCAGCGCGAGGGCGAGCAGCGGGTCGCCGTGCCTGCGGACGAGCTCGCGCGCGCTCATCGCGCGGACGGTACTCGTCCTGGGCCGTCCTGTCATCAGCCGCGCGAGCGAGAGCGGATCACGCGAGGGAGCGAGCGAAGATCACTCGCCGCACCGACGACACGCGGGAGAGGGAGAGCGAGGCTCTCGGCGTCATCGACCAAGGAGGTCATCGTGGAAGCAACCGGCTCTGTCGTGCGGTCGTCGTCTCGCCCCCTCGTGGCGATCGGGGCGCTGCTCGGCATTGCGCTCGCGGCCGGCCTCGCGGCCTGGGGAACGTTCGGCGAGAACGACGGCGAGCGCGGCGAGTACGTCGTCGTCCTCGCGATCATCGGCGTCGCCGCGCTCGTCGTGTTCGGGTGGATCGTGCCCCGGGGGCTCCGGAGGGAGTCGGCGGGAGCGACCGCCCTCGTCCTCGCGGTCCTGGCCGTCCTCGCCATCGGCGCGTTCTGGTCCGGCCTGCCGCCGGTGCTCGCAGCCGGCGCCGTCGCACTCGGCCTGGCGGGCTGGAACGCCCGGAGCGGCTCGTGGCTCTGCCGCGCCGCCGTCGTGATCGGGCTCTTCGCAATCGTCGGTGACCTCGTCGTCTACATCCAGGACATGACCTAGCGACGCGCGGCCGCTCGCAGCCTTCCTGCCGGCACTCCACGGATCGAGGCGTCCACGAGCTCGATCGGGTGGAGCGCCGGCAGCGGCTGCCCGGCCCGCCGCAGCGCCTGCGCGACCTGCACCAGGCAGCCGGGGTTCGCGCTCGCGTACACGCGCGCGCCGGTGGCGAGGACGTGCGCGGCCTTGCGGTCGCCGAGCTCGCGGGCGGCCTCGGCCTGGACGACGTTGTAGATCCCGGCCGAGCCGCAGCAGAGGTCCTGCTCGGCCGGCTCCACGATCTCGAGCGCCGGGATGCGGGCGAGCGGGATGCGGAAGGCGAGCGGGAGCGCCTGCGCGTGGCGGACGTGGCAGGGATCCTGGAGCGCGACCCGGAGCGGGAGCGGATGCCGAGGTGCGCGCGGGGGGGTCTCCGCGAGCAGCTCGCCGACGTCGCGCACCTTCTCCGCCAGGCGCGCGCCCTGCTCGTCCCCGAGCAGCCAGCCGAGCTCCTTCAAGTGCGACCCGCAGCCCGAGGAGTTGACGGCGACGAGGTCGACGTCGGCAAAGGCCTCGATCAGGCGGCGCGCGAACGCCTTCCCCTCCTCGAGCCGGCCGGCGTGGACCGAGAGCGCGCCGCAGCAGCCCTGCTCGGGCACGACGACCTCGAACCCGTCCGCGGCGAGCACGCGGGCGGTGGCGGCGTTCACGTCCGGGAAGACCGCGCGCTGGACGCAGCCGGCGAGGAGCCCCACGCGGGCGAGCGGCGCACCGCGGGCGGG
>DATMAP010000054.1:0-3299 GCA_035559835.1 Gaiellaceae bacterium
CGGGGACAGGGAGGATCTGCCAGACGCCGTCGGGGTGGCCGGGACGCCAGGGGCGGTGGGCGATGAGGCCAAGGGCGAGGAGGCGCGCGAGGGCTCGGTGGAGGGCGTGCGGGTCGAGGCCGAGGATCGCGGCCATGCGCGCGCGGCCGTAGAAGGAGGCGCCGCGCTCGTCGGCGGCGAGGGCGAGGAAGGCGAGGGTGGCCGTCGCGTCCGGACCGAGACGCGAGAGCCAACCCTCGTGCAGGATGCGAGCGTCGAGCCAGCCGAAGCCGCGGACGGGCCTTCGGACGAGGTCGGGGCAGGGCGGCGCCGGTCGCTCGCGGGCCACGGGTCAGCGCGGCTTCGCGGCCTTGCTGCCCTTGGCGCGTGCGGCGCGCTCGGCCAGCCGCTTCGCCTCGCGCTCCTGCGCCTCCTTCAGCCGGTAGGACTCCCCCTCGATCTCGACGACCTCGGCGCGCTGGATGATGCGGTCGACGAGCGCGACGATGCAGCTCGCGTTCGGGAAGACGGTACTCCAATCCTTGAACGCGCGGTTGGTCGTGATGATCGTCGATTTCTGCTCGGTGCGACGGCTCACGACCTGGAAGAGGAGATCGGCGTGGCGGCTGTCGTAGGAGAGGTAGCCCACCTCGTCGATCGCGAGCAGCGTCGGATGGGAGTACCGCCTTAGCCGCCGCCCGAGCGCCGCCGTGCTCTCCTGCGCGACGAGGTCGTTCAGGAGTTCGCTCGCGGTGACGAAACGCGCCGAGTGTCCCCGGAGCACGGCCTGGTGGACGAGGTTCTGGGCGATCATGGTCTTCCCGAGGCCGCTCGTGCCGACGAGGACGACGTTCCCCGAGGTCTTCAGGAACTCGAGCGTGAGGAGTTCCTCGACGAGGTCGCGGTCGATCTGCTTCGGCCAGGACCAGTCGAAGTCGGCGATCGGCTTGAAGCGCCCGAGATGGGCGTCGCGGATGCGTCGCTCGAGGCTGCGCTTCTGGCGCTCGGTCTCCTCGTGGTCGATGACCGTCGCGAGCCAGGGCGCGCTCTGGTGCTCGTCCCAGTGGGCGAGGAGGCCGAAGAGCTTGAGGCGCGCGGCCCGCTCGCGGAGCGGGTCAGCGGGCAGAGGCGGCTGCGGGCTCGTCGCCATCGTGGGCCTCCTTCCGCTTCTTCGTGAGGGAGTCGTAGGTCTCGAGGGCATGCGGGCGGACGCGGAGCTCCCGGAGACGCGCATCCGCGAGCGGGATCGGGAGCGGCGGCACCATGCCGCGCGCGGCCCGCTCGCGCTCGAGGACCTGGCGAACGGCGCCGAGGTGCGGGACGCCCTGCGCGATCGCCTCGCGGATCGCGGCCTCGAGGGCCTCGGCGCCGAAGAGGTCGAGGAGGACCTGGAGGCGAGAGGTGACGTTCCCGAGGTTCGCGCCGCGCTCGGCGAGCCGCTCGAGAAGCGTCCGGCTCGAGGGCGCCGCGTGCGCGAGCCGGTCCTGCGCGCGGTGCTTCCTCGCGGCGCGCTTCTCCTGGACGAGCGCCTCGACGTGCGCCGGGTCCTCGACGCGGGCGTGCCGGTCGTAGCTCCGGGCGTGGGTCGCGACCACCTCGCCGCCGTGGAGGATGCGGACCGTCTCGGGCGTGGCCAGGACGACGAGGACGCGGCGCACGAGCGCATGCGGCACGGAGTAGTCGTTTCCGTCGAACCGCACGTACGGGGTCTTGCCGACCGCGACCTCGCGGCGCTCCTCGGTCGCGAACGGGTTCGGAGGGAGCGCGAGGAGCTTCGGCCGCTCCTCCTCGAACGCCTCGCGAACCGAGCGCGCGTCGTCGTCCGGCCAGCGGCGGTCCATGGGCTCGCCCGCGCACCACTTCTCGGCCTGCGCGTTGAGATCGCCGAGGTCGCGAACGCGCCGCCCGAGGAAGAACGCGCCGCGGACGTAGCGGATCGCGCGCTCGACGCGCCCCTTCTCGTTGCCGCGCACGGGCGCGACCGGCCGCGGCTCGAAGCCGTAGTGCGCCGCGAAGTCGAGGAGGAGCGGGTTGAAGCGGATCGCGTCGCCCACCCGTTCGAGGACGGCGCTCTTCAGGTTGTCGTAGAGGATCGCTCTCGGCACGCCGCCCCAGCAGGCGAACGCCGCCTCGTGCCCGCGCAGGAAGTTCTCGCTCTGCTGGCCCAGGTAGAAGCGGATGAAGAGCGCGCGCGAGAACGAGAGCACGCCGACGAAGGCGACGAGCGGCCGCTCGACCTGCCCGATCTTGAGCTTGCCGAAGTGCGCCCAGTCGACCTGCGCCTGCTCGCCCGGGAGCGTCCGGAGCCGGAGGTACGCCTCGCCCCTGGGCTGCGGCCGGTAGGGAGCGACGGCGTGACGGAAGTGGTCGCGCGCCCCGGTGTAGCCGCGCTCCTTGCACATGACGTAGAGCCGGCTCGCGTGGAGGCGAGGGTACTTCGCCCACGTCTCCAGGATGAACGGGAGGTAGGGGTCGACGAGCTTCGGCCGGACCTCGCTCGTCCTGGGCAGGCCGGCCTGCAAGAGGACGCGCTCGACGACGTCGTGGTGCACGCCGAGCTGCGCCGCGATGGTCCCGGGCGGCCACTTCTCCGCTCGGGCGAGATGAAGGATCTTCACTTCGAGCTCACGGGGGATCACGGAGGTCTCCTCGAGATACGCCAGCGCCATCGTCGAGACCGCGCGCCTCCCTCGTGCGCCCGGAGCGGTTCGATCCGCGCGAACGCACCGAGCTCACACCCGCAGAATGCACAGCGCGGACGAGGCGCAGCGTCCCTCGACAGGGACGACCGATCGAGCGGCGGCGTCGCGCCCGCGACCATCGCCGGCTTCTCCGACGCCACCGCGACCGGCGCCGGCACATCTGCACCGGCGACCGCTTCCGCGGAACCGTGATGCGTTACGGTAGGCTTCGGTTCGGGCGGCCGCTTCGATCGGAACCGCTTCTGCCGAATGCGGTTCCGCTCCCGGCCCGCCGGCGTGCGCTCATACCGGCGTCGCGCCTCCCGCTCGCTCGCCGCGCGCGCGGCCGCGGCGCACGGGCCGGGACAGTACCGGTTGCCTCGATCGCACGCCGTGCAGATCAGCACCTGCGCGCGACACGCCGCGCAAACATAGAGCCGAAAGGAGATGCTCGCCCCGCCGCCGCTCGGGGCTGGACACAGGCGGTCCGCGATGCGACACTCGCTGCGGGCCGCCGCAGCATTCGCCCCGCGGCGATCCGCCGGGGCCCCCCGATGGCCGTCGGGGGGCCCCACCTCTCTCCCGAGACGGGACGCCCTTCATACCCGCCGGCGGCGGCGGGAACCAGAGCCACTTCAA
>DATMAP010000055.1:0-2163 GCA_035559835.1 Gaiellaceae bacterium
CATCGGCGAGGGAACGACGGGCGGCACGCGACCGGCAGGCAGCCTCGCGCGCCCTGGTCTCGTCGGACGAGGGTCGGATCGTACTCGGGATCCGGCGCTTGTCCATCCCTCAGGCGGTTCTGATCGCGAGCGCGTCGACCAGCTCGCGCAGGCACGACGTGTCCGCCGCGATCGCGGCCAACCGCGCGCGCGCCCGCTCGGCCGCCTCGTCGGCGAGCGCCCGGGCGCCCTCCGCGCCGAGCCGGAGCACGAAGCCGTCGCCGTCCAGCAGGTCGTCCACGACCTGGAAGAGGAGCCCCAGCTCCTCGCCGAAGTCCCGCCACGGCCCCTGCTCGGCGTCCGGAACGCGCGCCGCCCGCAGGCCCAGCCCGACCGCGGCCGCCAGCAGCCGTCCCGTCTTCAGGCGCTCCACCTCGGCGAGGTCGGCGTCGTCGCCCGTGATGTCGCGGTACTGGCCGCCGATCATGCCCAGGGTCGCCTCGACGAGCTCCCGCGCGATCCCCGGGTCGTCGTAGGCGAGCGCGAGCCGGACGGCCTCCGCGAGCAGCGCGTCCCCCGCGAGCAGCGCGGGGCCCTCGCCGTAGGCGACGTGCAGGCTCGGCCGCCCGCGGCGCACGGCGTCGTCGTCGAGCGCGGGCAGGTCGTCGTGGACGAGCGAGAAGGTGTGCACGAGCTCGAGCGCGGCCGCCGCCGGCAGGGCCTGCTCGAGCGCCCCGCCTGCCGCCTCGGCCACGGCGAGGCAGAGGACGGGCCGGATCCGCTTCCCACCCGACTCGAGCGCGTAGCGGAGCGCCTCCTCGAGCGCGCCCAGCTCGGGTGCGAAGGAGAGGGAGCGCAGGTACGCCTCGACGGCGCCGCGCAGCTCCTCAGGCGTCCGCATCGGCCAGCGTCCGCGCCCGGGTCAGCTCGGCCTCGATCTCCCGCGCCAGCTCGGCCAGCTCGGCGATCGCCTCCACGGCCGCCTCTCCGTCGAGCTCGTCCGCCTGCGCGAGCCGCTCGAGGTCGGTTCGGCGCGCCTCGAGCCGGGCGAGGAGCTCCTCCGCCCGCGCCAGCGCCGCCTCCGCCCCGCTCATCGGGCCACCTGCTCCTCGCGCGCGATGCGGCCGAGGATCCCGTTGACGAGGCGGGCCGCCTCCTCGCTCGCGTAGCGCTTCGCCAGCACCACCGCCTCGTTGATCGCCACCTCCGTGGGCACGCTCCGCTCCTCCAGCTCGTGGACGCCGATGCGCAGGATGTTGCGCTCGAGCGTACCCAGCCGGTCGGCCGGCCAGCCCTCGGACGCCGCGGTGATGCGGCGGTCGAGCTCCTCCGCCCGGGCCGCGACCGCCTCCGCCAGCGCGCGCGCGAACGGGTCCGGCTCGCCCTCGTAGAGCGAGGCGAGCGGCTGGCCGGTCAGGTCCCACTGGTAGAGGAGGAAGAGCGCCTGCCGGCGACCGGCGCGGCGTCCGACGGGAGGGCTCATGCCGCGAGCGAGGGCAGGCGGTGCTCCAGCTCGGCGAGCGTGGAGGTCGAGTAGCTCCCGGCCGCGAACTCGCGCGAGGCGAGGATGTCCAGGGCCAGCTCCCGGGTCGTGGCGACGCCCTCCACCACCAGCTCCGAGAGGGCCCGGCGGGCGCGCTCGAGCGCCGCCGCGCGGGTCTCGTCGGCCACGATCACCTTGGCGACCAGCGAGTCGTAGTAGGGCGGGACGACCCCGCCCTCGACGAGCGCCGTGTCCACCCGCACGCCCGGCCCGAGCGGCGGCCGGAAGCGGGTCACCGTCCCCGGCGAGGGCGCGAAGTCGCGGGCGGGATCCTCCGCGTTGATCCGCACCTCGAGAGCGTGCCCGGACCGGGGCGCGCGGCCGGTCAGCCGCAGCGGCTCGCCGGCGGCCAGGCGCACCTGCTCGCGCACGATGTCGAGGCCGGTGACGAGCTCGGTCACCGGGTGCTCGACCTGGAGGCGGCAGTTGACCTCGATGAAGTGGAACGACCCGTCGGGGCCGAGCAGGAACTCGAAGGTGCCCGCGTTGCGGTAGCCGATCGCCCGGCAGGCGCGCTCCACCGCCAGCTCCATCGCCTCGCGCGCGGCCGCGTCGAGCGCGGGCGAGGGCGACTCCTCGATCAGCTTCTGGTGGCGGCGCTGGATCGAGCACTCGCGCTCGCCCAGGGTGAGCACCCCGCC
>DATMAP010000056.1:0-13500 GCA_035559835.1 Gaiellaceae bacterium
CACCTACACCCGCCGGCAGGGGATCCGCTACCTGGTGGGCGCCTTGGACGTGCACGCCGACTACCTGCGCATCCGGCCGAGGCCGCGCCGCGACGGGCGCTCCACGCTCACCTTCATGCAGATGATCCGGCTCGCCTACCCGGCACGCCGGCGCATCTACTGGATCCAGGACGGCCTCTCCTGCCACTGGACGCCCGCGATCCGCGCCTACGCCGAGCACAACAACATCGAGCTCGTGCCCACCCCCACCTACGCCAGCTACCTGAACCGGATCGAGGCCACCTTCGGCGCGCTCGACGAGTTCGTGTGCAAGAACGCCGACTACCTCGACTGGGACGCCTTCGGGCATGCGCTCGCCGAGCACGTCCGCCACCGCAACAGCGAGCACCGCGATCGGCGCATCGCCGCCGCCGAGGCCAAGAATCGGATCGCCGCCTGATGACATTACGAGTCCAACCAAACTTCAAGGGCCACTAGCTCGAACATCTCCGCGAAGGGGTGCCGAACGAAACGACTCCTGGGTGCCGCAGTGTGTGCGGGAACGTCTCCTGACGAGACGGATGAAGGGTCAGCCCAGCGCGCCGCGGAAGGTGTGCCCACGTGGCTACCAGGGTTGCGTGCTAACCGCGAATTCGCCCAGGGCGGAGCGGGCGAGCATGCGCGCTCAGCTTCTCGAGCGCCCGGGTGAGCGCCTTGACGTCGGCGTCGGTGAGGTGTTGTGAGAAGTGTCTCTCGATGCCGTCGCGGTGGTAGCGACGTGCCCTTTCCATCGTCTCGGTTCCCTTCGCGGTCAGGACTACGAGGATCGAGCGGCGGTCGTCCGCCGGGCGGACTCGCTCGACGAACCCTGCCGCCTCCATGCGATCGATGACGCGGGTAAAGCCGCTCTTGCTGTAGAGGATTCGCTCTGCAAGCTGGTTCATGCGGATGCCACCGGGCGATTCCTCGAGGTGAACGAGGACGTCGTACCAGCGTAGTGGGATGCCGACGGCCTGCTCGAGCTCCGTGTCGAGCACGTCCCCGAGTGCAAGCGAGCTCTCGAAGAAGAGTCGCCAGCAGCGAAGTCGCTCGGGCGAGGGGCTTGACAGATTTTGTTCCATCTGAGATAGTCCTCCTTACAACTGTTCTGTTATCAACAGTTGCCGTGAGCTTATCACCCACTAGGAGGAGTCGGACAGTGGCCACAATCGCTCAGCAACGCGCAGAGCTCGGGTACCTCCTCGACGGCAACGAGGGCGAAGCGTTCTGGATGCTGGGGATGCTGCAGACGATCAAGATCGGCAGGGACGACACGGCCGGGCGGTACGGGATGATCGAGATCGTCGTGCCCGCGGGGATCGGTTCACCCTGGCACATCCATCCCGAGGAAGACGAGTGGTTCTACGTCCTCGAAGGCGCAATGACCTTCTGGGTGGCCGAGACGCGCCTGTCGTTGAAGGCGGGCTCGTTTGCGTTCGGGCCCAAGGGCGTGCCACACACGTTCTACGCGGAGGACGGTGGAGCGCGGGCGCTCGTCGGCTTCGCGCCGATGCAGTTCGAGGGATTCTTGAGAGAAGTCGGCGAGCCGGCTCCGGAGCGCGTGCTGCCGCCACCGCTTGAAGGTCACCCGGACATGGAGCGGCTCATCGCGATCGGGAAGCGGAACGGCCTCGAGATCCTGGGCCCGCCAGGCCCGCCTCCCGGGCACTAGCCCGACGAAAACGGAGCGCCCGCTTAGAACTCGAACCGAAATGAAGGGACCCGCCTCCTGACGACGAACCCGTCGGCATCCGTCGTCAAGCTGAGGAGGGGTGCCGATGGCTACCGCGCCGTGGATCGTGTCGGACGCGCTGTGGGAGCGGATCGAGCCGCTGCTGCCGAAGGTCGAGCGGCGCTATCGCTTCCCCGGTCGCAAGCGACTTCCCGATCGCCAGGCGCTGCAGGGGATCCTGTTCGTGCTGCATACCGGGATCGCCTGGCGTCATCTTCCGCTCGAGCTCAGCTTCGGCTCCGGCGATCCTCTTCCTCGCCGTCTTCGGAGGCGCGCTCGGCGGCCGCGTGGGCGAGCTCGAGGGCGGTCCGCTACCTGGAGTTCATCCTCCCGGGCCTGCTCGTGCTGACGGTGGCCACCCAGTCCTTCGCCAACAACTCGACGAGCCTCTTCCAGGCGAAGAGCGAGGGCTACATCGACGACGTTCTCACGAGCCCGCTTCGGGCGTGGCAGCTCGCGCTGGCGTACATGGCCGGTGGGATCGTGCGCGGCTTCGTCGCCGCGCTCGCCGTCCTCGCGCTCGCGCTGCCCTTCGCCGGCGGCCCCGAGCGGCCGGCGGTCACCGTCCTCGCGCTCGCGCTGACCGGGCTCGTCTTCTCGGCGCTCGGCGTGATCACCGGGATCTGGGCCGAGACGTTCGACCAGCACTCGTTCGTCGCCGGCATCGTGGTCACGCCGCTCGCGCTCCTCGGAGGCGTCTTCTACTCGGCGCGCACGCTCCCCGAGCCGTGGGCGACCCTGACCCCCTTTGATCCCCTCTTCTACCTCGTCGACGCGACCAGAGCCGGGCTCACCGGCTTCCACGAGTCGTCGCTGGCGCTCTCGCTCCCGGTTGCGGCCGCTGTCGCCGTCGCGGGGTACGTGGCTGCCGCCGCGCTGTTCGCCTCGGGGTGGCGGCTTCGGCCGTAGCCCGGATCGACCGCTCCCTACCGGAGGAGTCCGAGCGGGCGCCACGTCGCCGATGCGGGTCGCGAGCCTGGAGCGCTACCGGTCGGCGACGTCCGGGGGCGGGCGCCGCGCCCGCGCCAGTACGCTCACGTCGTGGCCGAGCGCGCACACCTGCCTCCGCACGCGACGCTCGCGGTCGCGGTCGAGCGGCGCCCGGGGCGCGAGCGGGCGGCCGATCGCGTCGCCGTCGAGGAGCCGCTCGAGATCCGGCTCGGCGGGGAGCCGGTCGTCGTCACCATGCGGACGCCCGGCCACGACGAGGAGCTGGCCCTCGGCTTCTGCCTGACGGAGGGGCTCGCTCCCGTCGCCGCTCGCGTACCCGCCGACCTCGCCGCCAACACGATCGAGGTGGAGGCGACCGACTTCGATCCCGAGCGCCTGCGCCGCCACTTCTACACCTCCTCCTCGTGCGGCGTGTGCGGCAAGGGCTCGATCGAGGCGGTGCGCGTCGCCGCGGAGCGGGTCGCGAGCGGGGTCGAGGTGGCCGAGGCCGTGGTGGCGTCGCTGCCGGGCCGGCTGCTCGAGGCGCAGCGCGCGTTCGCCGCCACCGGCGGTCTGCACGCGACCGGCCTCTTCTCTCCACAGGGGGAGCTCCTGTGCGTGCGCGAGGACGTGGGGCGGCACAACGCGATGGACAAGGTCGTCGGGTGGGCGTTCCTCGCGGGCCTGCTCCCGCTCGCCGAGCACGTCCTCTGCGTGAGCGGGCGGCTGTCCTTCGAGCTCGTGCAGAAGGCGGCGGTCGCCGGCTGCCCGGTCGTGGTCGCGGTCGGCGCTCCGTCGTCCCTGGCGGTGGAGCTCGCGGCCGATCGCGGCCTCACCCTGTGCGGCTTCGTCCGCGAGGGCCGCGTGACCGTGTACACGGAGCCGTGGCGGATCGTCTAGCCGCCACGGGCATCCTCCTCGTCGGCGGGGCCTCCGAGCGCTTCGGCTCGCCGAAGGCGCTCGCCCGCTTCCGCGGACAGACGCTCGCCGAGCGGGCGTGGCGCCTCCTGCACGAGGTGTGCGAGGAGGTGCTCGCGGTCGGCAAGGCGGCGGACGGGCTCGAGCTGCCGTTCCCGGTGCTCGACGACGGCGCCGAGGGGCGGGCACCCGTTTTCGGGCTGCTCGCCGGGCTGCGCACCGCCTCGCACGAGCTCTGCCTCGTGCTCCCGGTGGACACGCCGCTCGTCACGGCGGAGCTCCTGCGCCAGCTCGCCGCGGAGCGCGCCGTCCCGCAGACGGGCCCGCTCCCGGGAGCCTACGAGCGCGCCCTCGTGCCCGAGCTCGAGCGGCGCGTCGCGGCCGGCGAGCTCTCCCTCCGGGGCCTGAACCCGCGCACGCTCGAGGTGGACGAGCGCCTGCTGGCGAACGTGAACACGCGCCAGGACCTGACTGCCGCCGCGGCCGCCGCCGACCGGCTGGCCGGCTGAGCCGGATACGCTGTCCGCATGTGGCGCGCGCTCCTCGCCGTGCTGGTCGCCCTCCTCGCCGCCGGCTGCGGCGGCGGTGAGGAGGCGGCGCCGACGGACACCACCACGACTGCGCCCGCGACGAGCGAGGTCCGCGTGTACTTCCTGCTCGACGGGAAGGTCTGGCCCGTGCGGCGCGAGGTCGAGCAGACCGAGGCGGTCGCGACGGCGGCGCTCGCGGAGCTCCTCTCCGGGCCGACGGCGCAGGAGGAGAGCGACCTCGGCCTGACGACGGCGATCCCCGCAGGGACGGCGGTCGAGAGCGTCAGCGTCGAGTCCGGGGTCGCGCGGGTGGAGCTCTCCGGCGAGCTCCCGGACGAGCCGCTCGCGCAGGTCGTCTACACGGTCAGCCAGTTTCCGACCGTCGAGTCGGTGGAGATCCAGGGGCGCACCCTCGCGCGCGCCGACTTCGAGGACGTGACGCCGGCGATCCTCGTCGAGTCGCCGCTCGCCTTCGAGGAGGTCGGAAGCCCGCTGCGGGTGACGGGCACGGCGAACACGTTCGAGGCCACCTTCAACTACGAGCTGACCGACACGGATGGACGCATCGTGGACGAAGGATTCGTCACGGCCACCTCCGGCTCGGGCACGCGCGGGACGTTCGACTTCACGACCGACGAGTTCACCGTCCCCTTCGACGGCGTCGGCGCGCTGATCGTCTTCGAGCTCTCGGCGGAGGACGGCAAGACCCGTCTCCACCTGGTGGAGATCCCCGTCCGCATGCGGAGGTAGGAGGTGGCGACGCAGGGCTGGCGCTGCTCGCAGTGCGGGGCGGTCAACGAGCCGCAGGCGACGTCCTGCCGCTCCTGCGGCAAGTGGGCGAGCCTCTTCGACCTCGAGGAGGAAGGCGAGGGGTTCGCCGCCCAGGTCGCACCGGGCGAGGCCGTCGTCGCCGAGCCCGAGCCGGTCGAGCTGGAGCCCTTCGAGCTCGAGCCGTTCGAGCCCTTCGAGCCGGCGTCGGACTCCGCGGAGCCGGGCCGGGCGCGCCGCGGCCGCGTCCTGCGCTCGCTGCTCCTGCCCCTCGCGCTCGTGATCTACCTCGTGGTCTCGCTCCTCTCGGAGCGCTGAGCCGGCGGCGCCTCAGCGCTCGTAGCGGACCTCGCCGGACTCGAGCGTGCGCACCTCGCCCGCGTCCGTCTCGATCTCGAGGCGCCCGTCGCGCAGGATCTGGAGCGCCGTCCCCGCCTGCCCGTCCACCCAGATGCGGCGCCCGCGCAGGAAGTCGCGCGCGCCGATCTCCCCGTAGAGGTCGGCGAGGCCCCCGTGCCGCCAGCCGTCGTAGATCCGCTCCAGCCGGTAGAGGAGGGAGCCGAGCAGGGCCGCCCGGTCGTGCGTCCTCCCCGTGAGCGTGTACAGCGAGCCGGGCGGAGTGGGAGCGTCGAGCGGGAGCTGCTCGCGGGTCTGGTTGACGTTGATCCCGATCCCGACCACGACCGTTCCGTCCGAGAGCTCGGCCAGGACTCCGGCCACCTTGCGCCGGTTCAGCATGACGTCGTTCGGCCACTTGATCTGGGCGGAGAGGCCGGTCGCACCCTCGACCGCCTCCGCCGCGGCGAGCGCGGCGACGAGCGACAGCTCCGGCAGGTGCCGCTCCCGTGGAGGGTGGAGCAGGACGGAGACGAGGACGGAGGTACCGGCGGGCTCCACCCAGCGCCGGCCGAGCCGGCCACGGCCGCCCGTCTGGTGGTCGGTCGCGGCCACCGCTCCCTCCGGCAGACCCGACCCGAGCAGCAGGAGCTGCGTCGACTCGCACTCCGGCTCGTACAGGTACGGCTTGCCGAAGCGGCCCTTCAGGTGAGGCGCGACCGCCTCGAAGGCGAGCGAGTCGGTGGCGACCGCGTTCACCGCGCGGCGGCGCCGAGCGCCGCGCGGAGGGGCTCGACGCGGACGGCGGAGACCTTGAACTCGGGCGTGCCGATCAGCGGATCGCCGACGTCGTGGGTGAGCCAGTTCACCTTCTGCTCGGCGAAGTGGAGCGCCATCCAGACGAGGCCCGGGAAGACGCGGTCGGTGATGTGCGCGCGGGCCTGCAGCTCGCCCCGGCGCGACACGAGCCGCGCCCAGTCGCCCTCGGCGAGCCCGAGCGCGGAGGCGTCCTCGGCCGAGATCTCGAAGAAGGGGTCCTCCTGCTTGTCGGTGATCCCGTCCTCGCGCATGGTCATCGTCGCCGAGTTGTAGTGGTAGAGGGTGCGGCCCGTGGAGAGGACGAGCGGGTACTGGGAGTCGGGCTGCTCGATCGGCTCCTGGTACTCGACCGGGAAGAACTTGCCCTTGCCGGGCGGGCGCGCCGGCCGGGGCGCGTGCAGGAACGGGGTACCCGGGTGGCCGATCTCCGGGCAGGGCCACTGGATCCCGTTTGCCTCCAAGCGGTCGTAGCGGACGCCGTACCAGTTGGGGGCGAGGTCGGCCAGCTCGTTCCAGACCGCCTCCGCGTCGGGGTACTCGGGCCAGCGGGCGCCGAGCGCCTTCGCCATGAGGAGGACGATCTCGCGATCCATCTTCGCCTCGCCGGGCAGCGGGACGGCCGGCCGCACGCGGCTGATCCGCCGCTCGGTGTTCGTGAAGGTGCCGTCCTTCTCGGCGAAGCTCGAGGCGGGGAGGACGACGTCGGCGTGCTTGCGGGTCATGTCGTTCAGGAAGATGTCCTGCGAGATCAGGAACTCGAGCTTGCCCAGGCCCTCCTCGACGTGGCGGGCGTTCGGCTCGGTCTGGGCCGGGTTCTCGCCGATCAGGTAGAGGGCGCGGATGCGGCCGTCGTGGAGCCCGCTCATCATCTGGTCGAGGCGGTAGCCGGGCGTCTCCGGCACCTCCGCGCCCCAGGCCTCCGAGAACTTGCGCCGGATCTCCGGGTCGTCCACGGGCTGGTAGCCGGGCAGGTACATCGGGTTCGCGCCCGAGTCGTTCAGGCCTTGGACGTTGTTCTGGCCACGGAGCGCGTTCAGGCCGGTCGACTCGTAGCCGAGGTGCCCGGTCATGAGCACGAGGTTCGAGAGCGACCAGATGTTGTCGACGCCGCAGGCGTGCTCGGTGATCCCGAGCGTGTAGAAGATCGCCGCGTGCCGCTCGCTCGCGTACTCGCGGGCGGTGGCGCGGATGTCGTCGGCCGGCACCCCGGTTACGCGCTCGGCGTCCTCGGGGGAGTAGCGCAGGACGACCTCGCGCACGGCCTCGAAGTCCTCCGTGTACTCGCGGATGTACTCGTCTGCCTGGAGGCCCTCGGAGAGGATCGTGTGCATCATCGCGTTCAGCAGCCACACGTCCGTGCCGGGGCGGAGCTGCAGGTGGCGCTTGGCGATCTTCGTCAGCCAGATCTTGCGCGGGTCGGCGACGACGAGGGTCGCCCCCTTGCGCACCGCCTTCTTGATCCGCAGGGCCAGGACCGGGTGCGCCTCCGTCGTGTTCGAGCCGATGACGAAGAGGAAGCGCGCGTTCTCGATCTCGGGGATCGAGTTGCTCGATGCTCCTCTGCCCAACGACCTGACCAGGCCGTAGAGGGTCGGAGCGTGTCAGGTCGACTCGCAGGAGTGGACGGAGTTCGTCCCCACCACCGCCCGCGCGAGCTTCTGGATCAGGTAGTTCTCCTCGTTCGTCAGGCGCGCCGAGGCGAGGAAGCCCACCGCCTGCGGGCCGTGCCGCTCGATCACGCCGCGCAGGCCGGTGGCCGCGGTCTCGAGCGCATGCTCCCAGGTCGTGGGGTGCAGCTCGCCGTCCTCGCCGCGCACGAGCGGCTGCGTGAGCCGGTCGGGGTGGTGGACGAAGTTGAAGGCGAAGCGGCCCTTGACGCAGAGGTTGCCCTCGTTCGGGAGGTACTCGTCCTTGGAGGTGACCTTGACGATCCGCTTCGTCTGCGGGTCGACGTTGAGGTCGATCTGGCAGCCGACGCCGCAGAAGGTGCAGGTCGTGCGAACCTGCTCGAGCGCGCGCTCGGGGCGCTGCGTGCCTTCCTCGAACTTCTCGTAGATGGCGCCGGTCGGGCACACGGAGAGGCAGCCGCCGCAGAGCTCGCACTCGGTGTCGAGCCAGGAGCGCTCCCAGGTGGGGACGATGCGCGCGTGCCCGCCCCGGCCCTCGAGGGAGAGCGCCGAGCACATCATCACCTCCTGCGTGTAGCGGACGCAGCGGGCGCAGAGGATGCACGCGTCCGGGTCGTAGCCCATGAGCCGGTTCCTGTCCTCGTACGGCTTGCGCTTGGCGTCCGGGAGGATCAGCGGGGCTTCGGCGCCGAGCTCGTTGGCGAGGTCGAGCAGCTCGTTCGGGCGTCCCCCGGGGGAGGGGTTGAGATGCTCGGCGAGGAGCATCTCCGTCAGCGTGCGCTGGAAGCGAGTGATCCGGCCGTTGGTGGAGACGACCATCCCCTCGCGGACGCGGGTGGCGCAGGCGGGCATGGGCCGCGGCGCGCCCTCGACGTCGACCACGCACATGCGGCAGCCGCCGTAGGGGTCGAGCTTCGCGTCGTGGCAGAGGGTGGGGATGAACGTCCCGTGCCGCGCGGCCGCGTGCACGAGCAGCTCCCCCTCGGGCGCGCTCACCTTCCGGCCGTCGAGTGTGAACTCGACCACGCGCGTCATGGTACTCGCCACCCCGGTGTCAGACACCGAGTTCCGTCAAGGGTGATTCTGTGCCAAGAAAGGGTGATTCTGTGCCAAGAGAGTCAATTCTCATCCACACGGGCGGGATTCGAGCCTGGCGCTCGCTAGCTTGGCCCACATGGGCAGACCGCCACGCGAGCTGGTTCCGGGAGGCATCTATCACGTCTTCTCGCGCGGCAGCAACCGGCAGGCGATCTTCGCGTTCGACTCCGATCGGGTCGACTTCCTCGAGTGTCTCGGCCGGGTCGTCAGGGCGTACGACCTGCGATGCCTCAGCTACTGCCTCATGCCGAACCACTACCACCTGATCGTGGAGATCCCTCACGGAGAGCTCTCGCAGGCCCTGAAGGGCCTCAACGGACGCTATGCCCTCCGGTTCAACCGACGCTACGGGAGGGATGCACACCTGTTCAAGAACCGCTTCGGCGCGGTTCTCCAGGAGAGCGAGGCGCAGTTCTTCGAAACCGTGCGCTACGTCGCTCGCAACCCAGTCGAAGGTGGTCTCTGCGCGTGCCCGGACGAGTGGCCGTGGAGCAGCTTCCGCGCCTCGGTCGGGCTCGAGGCTCCGCCGCCGTTCCTCGACGTCGAACGACTGCTCTCGTTCTTCGGGGACGAGGCCGCTTCGGCCATGGCCCGCTACCGCGAGCTGGTTCTCCGCCCCGACCCGCAGAGCGGTGTCTGACACCGCTCTCTACGCGCCGCCGAGGGGAGCGAAGAGCTCGGGCCACCAGCGCATGGCGTTCCGGACCGGGAACGGCGAGGCCTGGCCGAGGCCGCAGATGGAGGTCTTCTCCATCGCCTCCAGCCACTCCTCTACCTTCTCGCGCGACATCGCCGCCTCGCCCTTCGCCAGCTCCTCGCAGAGGTGGTGGAGGGCGCGGTTCCCGATCCGGCAGGGCGTGCACTTCTGGCACGACTCCTCGGCGAAGAAGCGCATCGTCTCGGCGAGCAGGCGGAGCGGTGAGTAAGAGACGGGGAAGACCTGCACCGCCGCCGACCCGACGCCGGCGCCGTACTCGCGCAGCGCGTCGCGCGTGAGCAGAACGTCGAGCGCCGAGGGCGGCAGGATGCCGCTCGCCGCCCCGCCCGGCACGATCGCGCCCACCTCCCCAGAGAACCCGCCGGCGTGCTCCTCGACCAGCTCGCGGAGCGCGATCCCATTCGGCGCCTCGTAGCAGCCCGGTCGCCGCACGGCGCCCGACACCGACCACAGCCGAGTCCCCTTCTCGCCGCGTATCCCGAGACGTGCCCACGCCTCCCCGCCCTCGCGGAGGATGAAGGGGACGTGCGCGAGCGTCTCGACGTTGTTGATCAGCGTCGGGCGCCCGAGGTAGCCGACCTGGGCCGGGAAGGGAGGACGGAGGCGCGGCATCGCGCGGCGGCCCTCCATCGACTCGAGCATGGCCGACTCCTCGCCTGCGATGTAGGCGCCAGCGCCCACGACGAGCTCGAGCGAGAGGCCGTCGAGGAGCCCGGCGGTGCGGAACTCGTCGATTGCCTCCTGCAGCCGCCGGCGTGCGGTCGCGTACTCCTCGCGGAGATAGATGTAGCCGTCCGTCGCCTCGGTGAAGCGCATCGCGATCAGAGTCGCCTCCACGAGCAGGTGCGGCCGCAGCTCCATCACGTAGCGGTCCTTGATCGTCCCCGGCTCGCCCTCGTCGGCGTTGACGACCACGTACCGCGGCGCAGGCTCTCGGGCGACCGCCTCCCACTTGATCCCGGTCGGAAAGCCTGCGCCGCCGTACCCCGTGAGCCCGGAGGCCTTCAGCTCGCCGATGATCCGATCCTGCGCCGGAAGCACGCGCAGGAGCTCCAGGCCTCCGCGCGCGACGTAATCGGCGAGCGTCTCGTCCCGGCGACCGAGGCCGAGCACCCGCCCCTCGTTCGTCGAGTGGCGCACCTCGGGGACGACCGTCTCGCCCTCGAGGAGCACAGGCGCGAGGTCGCAGTGGCCGAGGCACGCGACCTCGATCGCCCCCGGGGTGCGCACGAGCAGCTCGCGCGCGCCGAAGCAGTCGCACACGGGCCCGGTGCACACGCGCGGCGTGTCGAGCGGCACCTGCAGGAAGGAGTAGAAGGAAACGACCTCGTGCACTTCGCCTCGCCGGATGTTCATGTGATCGGCGAGCGCGTCCGACAGCTCGGGCGTGATCGGCCCCACCTCGCGGCGGAGGCGGCCGAGGTTGTCGAGCAGCCGCGTCCGCTCGCGCGGAAGCTCCGAGAGCAGCGATGCGGCCTTCAGCACGTCCACCAGCGCCGAGTCTATTCCGCGCCCGGAGGCCTCCGGAGCGCCTTCTGCCGCGCGCGCCGGCGCTTCTCCTCGAGCCGGCGCTCGCGGGCCTGCACGGTTGGAGCGGTAGGCACGCGGCGGCGCGGGACGGCGAGTGCCTGGCGGAGCTTCTCCACGAGCCGCTCGACCGCGAGCTCGCGGTTCCTGGCCTGGCTGCGCTCGTCCTGTGCGACCGCCCGCAGGACCGGCCCGGCTCGGGCGATGACGCGGCGCTTCTGAGCCTCCGAGAGCGTCGCGGACGCCTGCACGTCGAGAGCTGCCTCCACGCGCGTGGCCGCGCGCTGCGCGTGCTGACCGCCGGGCCCGCTGGAGCGGGAGACCCGGACCTCGATCTCCGAGAGGGGGAGCAGGACGGAGCGCGTGACCCGAATAGACTCACGCTCCATGGCCTGCATTCTGCTCGATGTGGATGGCGTCCTCCACGTCTCCGGGGAACCGATCCCGGGCGCCGTGGAGGCAGTGGCCGAGCTGCGCCGGGCGGGCCACGCGCTGCGCTTCGTCACGAACAACTCGACGCTTCCACGGCGCGGCCTCGCCGCCGAGCTGCGTGCGATGGGCTTCCAGCTCGACGACGAGGAGCTGCAGACGACCCCGATCGCGGCCGCCCGCGAGCTGGCCGGCAAGCGCGTGCTGGCGCTCGTGATGGCGGCGATCGTGCCTGATCTCGAGGGCCTCGAGCTGGTCGGCCACGACGCCGAGGCGGTGCTGATCGGGGGCTGCGACGAGACGCTCGAGCCGAACCAGGTCTTCAGCTACATGAACCTCGCGCGGGCCTTCTCCGAGATCCAGGCGGGGGCCGCGTTCTACTGCCTGCACAAGAACCGCTGGTGGCAGACGAGCCGGGGCCCCATGCTCGACGGGGGCGCCTTCGTCGCGGGCCTCGAGTATGCGACAGGGGTCGAGGCGACCGTGCTCGGGAAGCCGAGCCCCTCGTACTTCGCGGCCGCCCTGGATGCGCTCGAAGCCGAGCCTGAACGGACGTGGCTCGTCACCGACGACGTCGAGACCGACATCCGCGGAGCGCATCTCTTCGGGATGCGGACCGCTCTCGTCCGGACGGGGAAGTTCCGGCCCGAGACGCTGGAGCTGGCCGATCCGGCTCCCGACATCGTCGTCTCCTCTCTCGCGCAGTTCCCTGCTCTGCTCGAGCAGGACCTGACCGGAGGCTGGGCGGCGTGAAGGTCGGTGTCGACTTGATCGAGATCGAGCGCATCCGGCGCGCGCTCGAGCGCCCCGGCTTCCGCGAGCGCTGCTTCACCGAGGCCGAGCGCGCCTACTGCGACTCGCGGGCCGATCCGGCCCAGAGCTACGCGGCCCGCTTCGCCGGCAAGGAGGCGGTCGGCAAGGCTCTCGGCTGCGGCGTCCGCTTCACGTGGAAGGAGGTCGAGATCGTCGGCCGGCCCAAGCCCCGCGTTCGTCTCTCCGGCCGGACCGCCGCCTTCGCCGAGCGTGTGCGGGCAGGGGCGATCGACCTCTCGCTGACGCACTCGAGGGAGCTCGCGGCGGCGATCGCCGTCATCGTCCCGCTGTCCCCAGTGCCACCTCCGGTGTCAGACACCGGGTTGGTTGCGGACTCGGACACGTCATGAAACGTGTGGGCTTTGTGGGACGCGGCCTTCCGCGAATTCGACCGAGTCGAGCGGTGTGTGGCTGTGGATTCTTTTTTGCGAACTCGGCACGATCTTCCCTTGACAGATTCGGTGTCTGACACCGCAGGTGACACCGCAGGTGAAGGCGGAGATCGGCGGGCGCCGTTCGAGCCGCTGTACACGGCGGCCGAGATGCGCGCCGCCGAGGAGCGCTACCCGCGCTACCCCGAGTCCGTCCCCGAGCTGATGGAGCGGGCGGGGACGGCGGTGGCGCAGGCGGTGATGGCGGCCTATCCCGACGCGCGCCGCTTCGCCTGCGTCTGCGGCCGCGGGTCGAACGGGGGCGACGGGCGCGTGGCCGCGCGCGTGCTCCGCGAGGCCGGGCGCGAGGCGGTCGAGACGGAGGCGGTGGAGGGATGCGACGTCGTCGTCGACGCCCTCTTCGGAACCGGCTTTCGCGGCGAGCCTCGCCCGGAAGCAGCCGCGCTGATCGAGCGGATCAATGCCGCGGGCGCACCGGTGGTCGCGGTCGATCTGCCCTCGGGCGTGGACGCCTCCACGGGCGAGGTCGCCGGGACCGCAGTTCGGGCCGACCTCACCGTCACCTTCCATGCGCCCAAGGTGGGCCTCGCCGTTGCCCCGGGTCGCTTCCACGCCGGGAGGGTCGTGGTGGCCGACATCGGCCTCGAGACCGTCCCGACGGAGCACCGGCGCGCGACCCCGGCCCTGCTCGGGCTCGTTCCCCGCCGGGGTCCGCGGGATACGAAGTACACGGCAGGCTCGGTCCTCGTCGTGGGCGGTCAGCCTGGCATGACCGGGGCCGCCTGCCTCGCCGCGCTCGCCGCGCTCCGCGCGGACGCCGGGTACGTCACCCTCGCCGTTCCCG